>CANQBN010000009.1 GCA_947588855.1 uncultured Lachnospiraceae bacterium
CACGGCGATGATGTTGGACTGGGGATAAGCCTTCCGTAGCTCCTTGATGACGCCCTTGCCCACGATGTGGTTGGGCAGGCAGCCGAAGGGCTGAGTGCAGACGATATTGTTGACACCGTCCTGGATCAGCTCCAGCATCTCGCCGGTGAGGAACCATCCCTCGCCGGTCTGGTTGCCCAGGGAAACGAAATCTTCTGCCATATGGGCCAGATGGTCAATCTTTGCCTGAGGCGCGAAGTGAACGCTTTTCTCCAGTTCTTTTCTGGCAGTTTTCCGCAAATATTCCAGCACGGAAATTACCATATTGCACAGCCGGGCGGAGGAGGATTTGCCTCCCAGGTTCTCGGCTTTGAAATTGCTGTTGTAGAAGCAGTACAGCAGGAAGTCCATCAAATCCGGCATGACTGCTTCAGCGCCTTCCGATTCCAGAAGTTCCACGATGTGGTTGTTGGCCAGGGGCGAGAATTTCACCAGAATTTCTCCCACAATACCTACACGCGGTTTCTTTACATCCCGCCGGGGAAGATTGTCGAAATCCCGGATGATTCCCCGGACAATTCGGTTAAACTCAACCATGGAAGGAGAACGCTTAGTCAGAGCCTGAATACAGCGGGCTTTCCACTTTTCATGGAGCTGGTTGGCAGCTCCCGGTTCCGCCTCATAGGGACGTGTGCCGTACAGAACCCGCATAAATACGTCTCCGTACACCAACGCCTGCATGGCCTTGACGATTAAACTGGGAGTGTAATGGAATCCCGGATTGGTCTCCATGCCGTTGGCGTTCAGGGAGATGACCGGTATCTGGGACATGCCTGCTTTCTCCAGGGCGCGGCGGATGAAGCCGATGTAGTTGGAAGCGCGGCAGCCGCCGCCAGTCTGGGTCATGAGAATGGCTGTGTGGTCCAGATCGTATCTTCCGGACAGCAGGGCCTCCATGACCTGGCCGATGACGATGAGGGATGGATAGCAGGCGTCGTTGTTTACATATTGCAGTCCTACGTCCACGGCGGACCGATTGTGGTTCTGAAGGACCTCTACATGGTAGCCGAAGGAACGTACTGCCGGTTCCAGAAGATCAAAATGGATCGGCGACATCTGGGGACACAGAATGGTATAATCTTTCCTCATCTCTTTAGTGAACAGCACCCGGTTGTAGGCGCTGGACACTATTTTCCGCTGATAGTGGTTTTTGTCCCGGACACGGAGAGCGGCAATCAGAGAGCGGACGCGGATTCTGGCAGCTCCCAGGTTGTTCACCTCATCAATTTTAAGTACGGTATAAATCTTTCCTGCGGAAGCCAGGATATCGTGGACCTGATCGGTTGTCACGGCGTCCAGGCCGCAGCCGAAGGAATTCAGCTGAATCAGATCCAGGCAGTCGCAGTTTTTTACGTAGGATGCCGCAGCATAAAGTCTGGAGTGGTACATCCACTGGTCCGTGACGATCAAAGGCCGTTCCACGTTTCCCAGATGGGAGATGGAATCCTCCGTCAGAACCGCCATCCCGTAGGAGGCGATCATGTCCGGGATGCCGTGATGAATCTCCGGATCCACATGGTAGGGACGTCCTGCCAGAACGATGCCGTGACGGTTGTGCTCTTTCAGCCAGGCAATAGTCTCCTCACCCTTTTTCTCTATGTCGAGATGCGCCTGTTCGAGTTCCTGCCAGGCGGTGTGGGCGGCGGAGCGGACCTCATTTTCTGTCATCGGAGGTGCCGGCTGGGTGGAACGGAAGGCATCTTCCGCAGAAGACGCTGTTTCGGCGGAGCCGCCGAACTCCTTCATAAACTCTGCCACCAGCTGTCTCGTCAGGATCTCCTCATTGGTAAAGGCCATGAAAGGATTCAAGAACCGGATACGATTCTCCTTCAGTTCTTCCACATTGTTCTTGATATTCTCCGCGTAGGAGGTAACCATGGGACAGTTATAGTGGTTGCCGGCATCCGGCTGCTCATCCCGCTCATAGGGGATGCAGGGATAGAAGATAGTCTTGATTCCCTGAGCGATCAGCCAGGAGATATGGCCGTGGGCCAGTTTGGCCGGATAACATTCCGACTCGCTGGGGATGGATTCAATGCCCAGTTCATAGATACTGCGGGTGGACTGGGGCGACAGCACGACGCGGAAGCCCAGCTCCCTGAAAAATGTGGCCCAGAAGGGATAATTTTCATAGAAATTCAATACCCTGGGGATACCGATGGTGCCTCTGGGCGCCTGGTCGGCTGTGAGAGACTCGTAATCGAACATCCGGTGGTATTTGTAATCAAACAGATTGGGGATCTCCTTGCGGGTCTTTTCTTTGCCTAATCCCCGCTCACAGCGGTTGCCGCTGATGAACTGACGTCCGCCTTCAAACCGGTTGACGGTCAGGACGCAATGGTTGGTACAGCCCTTACAGCGGGCCATGGAAGTTTGATATTTCAGGTTGATGATCTTATCAAGAGACATCATGGAGGTCTGTTTTCCCTCGTGACGTTCTCTGGCAATGAGAGCCGCGCCGAAGGCGCCCATGATGCCGGCGATATCCGGACGAACCGCCTCGCAGCCGGAAATTTTTTCAAAACTTCTCAGAACGGCGTCATTGTAAAAGGTACCGCCCTGAACCACTACATGGGAACCCAGATCTGACGGGCTGGTAAGCTTGATGACCTTGTAGAGAGCATTCTTGATGACGGAGTAGGCCAGGCCGGCGGATATATCCGCCACGCTGGCGCCTTCCTTCTGCGCCTGCTTCACGTTGGAATTCATGAAGACAGTGCAGCGGCTTCCCAGATCCGTGGGATTTTGGGCAAACAAAGCCTCCTTTGCGAAATCTTCTACGCTGTAATTGAGGGATTTGGCAAAGGTCTCTATGAAAGAACCGCAGCCGGAGGAGCATGCTTCGTTCAGAAGCACGCTGTCTACGCTGTTGTCTTTGATCTTGATACATTTCATATCCTGTCCGCCGATATCCAGGATACAGTCTACCTGGGGATCAAAAAATTTGGCGGCATAGTAGTGGGAGATGGTCTCCACCTCACCCTCGTCCAGCATCAGGGCGGATTTGAGAAGGGCCTCGCCGTAGCCTGTGGAACAGGAGTAGGCGATCCTGGCTTTCTCGGGAAGGAGCGCCCGGATTTCCCGCATGGAGCGTATGGCCGTGGCCAAGGGACTTCCGTTATTGTTGCTGTAAAAATCGTAGAGAAGGGAACCGTCCTTGTCTACCAGCGCAACCTTGGTGGTGGTGGAGCCGGCGTCGATTCCCAGATAGCAGTCGCCTTCGTAGGAGGCCAGCGGCGCGGTCTTCACACTGTTATGGCCATGGCGTTTCCGAAATTCATCATATTCCGCCTGGTCTGCGAACAGGGGATCCATCCGTTTGATCTCTGTGGCCATACGGATACCATTATCCAAACGATCGATCATATCGTCCAGGGAGACGATGACATCTTCCCGGCTGTTCATCGCAGCGCCAAGGGCTGCAAACAGATGAGAATGGTCCGGAGCGATAATCTGCTCGTCAGTCAGGTGAAGGGTACGGATAAAAGCCTGTCGAAGTTCCGGCAGAAAATGAAGCGGTCCGCCCAGAAAGGCTACGTTGCCCCGGATGGGCTTGCCGCAGGCCAGGCCGCTGATGGTCTGGTTGACCACCGCCTGGAAGATAGATGCGGACAAGTCTTCGCTGGTAGCGCCTTCATTGATCAGGGGCTGGATATCAGACTTGGCAAACACGCCGCAGCGGGCGGCAATGGGATAAATCATCTGATAGCCTTTGGCAAATTCATTGAGACCTGCGGCATCCGTTTGAAGCAGCGACGCCATCTGGTCGATAAAAGAGCCGGTGCCGCCGGCGCAGATGCCGTTCATCCTCTGGTCGATGCCGCCGCTAAAATAAATGATTTTTGCATCTTCACCGCCCAGCTCGATGGCTACATCCGTCTGAGGGGCGTAATTCTGAAGAGCAGCGGCTACAGCCACCACCTCCTGGACAAAGGGGATGGACAGATGTTTGGAAAGGGTTAATCCGCCGGAGCCGGTGATCATGGGGTGCAGATTGACAGCGCCCAGTTTCTGACGGGCTTTTTTCAGAAGTCCTGCCAGGGTTTCCTGAATATTGGCGTAATGCCGTTCATAGTCGGAAAACAGTATCTCATATGTATTGGAGCCTGCCTCTGTCATACCGGTGATGACGGCTTTCACTGTAGTGGAACCGATGTCGATTCCCAGAGAAAGGTAGTTTTTCATATAGTACGGGAAAACTTTCCCTGCCTCCTTTGCGTAAACGTATGCATAAACATATCAGTTTACCATACGATAGCCAGTTTACCATAAATTAAGAAAGAATACAACTGGAATCCTCCGTTTCGTTTGACAAACCATTCCATAGAATTTATAATGGAATCATCAGACGAGAGGAGGGGGAAGCCATGATTCAGATCTTCATGACCGAGGATGGAGTGGTACGGCAGAAGGAAGAGGCAGAGGCAGGGGCCTGGATTGCGTTGACTGACCCGACTGCCACTGAGATTTTATCTGTTGCGAAGCAGTACAATATTGATCCCGACCACCTGAGGGCGCCTCTGGATGAGGAAGAGAGGTCCCGTATCGAAGTGGAGGATAACTATACACTGGTCCTGGTTGATATTCCTTCCATTGAAGAGCGGAGCGGGAAGGACTGGTATGTGACGATTCCTCTTGGCATCGTGACGACAAACCAGGTAATCATCACCGTCTGCCTGGAAGAGACGCCTATTCTGGATGCTTTCATGGACGGCCGCGTGAAGGATTTCCATACGTATATGAAGACCCGCTTTATTCTGCAGGTGCTGTACCGGAATGCTTCCCAGTATCTGCAGTATCTGCGTGTGATTGACAAGAAAAGCGATCAGGTAGAGGAAAAGCTGCATCAGTCTCAGAAGAATCAGGAGCTGATTGAGCTTCTGGAGCTGGAGAAGAGCCTGGTGTATTTCACCACGTCTCTTCGGGGCAATGAGATGGTGCTGGAGAAGCTTATGCGCAGCGAGAAAGTGAAGAAGTATCCGGAAGATATGGAACTTCTGGAAGATGTTATTACCGAGAATAAGCAGGCTATCGAGATGGCCAATATATACAGCGGGATCCTGAGCGGAACTATGGATGCGTTTGCTTCCGTTATTTCCAACAACCTGAATATCGTCATGAAGTTCCTGGCGACAGTGACTATTGTGATGTCCATTCCTACCATGGTGGCCAGCTTCTACGGCATGAATGTGAATACCCATGGAATGCCCTTCGCGGAGAGTGTCTATGGGTTCTGGGTCGTGCTGGGAATCGCGGCGCTGGTTTCTCTCGTTGTGGCGATTATCTTTTCCAAGAAGAACATGTTTTAGCGGAATTATCATGAAAAGGACAGATATAAAGCATGAAATTTTTTCAGAAATTTGAGCGGAAGTTCAGCCGTTATGCCATTCATAATCTGATGTATTACATTATGATTCTCTATGCCATCGGAATTGTGATTCAGATATTCATGCCTATGGTTTACTGGCAGTTTCTGAGTCTGAATCCGGCGGCGATTCTTCATGGCCAGATTTGGAGAATCGTTACGTTTATCATTTACCCGCCTATGGGTTCCATGTCGCCCCTTGGGTCTTCCATGGGGATGATGCTGTCGGATATTCTGTTCAACGGAATCGCTCTGTCCCTGTACTATTCTCTGGGTACCAATCTTGAGCGGACATGGGGAGCGTTCCGGTTTAACGTGTATTTTTTCATGGGTGTGATCGGTCATGTGCTGGCGGCGCTCATCGGGTATCTGGTATTCGGAAGGCTGATACTTCTGACTACTACGTATCTGAACCTGTCCCTGTTTTTTGCATTTGCCCTCACATATCCGGACCTGCAGTTTCTGCTGTTCATGGTGATCCCGGTGAAGGCCAAGGTGCTTGCTATCTTTGACGGCTTGTTTTTCCTGTACGGATTTATCGTGGGAGGAGCGGCAGATCGGTGCGCTATTGCGCTGTCTCTTGCCAATTTCTTGATTTTTTTCCTGATGACCAGAAATCTCAGCCGCTACACGCCGAAGGAGATTAAGCGCAAGCGGGAGTTTCGCAATCAGACAAAGATCATTCCGCAGGGAGGAACCAGACATCGCTGCGCGGTGTGCGGACGGACAGAGAAGGATGGGGAGAATCTGGAGTTCCGCTATTGCTCCAAATGTGCCGGCAATTACGAATATTGTCAGGATCATTTGTATACCCATCAGCATGTGCTGGAGGGACCGCGGATTTCCCAGTGAGCGATATATAATGTAACAAGGAGGATACAGCATGAAAAAGACAAAGATTATCTGCACCATGGGGCCGGCCTCGGACAGCCGGGAAGTGATGACAGATCTGGTGAGGTACGGCATGGATATCGCCAGGTTCAATTTCTCCCATGGAACCCACGAGGAACAGAAGGCCAGACTGGACCAGCTGAAAAGTATTCGCACGGAACTGGATGTGCCGGTGGCGGCTCTTCTGGACACCAAGGGACCGGAGATTCGGACCGGCCGTCTGAAGGATAATAAGAAGGTGAGTCTGGTAGCGGGACAGACGTATGTTTTGACCACGAGAGAAGTGGAAAGCGATGAGAAGATGTGCCACATCAATTATTCCGGGTTGGCGGAGGATGTAGTCCCCGGCAACCGGATCCTGATTGATGATGGATTGATAGAGCTGTCGGTGAAGGAAGTATCCGGAGATGAGATCGTCTGCCAGGTATTAAACGGCGGCGAGCTGGGCGGACAGAAAGGAGTTAACGTGCCCGGTGTGAAGATCAAGCTGCCGGCGCTGACCGATAAGGATAAAGAGGATATCGTCTTCGGTATTGAGCAGGGATTTGACTTTATCGCGGCGTCCTTTGTACGCTCCGCCGATGCCATTCGGGAGATCAAGAACATCCTGAAGGAACACAATTCTAAGATTATGGTCATCTCCAAGATTGAAAATCAGGAGGGCCTGGATAATCTGGATGAGATCATCAGCGTCAGCGACGGCATTATGGTTGCAAGAGGCGATCTGGGCGTGGAGATTCCTGCCGAGAAGGTGCCTTTCGTTCAGAAGACTATTATTGATAAATGCAACGCAGCCTGTAAGCCGGTAATTACGGCCACCCAGATGCTGGATTCCATGATCCGCAATCCCCGCCCCACCAGAGCAGAAGTGACGGACGTGTCCCAGGCAGTGCTGGAGGGGACGGATGTGGTCATGTTATCGGGAGAGACTGCTGCCGGCAAGTATCCGGTGGAGGCTCTGAAGATGATGGTCGGAATCTGTGAGGAGGCGGAATCCCACCTGGATTATTCGGCATTTATGACCAGAGAGGTGTCGGCTCACAATAAGTCCAGCATATCCAATGCGGTGTGCTTCTCCTCTGTGTCTACGGCCCGTGTGCTGGGCGCCAGGGCGATTGTAGCCCCCAGTATCAGCGGATTTACGGCCAGGCTTCTGTCCAAGTGGAAATCAGATGTGCTGATCGTAGGCATGTCACCTAAGGCCGGTTCTGTCCGCCAGATGCAGATTTACTGGGGCGTGAAGCCCTATCTGGCCATGCGGTCTGATTCGACGGACGCTTTGATTGAGTCCTCCATTGAGTACCTGAAGGAGAAAGGAATCTTCCAGTCGGGAGATATTGCGGTGGTGACCGCCGGTCTGGTCAATTATGACCGGAGAGATCAGCCCGCCATACATACCAACATCATGCGAGTGGTGAACATATCATAGGAAATCAGAATAAAGTTATGGACAAAGGGGTCCGGGTGAGTTACAATGTTCGGGAATTGTGGCTCATTTCGGGCCCCTTTTATTACGTCAGTATGCAAACAAAGCGCTAGTGACACTTTGCTTGTATTGCGAAGGTCCGGCTGCAAAGCGCAAGGCGCGGCGCAGTCCGCAGGTTTTATACATCGTGCTGTGTTCTGTGACAAAGCACGGAAGTTCAGAAAAGAGGAGCAAGAACGATTATGGAAAAGAAACCATTTGTAACATTGGAAAAGCTTCAGGAGATCACGGACAAGTATCCCACGCCCTTTCATCTGTATGATGAGAAAGGGATTCGGGAGAATGCGGCGAGGCTTAAGGCGGCGTTCGCCTGGAATCCGGGTTTTAAGGAATTCTTCGCAGTGAAGGCTACGCCCAATCCGTTTATTCTGAAGATCATGAAGGAGTGCGGTTTCGGTACCGACTGTTCCTCCATGACGGAACTTATGATGTCGGATGCCTGCGGATTCTCCGGAAATGATATTATGTTTTCTTCCAATGAGACGCCGCCGCAGGAGTTTGCTTTCTGCGCGAAGCTGGGCGGAATCATCAATCTGGACGATATCACCCACATTGCCTGTGTGGAGGAAACTCTGGGTTATATTCCGGAGACTATCAGCTGCCGCTATAATCCGGGCGGCGTGTTCCAGATGAGCAATGGGATTATGGACAACCCCGGCGACGCCAAGTACGGCATGACGCTGCCTCAGATAACGGAGGCCTTTAAGATACTGGAGGAGAAAGGCGCGAAGCATTTTGGTATTCACGCTTTCCTGGCCAGCAACACGGTGACCAACGAATATTACCCCATGCTGGCAAAAGTCCTGTTTGAGACGGCTGTGAAGCTTCAGAAGGAGACAGGAGTCCACATCGCATTTATCAATCTGTCCGGCGGCATCGGGATTCCTTACCGGCCGGATCAGGAGCCCAATGATATCTACGCGATCGGCGAGGGCGTACGGCGGGTCTATGAAGAGGTCCTGGTTCCCGCGGGCATGGGCGACGTCGCCATCTATACGGAGCTGGGCCGCTATATGCTTGGTCCTTACGGTTGTCTTGTGACAAAGGCGATTCATGAGAAGCATACCCATAAGGAGTATATCGGCGTGGACGCCTGTGCGGCCAATCTGATGCGTCCAGCCATGTACGGCGCTTACCATCATATCACGGTTATGGGCAAGGAGGACTGGCCCTGCGACCACAAGTATGATGTAGTAGGTTCTTTGTGCGAGAACAACGATAAATTTGCCATAGACCGGATGCTGCCCCGGATTGACAAGGGAGATCTGCTGGTCATCCATGACACAGGAGCCCACGGCTTCTCTATGGGATACAATTATAACGGAAAGCTTCGCTCTGCCGAGATTCTGCTCCATGAAAACGGTGATGTGGAGATGATCCGCCGGGCGGAGACACCCAAAGACTATTTCGCAACCTTTGATTTCTGCGATGTGATGAAGAAATATTTGTAAGAAAAATGTAAGAAACAGCAACCAAAAAAACCTGCCGCCCGGCAGGTTTTCTCGTGTAAGGATAAGGATTATAAAGGATGAAAGGATTGTGATTGTTCTTCCGTAATTTCTGAACTCAGTATAACACATGCTTTCGTAAAAGAATTGTAGATTATTTAAATAAATTATGAAGAAATTCTTAAATTGAAGCGCTGATTTTGCATGGGCGAATATTCTATCATAAAGGGATGATTGTAAAGGCGAGAAAATGAACCAGGCAAGACAGGCAATTTGTTGTGAGGAGCCGGCGTGTCTGGGGCTGACGGGTCATGGGATAGGCGTGGCGGTGTTGGATACAGGAATATTTCCCCATGAGGATTTTGGTCAGAGGATAGCGGCGTTTTTTGATGTGCTTCATCGGCAGACGGAGCCGTACGATGACAATGGGCACGGAACACATATTTCGGCTATTATCGGCGGGGACGGCAGGGCATCAGACGGCAGATACAGAGGAATTGCTCCGGGCTGCAATATTATTTCCGTGAAAGTGCTGGATCATAAAGGAGGAGGTTTTGCCTCTGATGTGCTGATGGGCCTTAAATGGATTCGTGAGAACAAGGAACGGTTTGGCATACGCGTTGTAAATATATCCGTAGGTTCTTATTCCAGAAAAAATATGAGTGAAAATTCTGCTCTTGTCCGGGGCGTGGATGCTGTCTGGGACGATGGGCTGGTGGTTGTTGTGGCGGCGGGGAACAACGGACCGGGTCGTATGACCGTGACAACGCCGGGGATCAGCCGGAAGGTGATTACCGTAGGATGCTCAGATGACCATAAGGAAGTGAATGTGATGGGCCGGCATATGGTGGATTATTCGGGAAGAGGGCCGACAGGAGCCTGTATCTGCAAACCGGAGATTATTGCGCCGGGAGCCGGAATTATAAGCTGTTGTAATGAACCCAGTCGGTATTCTGCCAAAAGCGGTACTTCCATGTCGACGCCGATTGTGGCGGGAGCGATTGCCCTGCTTTTGGAAAAACATCCGGAGATGAGCAACCGCGATGTAAAACTCCGTCTCAGAGAGCGTGCCGTAGATTTGGGGCTGCCCAGAAATCAGCAGGGATGGGGAATGCTTAACATAAAACAGCTGTTGGAAGATTAAGATCTTTTATAAAGAATTTATGCTTTTTATAAAGATTTTCCTTTCGTTTTGCAAAAACAGCTGTTATAATCCCGATAGAGATGATACTTGCCGGTTGACAATTTTACAAAAATATATTATGATTACGTAAAGAACATTTGTTCGATTGGAGGAAAATATGAATAGAGAAGATAAGATGAGGGCCCTGGATGCGGCTCTGACACAGATTGAAAGGGCATATGGGAAAGGTTCTGTGATGAAACTTGGCGATTCCGGAGCTAATATGAATATAGAGACGGTTCCTACAGGCTCTCTGAGTCTGGATCTGGCATTGGGACTGGGAGGTATTCCCAAGGGCCGTATTATAGAGATTTACGGTCCGGAATCCAGTGGAAAGACCACGGTAGCCCTGCATATGGTAGCAGAGGTTCAGAAGAGGGGCGGCATTGCGGGATTTATTGATGCCGAACATGCGTTAGATCCGGTATACGCGAAGAATATCGGCGTAGATATTGATAATCTGTATATTTCCCAGCCGGACAACGGAGAGCAGGCTTTGGAAATTACGGAGACCATGGTCCGTTCCGGCGCCATTGATATTATTATTGTGGATTCCGTAGCTGCTTTAGTGCCGAAGGCGGAGATAGATGGAGAGATGGGAGATTCCCATGTGGGTCTCCAGGCACGGCTCATGTCCCAGGCTTTGAGAAAGCTGACCGGCGTGATCAGCAAGTCTAACTGCAGCGTCATTTTCATCAATCAGATTCGTGAAAAGATTGGAGTCATGTTTGGCAATCCTGAGACGACTACCGGCGGCCGGGCGCTGAAGTTCTATGCTTCTGTCAGGATGGAAGTGCGCAGAACTGAGAGCCTGAAGCAGGCTGGCGAAGTTGTGGGCAACCATGTCCGTGTGAAGGTTGTGAAGAATAAGATAGCGCCGCCGTTTAAGGAAGCGGAATTTGATATTATGTTTGGAAAGGGTATTTCCGGCGAAGGCGATATTCTTGATCTGGCAGTGAAGGAAAATATTGTGGAGAAGAGCGGAGCCTGGTACGCGTATCAGGGAGCGAGAATCGGCCAGGGCCGGGAGAATGCCAAGTTATATCTTCAGGATAATCCTGACGTATGCAGGGAGATTGAGAATAAGGTCCGTGAGGTTTATGGCTTGAATCCTGCCGCGCCGGTTGTGGATGCGGATGGGGTGATTCATGATTGATTATGACCGGGAGAAGCGGCATGCGGGTAATGAAGATCGTGTCCCTGGGTAAGCGCAGAAGCAAAGTCCTCGTAGATGAGGGCTTTGCCTTTGCTTTATCTAAGGATGAATTGCGGGAGTATCACGTTGAGGAAGACGGGGAGATTTCTCCTGAAGTGTTCGAGGAGATTGAGGAAGTTCTTCATACAAGGGCCCGAGAGGGTGCGCTTCGTCTTCTGGAGATCAAAGACCGGACAGAGGCGGAGATGTACAGAAAGCTGAAGGGGGAATACTTTCCGGAATCAATCATCCAGGAAGAATTGATGTTTCTGAAGGATTATAATCTGATAAACGACATGGAGTACGGGAGACGCTATGTAGAAATGCACGGACACACCCGCAGCCGGAGATGGATTCAGGAGAAACTTACGGGAAAAGGTCTTTCCCGGGAACAGATTACACAGCTGCTGGATCAGGGGGAAGTGGCTGAGGCTGATCAGATTCAGGCATATCTGCTCCGGAAGAATTATGATGCCGATAATGCCCTGCCGGATGAGAAGAAAAAAGTGTTTGCCGCTCTTATGCGCCGAGGGTATTCTTACGATGCCGTCTGCTGCGCTGTAAACGGCAAAACACTTGACATAATGCACAAAACAGTATAAAATTGAAGTGTTGTATATTCGTACAATGAAAACTAAATAAGGAGGTGCTCCTGTGTCATATGTGATACCTATTTTGCTTACAATCGTTATTGTAGCGCCTGTTACATGGGTATTGGCGGTCGCACACCGAAAAAAATCTTACGAGAGTAAGATCGGCAGTGCGGAAGAGAAGTCAAGAGAGATTATAGATGAAGCATTAAAGACCGCAGAGACAAAGAAGCGAGAAGCTCTCCTGGAAGCCAAGGAAGAGTCCATTCGAACCAAGAATGAACTGGACAGAGAGACCAGGGAACGCAGGGCAGAGCTTCAAAGATACGAAAGACGTGTACTTAGCAAGGAAGAGAATCTGGACAAGAAGTCAGAGACTCTGGAACGCAGAGAGACAAGCCTGACGGCCCGTGAAGAAAATCTGTCAAAGAAGATGGCCGAGGTTGATGAGCTTCGTAAGAAGCAGCTGCAGGAGTTGGAACGCATTTCCGCTATGACAACAGAGCAGGCGAAGGACTACCTGCTGCAATTGATTGAGGAAGATGTGAAGCATGATGCGGCAAAGAAGGTTAAGGAGCTGGAGGCAAAGGCCAAGGAAGAGGCCAATAAGAAGGCGAAGGAGTATATTGTCACCGCTATTCAGAGATGCGCGGCAGACCATGTGGCGGAGACTACAGTATCCGTAGTTCAGCTTCCAAGTGACGAGATGAAGGGCCGTATCATTGGGCGTGAGGGACGCAATATCAGAACTCTTGAGACGATGACTGGTGTCGAATTGATTATCGACGATACTCCGGAGGCGGTAGTACTGTCCGGATTTGATCCTGTCAGACGTGAGATTGCGAGAATTGCTTTGGAGCGTCTGATTGTAGATGGCCGTATCCACCCGGCCAGAATTGAAGAGATGGTGGAGAAAGCACAGAAGGAAGTGGAGATGAACATGAGAGAGGACGGCGAGGCAGCTGTTCTTGAGGTTGGTATCCACGGAATTCATCCGGAACTGGTGAAGCTTCTTGGAAAGATGAAATTCCGTACCAGTTACGGACAGAATGCATTGAAGCATTCTATTGAAGTGGCGCAGCTTGCCGGACTTCTGGCAGCTGAGATTGGAGTGGACGTCCGGTTGGCAAAGAGAGCCGGATTGCTGCATGACATCGGAAAATCCATTGACCATGAGGTGGAAGGCTCTCACGTGAAACTGGGTGCCGACCTGTGCAGAAAGTATAAAGAATCTGCGATTGTGGTGAATTCAGTAGAAGCCCATCACGGCGAAGTGGAGCCGGAGAGTCTGATTGCCTGTATTGTGCAGGCGGCGGATACCATATCGGCGGCGCGTCCCGGTGCCAGGAGGGAGACCCTGGAGGCATATACCAACAGGATGAAGCAGTTGGAGGAGATTACTGATTCCTTCAAGGGAGTTGATAAATCCTTTGCGATTCAGGCAGGACGAGAAGTTCGGATCATGGTAGTGCCGGAGCAGGTCAGCGATGATGATATGGTGCTGATGGCCAGGGATATTGCCAAGAAGATTGAAGAGACTATGACATATCCCGGAGAGATTCGAGTTAATGTGATTCGTGAATCCAGAGTGACGGCTACGGCAAAATAATGTTTGAGCAATATCAGAAGAAGCCTTATAGGTTGCTATAGGGCTTCTTTTTATTAAGAGCGTTTGAAGAAACGGATATTTCCCGGGGAGGAGAGTGATTGAATGAAAACGGTGCAAAAAATGTGCGCAGGTATTGCGGCGGCCGTATTGTGTTCTGTCGCCCTGCATATGACCGTGTTGGCAGACAGAGTCATTACCAGGGTTTCCCTGTCGGTAGAGGCGGATCTGAAGGTAGGAGATGAATGCCGGAATCGAGATATTGTTATTACTCCTCAGAGTGAAGATTATGAGGTGAGAGAGTTGGAGATTCTCAATGAAACCGACAAGTGGGGACCTTCGGATCTTCCCAGAGTCGCCGTTTATCTGAAAGCGCTGGATGGAAATTCATTTAGTCTTCAAAGAGCGAATGTCCGTTTAAAGGGCGCGGAGATTGAATCCGTTGAAAAATGGAATTATAACGATGATGAATGCCGGCTGGTTCTGCGGCTTCCGTCTCTGCGAAAACAGGTTGGGGAGATCTCGGAAGTCCGTTGGGATTCGCTGACTGTGTGCTCCTGGAGTGAAGCTTACAATGCGGTATATTATGAACTGCGCCTTTATAAGGACGGCAGAGCGACAGGAGCGGCGCAGACCGTGTCCGGCAGCAGCTTTGATTTTGGAAGTTATATGCGCAGTGAGGGCAGTTACCGCTGCCGGGTACGTGCGATTAATGCCGTTGACCATCAGATAAAGAGCCCGTGGGCAGAGTCCGGGGTGTCTGTCGTTGATGCCGCTGCTGCCGCCGGTATCAGTCAGCAGTACGAAAGTCCTATTCCCCAGGGAATGACAGGGCCCGGACAATGGGCTGAAATGCAGGCTCAGGCCTATAAAGATATCTACGGATGGATCCGTGAGGGAGACCGCTGGTGGTACAGAAATCAGGATGGCTCCTATACGGTCAGCAACTGGCAGCTGATAGATGAAAAGTGGTATTTCTTTGATTCAAAGGGATATATGGTCACAGGATGGATCGATTGGAATGGAAAGTCCTATTACTGCGACCCTGAGAGCGGGGAGATGCTGGTGAGTACGGTAGTTCCTGACGGTTTGGGCCGAAGGGTGGATTCAACCGGGGCTATGATTGAATGAAAATACTGACTGTCAATGTGAAAAGATACATAAGATAACAATATATAAGATGGAGGAAGAATGATGGCTGAGAAAGTAATCCGCCTGAACAGGGAACTGAAATATCAGGGGACCATTTTAAAGATCTATGAAGATACGGTAATCGCCAATGGTCATGAGGCTCATTGGGATTTTATCCATCACGACGGCGCCGCGGCGGTTCTCCCGGTTATGGATGACGGGAGAATCCTGATGGTGCGCCAATACCGCAATGCACTTGAGCGTGAGACCCTGGAGATTCCAGCAGGTAAATTGGATGAACCGGGAGAGCCTAAGATTGAGTGCGCGTACCGGGAACTGGAAGAAGAGACGGGATACCGCTCGGAGAATCTGGAATATTTAATGAGCGTGAACACTACGGTTGCTTTTTGTGATGAGGCTATTGACATTTTTGTGGCGAGAAATCTGATTCCTTCCCGGCAGCATCTCGATGAGGATGAGGATATTCAGGTGGAAGCGTGGGAATTGAAAGATCTTCTTCAGCTGATTTACGAGGGAAAGATATCTGACGGAAAGACCGCGGCGGCGATCAGTACTTATGCGGCAAAGTTATACGGACCCAAATGAAAGCATAATTATCAGAGGCTGTCTCATATACTGTAAAAATGACTGACAGGGTGGCAGTATATGAGACGGCTTTTTCGTTTATCTTTTGGTCATGTTCTGTGTCTGTGCCTTTTTTGCGGAGTAACAGCCGGAACTGTGGCTGCTAATCTGTTGGGAGCAGAAGTGCTGGAGGTTATGAGCGGAAGAAGCGTTGCAGGACAATTAGCGGGTTCGGCCATTTGGCCGCAGCTAGGCAATGCTTTGGATCAGGGGATGAAAACGGATCTTTGGAGATATGTGCTCCACAAGCGCCTGACGGAATTTGGTCTGGCAGCGCTGGTAGGCATGACGCCTTTTTCCACCCTGGGATTTTCGGGAATTGTCTTTGCAGGAGGTCTGGGAGGCGGTTTTTTGTTGTCTGTGGTTACTTTGCAGAATGGAATCAGCGGTATTTTTGTTTTTCTTTTAATAGTTTTGCCGCATTGGCTGTTTTATCTGCCGGTCTGGACTGTTCTGGCGCTGAAGTCGGAAGAAGGACTCGAACAGATGCGTTTTCGGCTTTGGATGCTTTTGGCGGCGGCAGTTTTTGCCGGAATATTTCTTGAGATATTTATAAATCCGTGCTTTTGGCGGTTGTAATTTTTTACAACATATGGGAGATGATAAACCGATGATTTCCATATGTTGTATTTTTATGTAAATTAGTGGAAAAATAAGAATAAAGTGGGAAAAATAGGTTTGATTTTATCGGAAATAGTAGCTATAATGATAGGAAAAGCCCTGAATTAAGGCTCTTTTGGGCATGATTGAAGGAAGAGACTCATGGACACGGATATTATGGAATTTATCGATTATATGAACAGCGAGCGGAAAGCTTCCCGGAATACGCTGGTCTCATATGAGCGGGATTTGCACCAGATGGCAGAGTACATGTACGGCAGAGGGATTGCCGATGTGTCGAAGGTTACGAAGACCGCTTTGAATTCCTATATTCTTTTTCTTGAGAAATCCGGGAAGGCTGCTTCAACCGTTTCCCGGGTAATGGCCTCTATGAGGGCCTTTTTTCACTATGAACTGCGGGAAAGCCGGATCCGGAAGGATCCGACAGAGCTTTTAAAGACGCCCAGAGTGGAGAAGAAGATTCCCAGTATCCTGACAGTGGAGGAGGTGGAAAGCCTTCTGGAGCAGCCGGGAGATTCTACTCCCAAGGAACTGCGGGATAAGGCTATGCTTGAGCTTCTTTACGCCACAGGCCTGAGGGTATCGGAGTTGGTTGGACTGCTGGTGGACGATGTGAATCTGCCTATTGGGTTTGTAACCTGCAGAGATGGATATAAGCAGAGAACGGTACCGTTTGGAAGGACGGCTAAGCAGGCTCTTGACCGTTATCTGAACCACTCCAGAGAACTTCTTGTCAAAGACAGGGATACGCCGTACCTGTTTGTCAATTGCAGCGGCAGCCCCATGAGCAGACAAGGATTTTGGAAGATCATAAAGCATTACGGAGAAAAGGCTGGTATCGATACGGAGATCACCCCTCATACGCTGCGTCATTCTTTTGCTGCGCATCTGATAGGAGGGGGAGCGGACCTGCAGGCGGTACAGACTATGCTGGGGCATTCCGATATGACTACTACCCAGGCATATGTCGGTTATATAAAGGCGCAGGATCCGATACGAAAGGCCTACAGGGAAGCTCATCCCAGAAAGTGAGGCTTCCGGAGGGCGGTTTCATTTCCCATAACTCGGTACTTGCCCAAAATGATGTGAAGTGATATGATAGTAACATATTTTTATTCATCAACGTAAAGAGAGGAAACAAGGATGAAAAAGGTCGAAGATTACGTGAGAAGTATTCCGGATTTTCCCGAGCCGGGGATCATTTTCAGAGATGTAACTACGATTCTTCAGGATGCGGATGGACTGCAGCTTGCTGTGGACGGCATTATTGATTTGCTTAAGGATGTGGAGTACGACATTGTGGTCGGACCTGAATCCCGTGGGTTCATTTTCGGCGTGCCGGTGGCATATGCTATGCATAAAGGATTTGTGCCGGTCCGTAAGAAAGGCAAACTGCCCTGTGAGACCATCAGCATGGAGTATGACCTGGAGTATGGCAGCGCAGTTGTTGAGATGCACAGGGATTCCATTAAGCCTGGGCAGAAGGTGGTTATTGTTGATGATCTGATTGCTACCGGGGGAACCATTGAGGCTATCATCAAGATGATCGAGCAGCTGGGCGGCCAGGTAGTGAAGGTTTGTTTCGTCATGGAACTGGCGGGTCTTAAGGGCCGTGAGAAGCTGGCCGGCTATGATGTGGCTTCACTGATTACATACGAAGGGAAATAAATCCGCCTTTCAGTATTACGATAGAGAAGGTGACAGAATGACACAGGAATCGAAAAAAGAGCCTGTGGAACAGGTGTTGGAAGCGCCTGCGTCTTTTACCAGTCCGGAGGAACTGTACCAGGAACTGATCGATACGATCCGTCGGTACCATCCCTCTGATGATATTACTCAGGTGGAGAAGGCATATCTTATTGCCAGAGACGCCCATAAAGACCAGAAACGCAAATCGGGTGAACCGTATATCATTCACCCTCTTTGTGTTGCCATAATACTGGCTGACCTTGAGATGGATAAGGAGACGATCGAGGCCGGCCTGCTCCATGATGTGGTGGAAGATACTGGCATGACCCTGGATGATCTGACAAAAGAGTTCGGAACCGAAGTGGCTTTCCTGGTAGACGGCGTCACCAAGCTGACCCAGCTGTCCTGGGATATGGATAAGGTGGAGATTCAGGCAGAGAACCTGCGGAAGATGTTCCTGGCCATGGCCAAGGATATCCGGGTGATTATTATCAAGCTGGCGGACCGCCTTCACAATATGCGGACCGGCAAATTCTGGAGGCCGGAGAAGCAGAAAGAGAAGGCCAGAGAGACCCTGGAAATTTATGCCCCTATCGCTGACAGGCTGGGTATTTCCAAGATTAAGATCGAACTGGATGATTTATCGCTGAAATTCCTGCATCCGGACGTATATTATGATCTGGTGGAGAAGGTGAACCTGCGCAGAGACGCCAGGGAAGCGTTTCTCCAGGAGATCGTGGACGAGATTGAGAAGACCATGAAGGAAGCCGGCATTGAAGTGACGGTAGGAGGCCGGATCAAGCACTTCTTCAGTATATACAAGAAGATGGTGAACCAGAACAAGACGCTGGATCAGATCTACGATCTGTTTGCCGTGCGTATCATGGTGGATTCGGTCAAGGACTGTTACGCGGCGCTGGGCGTCATCCATGAGATGTATAAGCCCATTCCCGGTAGATTTAAGGACTATATCGCCATGCCCAAGCCCAACATGTACCAGTCACTGCATACGACGCTCATCGGCAGTACCGGCCAGTCCTTCGAGGTGCAGATCCGCACTTATGAGATGCACCGGACGGCAGAGTACGGCATCGCAGCTCACTGGAAGTATAAGGAAAGCGGCAGCGGCGTCACGGCAGAGGGTGATGAGGCGGCCAAGATGTCCTGGCTGCGCCAGATTCTGGAGTGGCAGCGGGACACCGACGATTCCAAAGAGTTCCTGAATCTGGTGAAAGGAGACCTGGATCTGTTCTCCGACAGCGTCTACTGTTTTACGCCGTCAGGCGATGTAAAGACATTGACCATGGGTTCTACGCCTATTGATTTTGCCTACGCTATCCACAGCGCTGTGGGCAACAAGATGGTGGGTGCCAGAGTCAACGGCAAGTTGGTAAATATCGATTACAAGATTCAGACCGGCGATCAGATCGAGATCATCACCTCCCAGAACGCCAAGGGCCCCAGCCGGGACTGGCTGGCCCTGGTCAAGAGTACCCAGGCCAAGAATAAGATCAATCAGTGGTTCAAGGCGGAGCTGAAGGAAGACAATATCGTCCGCGGAAAAGAGATGATCGACCGTTACTGCAAGGCTAAGGGGATCAACTACACTGAGATCAACAAGCCGGAATTCATGGAAAAAGTCATGAAGCGGTATGCCTTCAAGGACTGGGATTCGGTGCTGGCCTCCATCGGCCACGGCGGTCTGAAGGAGGGCCAGGTCATCAATAAGATGCTGGAGGAGCGGGACAAGAAGCTGAAGCGGGAGGTCACCGACGCCAAGATTCTGGAGGGCGTTGCCGAAATGTCCGCCAGGCCTCCTGTGATGCGCAGAGCCCAAGGCGGAATTACGGTTCGGGGAATCCATGATGTGGCCGTCCGTTTTTCCAGATGCTGCAGTCCTGTGCCTGGAGACGAGATCGTGGGATTTGTCACCAGAGGCCGCGGAGTGTCTATTCACAGGACGGATTGTGTCAATATTATTAATCTTCCGGAGGAAGAGAGAGTCCGTCTTATCGATGCCGAGTGGGAGCAGCCTGCAGATGGCAGCGATAAGGAAAAATATTCTACGGAGATTCAGATTTTTGCCAACAATCGGATCGGTATGCTGGTGGATATCTCCAAGGTCTTTACGGAACGTCAGATTGATATTACTTCCGTTAACGTGAGGACCAACCGGCAGGGCAAGGCGACCTTTGTCATGGCTTTTGATATCGCGGGAATTGAGGAGCTGAACCGGCTGACGGAGAAGCTGCGGCAGATTGAGGGCGTGCTGGATATTGAGAGGACTACGGGCTGATGCGGCGGGGCGGGTTTGCCGGCGGGACGGCGGTCAGTACAGTTACCGGCGAGATCACTTGTCGGCACGGTTATGAGGTCGGGATGATTTGGAGAATTATATAAGGAACTTGAAAAGATGGAGAAATTAAAGATTGCCAACAATGTGCTTGGAATGGTAGATACCAACTGCTATATCATTTACAGAGAGAAGGGGACGGAAGAACAGCCGGCGGCCTGCGTGATCGTGGACCCGGCAGACAACGCCTCCTTTATTATAAACCGATGCAGGCAGATGCATCTGAAGCCGGAGGCAATTCTTCTGACTCACGGCCATTTCGACCATATTCTGGCGGCGGACGATGTGCGCCGGACGTTCCATGTGCCGGTGATGGCAGGGGAGAAAGAGCAGTCTCTTCTTTCCAATCCTCAGTGGAATCTGACGCCTACCTGCGGGGAGGAGCAGACTCTGGAGGCGGACCGGTGGCTTCGGGACGGAGAGACCATAGAGCTTCTGGGAGAAAAATGGAAGGTGCTCTTTACGCCGGGGCATACAGAGGGAAGCGTCTGTTACTATGCGGCGGATGAGAACCTGCTGATCAGCGGCGACACTTTGTTCTGTGAATCCGTAGGGCGGACAGACCTGCCTACGGGAAGCATGGCAAAGCTGATGGATTCCGTCATCGGTACGCTGTTTGCCCTGCCGGATGAGACAGCGGTGTACCCGGGCCATGGAGAAGATACCACCATCGGTTATGAGAAGAAACATAATATGGTTGCCTATTATGCCAGATAGATGACACAGCCGCCTGATATGTCGGGAGGCAGGATAAATTATGATTGAGATTAGTTTGAATGATTATGCTTTTGAGCAGGACATCCGGGAACTTCTGATGGCCTTTTATCCGGGGGAGAAGTTTGTGTACCGGGATGCAGGGGAGGACAGTCGGAGAACGGGAGACCGAAAGACTGCGGAGAGCAGCCGAAATCCGGGAAATCGGGAGACCATAGAGAATGGTCGAAATCCGGGGAGCTGGAAGGCTGCAGAAGCTGGTTGGAATCCGGGAACCCGAGCGGCCGGCGACATGGTCCGCCTGACGGTGGAGGGCCTGGTGAGCCCAGACCGAAAGTCTTATATATTGAACCTGATCAGCCATGGGACTTACACGTTCCATGGCTTTACGGACTTACACTGGGCTTTGCAGATGGAGCTGGAACAGGCAGGCCAGCCCATAGAACTGAATTATGACGACCGGACGGAGGCCAAGAACAAGATTAAGCGCCGCCTTTACGCTCTCTTGATGATGGAGACAGGCAGGCAGCTGCCCTGGGGTTCTTTGACGGGAATCCGTCCCACCAAGATTGCCATGACCAAGCTGGCGGAGGGAATGACAGACCGGGAAATCTTCCGTTACATGAAGGAGAACTATTTCGCCAGTGATGAGAAGATCAATCTGAGCATCGAGATCGCCAACCGGGAGCGGAGCCTTCTGTCAGCCATCGACTGTCAGAACGGCTACAGTCTGTATGTAGGGATTCCTTTCTGCCCAACTACCTGCCTCTACTGTTCATTCACTTCTTATCCCATTGGGAAATGGGAGGGCAGGACAGGCCTGTATCTGGAAGCCCTTTTTAAAGAAATGGACTATGTGGCGAAGAAGCTGGCGGGCAGGAATCTGGATACGGTGTATTTCGGAGGCGGAACGCCGACTTCTCTCTCGGCAGAAGACCTGGATCGGCTCTTTGCGAAGATGCGGGCCACATTTGACGTGGACGGGGCCCGGGAATTTACGGTGGAAGCCGGCCGGCCGGACAGCATTACCAGAGACAAGCTGCGTGTGCTGAAAAAGCATGGCGTTACCCGAATCTCCATCAATCCCCAGACTATGAAACAGGCCACCCTGGATCTGATCGGCCGCCGCCATACGGTGGAGGAAGTGAAGGAGAAATTCGCCCTGGCCCGGGAAGAAGGCTTCGACAATATCAACATGGACCTGATCGTGGGACTTCCGGAAGAGGATATGGAGGACGTGCGGGCTACCATGGAGCAGGTGAAAGCCCTGGCCCCAGACAGCCTGACGATTCACTCTCTGGCCATCAAGCGGGCGGCCCGGCTGAATACCATGAAAGAGGTCTATAAGGACCTTAAGATTGTCAATACTCAGGAGATCATCGATATGACGGCCGCCTATGCCCGGGAGATGGGTCTGGAGCCCTATTATCTTTACCGCCAGAAGAATATGGCCGGCAATTTTGAGAACGTAGGCTACGCTGCGTCGGGCAAGGCATGTCTTTACAATATCCTGATCATGGAGGAGCAGCAGACCATCGTGGGCTGCGGCGCCGGCACGACCACCAAGCTGGTGATTCCCGGCCAGAACCGGATCGAGCGGGCGGAGACGGTGAAGAACGTGGAGCAGTATATCGACCGGGTGGATGAGATGATCGCAAGAAAAGAGAAGCTGCTGTTACTCTCTGAACAGTAACAGGCTGTTCGCGTTGCCGGAAAGATATTTAGAAATGTATTGAAATTTCTTGCAAAGATGCATATAATAATATCAGGAACAACCATCTCTCATCTATGTAGGATGAAAGGTGGTTGTTCCTATTAATATCTTACCATAATTAGGGCGATATTTCAACGCTGTAATGAGACATTGATATTTCAATTCTACTCCAGAATACGCTCTCTTTTCTCAACCAGCAGTTCATTGATCCGCATCACATCCATATGGTGTTCGATTCCATAGATGATAACGGCATCCCGCGGAGAACGAGCGTAGAGGATACCCTCTCCGGCAGTTTCCAGACACCGCTGGGTCTCCCGAAGCGTAAGCCCGGCGGCGATACACAGGGCCAGAATCTTGTCGCGGCCCGGCTGACGGGTGCCGTTCAGTATCTGGTAGCCATAGGTGCGGTCCAGCTGTGCCGCGCGGATAATATCGGATTTTTTCAATCCTTGAATTTCGAGAAAATGTCGGAAGCAGGAGGCAAAATCCGTACTGCCGTCCGGCTGCGTGTGGGTTTCAATATAAGTGTCCAGCTCTTTGGACGAATGGGTGCCGGTCAGGATATGCAGCAGTTCGCCGGTGGTTTTGAAATCTGTATGTTGAGACGGCCTGGTGTCGGCGCCGTTTTCTTTTTTCATCATATCGTGTTCTCCTTTTGTATTTCCATTTTTTATGCTACACTAAATATAGCCGTCTGACAAGAAGAAGTTGGAATAACGGAACTATTTACGGAAATAAAGAGGAAGCATATGCTGGAGCGGTATCAGGAAATCACCCCTATAGGGAAATACAGGAATATCTGGCTGGTCTTTGACCGGGATACGGGGAAGGTCTATGTGAAAAAATGTCTTGAGACATTTAACATGGCAGTGTATGAATGTGTGGCCGGACTGCGCAATATTCATATCCCTGATATTGTCGAATGGGAACGGAAGGAAGACAAGCTTTGGCTTATTGAGGAGTATATAAACGGAGAGACACTGGAGGAGCGGATCAATAACGGACATTCCTTCACTCAGGAGGAAGCTGTGGGAATTGTCCGTCAGGCCTGTGAGGCTCTGGTCTGTCTGCATGGTCAGGAGCCGCCGGTGATCCATCGTGATGTCAAACTGTCCAATATTATGATCTCTCATGACGGTATCGTTAAGCTAATCGATTATAACGCGGCCAGATTGTATGAAAAAGGTCTGAATCAGGATACGCACTTGATCGGGACAGAGGCCTATGCGGCTCCGGAACAGTTCGGTTTTGCCCAGACGGAT
The DNA here is from genome assembly GCA_947588855.1 of uncultured Lachnospiraceae bacterium. GTDB lineage: Bacteria > Bacillota > Clostridia > Lachnospirales > Lachnospiraceae > UBA3402. Next base: position 23,936 of record CANQBN010000009.1, read on the forward strand.
GCCAGGACGGATATCTATGCTCTTGGAGTGGTGTTCAATTATCTTCTGACAGAAGAGCACATCAGCAGGCGGATGGCCGATGGTATCTGCGGAACCATTGTAAAAAAATGCACGCAGATGGATCCGGATCGGAGATATCAGTCTGCGTCGGAACTGGATAAAGCGCTGCAGGCGGTATGCCCGAAGGGCCCGGACCCTGCGGGAGTGTATTCGGAAACGACGGATTCGCTGCGGGGAAGAACCGCCCCCGGGGAGGAAGAAGAAAACAGAAGGCATAGCGGAATCGGCGATATATGGCCTATTCCCGGCTTTAGGAGCGGGATATGGTGGAAAATGGTCCTGGCTGTAACAGGATACCTGTCCATTTTTTGTTTTTGCGTTACTCTGAAGTTTGAATCGGATGTGGGACGGCCGCTGGCTCAGTGGGTGGACAGGCTTATTACGCTTGCCAGTATGTTGTTTACTGTGGCGGTATATACGAACTATCATGGTGTCGCAGCGAAAATGCCTCTTCTGAAGAATAAAAAAAGATGGATCCGATGGGCAGGATATTGTATGGTCTGGCCCCTTGCCCTGATTGTTCTGCTTTTGTTAAGGGAAATGTCGGTATCCCTGATCCAGGTACTGGCCCAGGCGGCGATAAATATTTAAAATGTATGCTGCCAGCACACCAAAATGAATCATGAAAATAGTAAGCTGAGGTTGTCACAGAAAGATTCACTGCAGCAATTCTGTGACGGCCTCAGCTATTTTTTTGCCTTATCGGAGGAAGCCTGGCTGTAATGGGCGATGATATCTTCCAAAATAGTTTTAACCAAAGGAAGGGCTTCTCTGGGACATTGGCTGAGAAGCTGTGACAATTCGCCGTTCATGTAGACAGGCGAGGCGGAATCCGTACCCTGCAGGATATAGGCAGGGTCTGTTTCCAGGAAATGACAGATCTGAATCAGCCGTTCCAGATTGATCTGTGTTCTTCCGCATTCAATTTTGCTGATGAACGCAGTAGAAACATCCAGATATTCAGCCATCTGTTCCTGTGTGACGCGTTTTTCTTTTCTGCATTTTGCCAAACGCTGCCCAAGCAGCTTGTAATCGATCAACATGCATATCACCCTTGATTATTATATGCAGAATCGATGGAAAAGATAAGGAACTAATAAGTTAATATTGACTGATAAGTTAAATGAGAGTTATACTTATAGAAAAATAAAAGGGGAGGTTTATGAAAATGAAACAAGAAAAGATGACAACATGCCGGCACTGCGGAGCGGAGATAGCCGCCAGCGCGAAAACGTGTCCGCACTGCGGAGGAAAGAACAAGAAGCCGATCTACAAGAAATGGTGGTTCTGGCTGATCATCATTTTGATCATTGTAGGGGCGGCGTCTTCCGGTGGGTCGAAAACCGGTTCCTCCGAGGAGAAAAAAGACGTGGAATCAACGGAGGCGGCAGAAGAGATTTCGGTAGCTGCAGCGGAAGAGACACAGATTGAAACAGAAGCCGAAACGGAAGAAGAAATAACAAAAGAGGAGATTTCGGAGGAAACGACGACTGCTGAGGCCGCTGAGACAGAACCGAATGTTCCGACAGAATATTTAACGGCACTGCTCAGCGCGGAAAGCTACAGCAAGCTTATGCATATGTCGAAGCAGGGAATCTATGATCAGTTGGTGTCAGAGTATGGGGAGAAGTACACAGCAGAGGCTGCGCAGTATGCGGTGGATCATATGGAAGCTGACTGGAATGCCAATGCGCTTGAGAAGGCGGAAGATTATAGCGAGACAATGCATATGTCGAAAAGGGGGATATATGATCAGCTGATATCGGAATATGGAGAAAAGTTCACTGAGGAGGAGGCGCAATACGCAGTGGATCATATGGAAGCCGACTGGAACGCCAATGCGCTTGCGAAAGCAAAAACCTATAGGGATACGATGAATATGTCGCCTGCGGCAATACAGGATCAGCTGGCTTCGGAATATGGAGAAAAATTTACGAAAGAAGAAGCTTCTTATGCCATTGAGCATCTGGATGACTGATAAGGAGGCGAATTGATGATAAGAACAAATATGCTTCAGTCCAGCAGCGTGAGAAATGTTGTTGCGAAGGAAGGCTGTTTTTCTTTGGTTGAATATGAAAAGGACATTTCTGTGCGGCCGTCTGATTCAATGACTGCGTATTTCGCATCGCAGATGAATGTCCGCAAGAGACAGGTGTTTGCAGAACTGGACGGTAACGGAGTGATTATTCAGGCCAAAGCCATGCAGATGATGATCGGACAGTTGCATGCCGAAACCAATATAAAAGGTGCCGGCGACCTGATGAAGAAATTTGTGGGAAGCAAGGTGACGGGAGAGACTGCCATTAAGCCTCGTTATACGGGAAACGGGATCCTGGTTCTGGAACCGACCTACAAATATATTTTATTTGAAGATTTAAGGCGCTGGAACGGCAATATGGTGATTGAGGACGGTATGTTTTTGGCCTGTGATGATACGGTGGAAATGAGAGTCACAGCCCGATCGACGGTTTCTTCCGCTCTTCTGGGAGGAGAAGGTCTCTTCAACACATCTCTTGTGGGAGAAGGAGTAGTAGTTTTGGAGAGCCCGGTTCCTGCGGAAGAATTATTTGTGGTAGATCTTGAGAAAGATGTGCTGCGGATTGACGGCGATATGGCTATTGCCTGGTCCAAGAGCCTGGAATTTACGGTGGAGCGTACAACAAGCACATTGATAGGCTCTGCGGCATCCGGCGAAGGGCTGGTCAATGTATATCGGGGGACGGGGCGTGTACTGATCGCGCCGGTGGCGGAGAAGAAAACGTTGGGGCCGGTTTCAGTAAAGAAAGCATAATGTTACATATGTAGGAATTGTTAGAATACGTCAGAAATTGAAAATGCTGCGCAAACGATCGGAGATTCGGATGATTTCCGGTCATTGCGCAGCATTTTTTAATCTGCACGATGAAATCGAGAATAATGATCGGATATTGACAAAAAGCAATCATTATACTATAATAATGATAGAAAAAATAAAAAATAACATCATAAGATATGCAGAGGAGAAGGTATTTGGATATAAAGAAGAAAGACATAGAGAAGTATCTTTCCGAAGGGAATATCATGGCAGAAAAAGTAAGAAGAGATTTCTGTATAGAGTGCAGAAAAGAGACCGAGTATATCTTGCAGAAGAAAGACATCGTAAAGAATATAAAGGATAAAGATTACACTTTTGAGATTACTGTCGCAGTATGCGCAGAATGCGGTGAAGAAATGAGCATTCCCGGACTCATTGATAAAAATGTTCAGGAAATTGATGAACAATACAGAAAAATGGAAGGTATCGTGTCCATTGATGATATTGAAAAGCTTATGAAGATTTATAAGATTGGTAAGGCACCTTTGTCTCTGGCACTGGGCTTTGGAGAGGTGACTATACCGAGATATCTGGAAGGGCAGGTTCCATCCAAAGAATATTCGGATGTCATAAAAGCAGCGTTGGCATCTCCGGTATATATGAAGGGGAAACTTACGGAAAACAGGGAGAAACTGACAGACGCGGCATATAAAAAAGCGATGGCGGCAGCCGTCAGTATGGAGAAACTGTTTTCAGTCTCCGGCAAGATGCTTGGGGGGATTGCTTATATATTTGAAAAGCTGGAGGAAGTAACTCCGCTCATGCTGCAGAAGCTGCTTTATTTTGCCCAGGGCATTTATTCCGCTTTATATGGAAAGCCAATTTTTCCGGAAGACTGCAGGGCTTGGATTCACGGGCCGGTTTACCCGGAGGTATATGACCTGTTTAGGGATTTTAAATATAACCCAATAGATGATGCCCGCTTTGCCCTTCTGGAGGGAACGGAGGATGCGCTGACAGACGACGAGAGGAAGGTTATAGACCTTGTTGTGAATACATTTGGCATGTACAGCGGAAAAGTATTGGAGAAGATTACACATAATGAGGCTCCCTGGGTGGAAGCGAGAGAGGGATATGGTGACGGCATTCCTTCCAGCAAAATTTTGCTGAAAGAGAGGATGATGAAGTATTACATCACCGTGAACCGGAAATATGGCATCGATACCGAGGGCGGTTTGCAGGCCTATATTCATGATATGCTCGATAAGGCGTTCCAGACCCAAGCAACCGGGCCGAATTCGTAAAGACAGACTGCCAATTCCGAAAAAAGAGATTGCCATTTACCAATCAAAATAGTATAATCATTTTTTAAGATAACGGCGCGGCCTGAAAGCGGCCTGTCCGGACAGCAGATAGAAACGGAGACATATCTATGGCATTAAAGAAAAAGCCGGTGACCGGTATGCGGGATATCCTGCCGGCGGAGATGCAGGTGAGGGATTTCGTGATGAACCAGATCAAGGAGACCTATCGGGGGTTTGGATTTACCCAGATGGAGACTCCCTGTGTGGAACATATCGAGAATCTGATCAGCAAGCAGGGCGGGGACAATGAGAAACTGATTTTCAAGATTTTAAAGAGAGGCGAGAAGCTGAACCTGGAGACGGCCGCCGAGGAGAACGACCTGGTGGATACCGGTCTTCGCTACGATCTGACGGTGCCGCTTGCCCGGTATTATTCCAACAATGCGGCGCAGCTGCCGATGCCCTTTAAGGCGCTGCAGATGGGCAGCGTGTGGCGGGCGGACAGGCCCCAGAGAGGACGTTTCCGTCAGTTTACCCAGTGCGATATCGATATTCTGGGGGATGCATCCTCCATGGCGGAGATCGAGCTGATTCTGGCGACTACCACTGCACTGGGAAAGATCTGCCCGGATAATCAGTTTGAGGTGCGGATCAACGACCGGAATATCCTGCGGGGCATGGCTCTCTATTGCGGTTTTGCCGAGGACAGTCTGGATTCCGTGTTCATTACCCTGGACAAGATGGATAAGATCGGTTATGACGGCGTGGCGGCGGAACTTACGGAGAACGGCCACGATGAAGTTTCCGTGAAGAAATACATGGATCTTCTCACCAGTGTTACCAACGACGCTGCAGGCGTGCGGAAGCTGGGAGAGATTCTGGCGGATGTGATGCCCGCCAGCGTCACCGACGGTCTGGCGCATATTATGGACACGGTGACGGAGGTCAGCGAGACCGATTTCAGTCTGTATTTTGACCCGACGCTGGTTCGCGGCATGTCTTACTATACAGGAACGATCTTTGAGGTGTCCATGGAGGGTCTCGGGATTTCCGTGGCAGGCGGCGGCCGTTATGATAAGATGATCGGCAAATTTACCGGCGTGGATACTCCGGCCTGCGGGTTCTCCATCGGATTCGAGCGGATCGTGACGATTTTGATGGAGCAGGGCGGCAAGGTTCAGGACACAGCCCCCCGGAAAGCCTACCTGGTAGAAAAAGGCATGGACAGCAGCCGGTTTGCCCAGATTATGAAGCAGGCTATGGCCGAGCGGAAAGAGGGCGTCCAGGTCCTGGTGTCCCAGATGAACAAGAACAAGAAATTCCAGAAGGAACAGCTGACCAAAGAAGGCTACACGGAGTTTGTGGAGTTCTACCGGGAAGCGTTGAAATGATTTGCGCCTGAGAACGGCGAAGACGCATGGAATACTTCGGCCTCCGGGCCGGGACAAGGAGAATATATATGGCGGAATCAATGTTAGGATTAAAGCGCTCCCATCGCTGTACGGAGCTTTCCCTGGAGAATGCGGGCCAGGAAGTCACCGTTATGGGCTGGGTGCAGAAAAGCAGAAATAAAGGCGGAATTATATTTGTGGATTTGCGGGACCGTTCCGGCATCCTGCAGATCATCTTTGAAGAAAACGACTGCGGAAGCGAAAGCTTTGCCAAGGCGGAGAAATTGAGAAGCGAGTTTGTGATCGCGGTGACCGGCCGGGTAGAGCCCCGTTCCGGCGCTGTCAATGAAAACCTGGCCACCGGAGCCATTGAGGTACGGGCGAAGTCGCTCCGTATTCTGTCGGAATCCGAAACCCCGCCGTTCCATATAGAGGAAAATTCCCGCACCAAGGAGGAACTGCGCCTGAAATACCGGTTCCTGGATCTGCGCCGGCCGGATATTCAGAGAAATCTGATGTTCCGCAGCAGGATCGCGATCCTGACCAGGCAGTTTCTGGCGGAAGAAGGCTTCCTGGAGATCGAGACGCCGACCCTGATCAAGAGCACGCCGGAGGGCGCCCGGGATTATCTGGTGCCCAGCCGCGTCCATCCGGGATCTTTCTACGCTCTTCCTCAGTCGCCCCAGCTGTTTAAGCAGCTTTTGATGTGTTCCGGTTACGACCGGTATTTCCAGATCGCCCGCTGCTACCGGGATGAGGACC
>CANQBN010000010.1 GCA_947588855.1 uncultured Lachnospiraceae bacterium
CGTCTGTACAATAGAATTCTTTATACCATTCCGCAAATCTCCGCAGTCCTTCCCGCAGACTGGTATGCGGCTTAAAGTCAAAATCCTTCTCCAATGCGCTTGTATCCGCATAGGTCACCGGCACATCCCCTGGCTGCATCGGTACCAGTTCTTTATGCGACTCAAAATCATAATCTGTCGGGAGTACACCGGCCCGAACCAGCTCTTGCTGCAGGATGTACACAAATTCCAGGAGATTCTCCGGATGGCTGTTGCCGATGTTATAAAGAGCATATGGTGGAATGGGAAGCCCATCCTCGCCTGTTCTGCGCTCTGGGGGCTTTTGCATAACACGTAGGATTCCCTCTACAATATCATCGATGTAGGTAAAATCACGCATGCAATTCCCATAGTTGAAAATCTGAATTTTCTCACCACGCAGGAGCTTATCCGTAAAACCGAAATAGGCCATATCCGGACGGCCCGCCGGGCCATAGACCGTGAAGAATCGCAATCCTGTTGATGGAATATTATAAAGCTTTGAATATGCATGCGCCATTAACTCATTGCTTTTCTTCGTCGCCGCATAAAGACTGACCGGGTTGTCCACGCGGTCTTCTGTAGAATAAGGAACTTTCTTATTGGAGCCATAGACAGAGGACGACGAGGCATAAACAAGATGCTGTACACCCGAGTAGCTTCCATCGCCCCCATCTGGCGGTATATCGTCATAGGAATGCCGACAGGCTTCAAGGATGTTATAAAAACCGATCAGGTTCGATTCGATATAAGCATCCGGATTCGTGATCGAATAACGGACACCAGCCTGTGCGGCCAGATTCACTACAATATCTGGCCGGTACTCCTGAAATACAGAATTCGCCAACGTCCTGTCCGCTATGCTCCCATGAATAAACGTCCATATGAGACCACTGGAAACAGACGACACTTCATCTGCCAGCCTTTCAATCTCTTTCAAACGGTACTGTTTCAAAGATACATCATAATAATCATTCAGATTATCAATTCCGATAATCCGTACCATCCCCAGTTCGCTCATCTTCAAAAGGTTCAACACCAGATTTGCACCGATGAATCCAGCTGCGCCCGTCACAAGTATTGTTTGCAATTTCATACCTCCAAAATTGACTATAATCATTTTAGGAGAATCAATTTCCGCATATGACGATATATAAATCAATAAATTTGAACATATTGGACAAATATATGCGGATGAGACAGAAAGATATCTCCTATTTTCCATTTCTGCAGGCAATTCTCCCAGCAGTAAAAAGTACTTCCTCATACTGAACCGCATTGAAGCGCTTAAAAGCGAATGTACCTGATTCCAAATCATCCACAGATATTTTCAAATTTCCTCTTCACTCCCTATTCCCCTATTTTGCATTATCAAATATTTCATATATAACATCATATATTTTTCTTACTAAATACTCCCTTTTCCACTCTATCTCCCCAGGGCTATCCCCAAACAAAGAAAAATAGACTTTCAGCTTTGGCTCTGTTCCAGAAGGTCTGATTATTATCCCGCTTCCATCTTCCAGTTCAAGCTTAAGCACATTCGACTTTGGCAACCCTCCTATCCCCTGCAGATAGTCTACCTTCTTCTCAATACTAATTTCTCCAATCTGCTCTGCTCCATTTCTGAGATAATCTACAACCCCTGCCATCTTTTCCAACCCATCCATACCAGCGAATGGGTTAGATCGCTGAAATGTCAGACAATATCCAAACTGCCTGTAAATCTCCTCCAATCTGTCCGGCAGGCTGATCCCTTTGGCTTTATAAAATGCTGCCATGTCGCAAATCAGAAGTACCGCATTCACCCCGTCCTTGTCCCTTACGTAGGTTCCGGATAGGTAACCATAAGACTCCTCAAACGCAAACACAAAATCCCTTTCATCATCCAACTTTCCGATCTGCTCCCCGATATACTTAAATCCTGTCAATGTATTGACCGTACGCAGACCGTAATACATGGCAACCCGTTCCGCCAGGTCTGTGGTCACGATCGTCTTCATGAATACAGGCTTATTCCCAAGCGCCCCATGCTTCTGCCTCTGCGAGCAGATAAAATCCAACAGCAGCACCCCCGTCTCATTCGCCGAAAGTAACCGGTATTCCCCGTTTCCGTCCCTTGCCGCAATCCCCACACGGTCGCAGTCCGGATCCGTCGCCAGAAGAAGATCGGCTCCCTGTTCCCGACAGTACTTAAGCCCCAGTTTCATCGTCTCCGGCTCCTCCGGGTTCGGGCGCGGGCAGGTCGGGAATCTCCCATCCGGTTTTTCCTGTTCCTTCACTACCGTGATATTGCCATATCCCGATTCATGCAGCGTCCTCATCACCGGTTCCAGTCCGGTCCCATTCAGGGGCGTGTATACGACCTTCAGTCTCTTGTCAGCGTCATCACCATATAGTACAGATGTTCCTTTTACTGCTTCGATATATTCCGTACAGATATCATCTGATATATACTCAATGCTTCCATCAGCCAGGCTTCTGTCAAAATTCCCCCAGCATATGTTCTCAAACACCTCGACTGCCTCAATAGCATCCTGGATCTCCTTGGCCACGGCCGTTGTGACCTGGCAACCGTCCGAACCGTAGACCTTGTAGCCGTTATATTCCGCCGGGTTATGCGAGGCGGTAATCATCACGCCTGCCGCGCATCCCATACGCCTGACGGCAAATGACAGGCACGGGGTCGGCATAAGCCGGGGATAGATATACGCCTTTATCCCGTTGGCTGCAAAGGCCGCCGTGGCAGTCCTGGCAAATACATCCGACTTTATCCGGCTGTCATAACTGACAGCGATGGACGGTCTGCCCTGCCCGACTTCCCAGTGCCTGTTGGTATAGTCCGCCAGCCCCTGCGACGCCCTGGCCACCGTATAGATGTTCATCCGGTTAGTCCCGGCCCCAAGGATCCCCCTCAGGCCGCCGGTACCGAACTTCAGGTCCCGGTTAAACGCTTCGCGGATCGTGTCATCCGTCATGGCAACAAGCTCTGCCGTTAGTTCCGGGTACATCACCTTTTCCAGCCATTGTTTATATCTTTCCATGCAGTCCATTTTCTCTCACACCTTATGATTCGCATCCCTCTCTCAGCAGCTTACTCGCAGCATCTGCGCCTTCCCATGCAGGCGGCACAGGACCGATGACGCCGGCACAAAGATGCTGTCGCCTTTAAAGAACGGAATCATTCCCCCGTCCCAGTACAACACCCCGCAGCCGTTCGTGCAGAGCAGCACATTGAAAGTCCCATACCCGGTCTGCAGCGCGGCCATCCTGCGGACACGCTCCGTGTTCAGCAGAATCCTCTCCGTCTGGAAATACCGGCACCTGCACAGCAGCTCTGCGGCAAAACCCGGCTCATACCGAAGCACACGCATCGGCTGTCTGGGGTGCACGGCTGCCCTTAAGTCTGCCGCTTCCAATGCCCTTCGGAGATGGAGTGGTCTCTGCCGCCCCTCTCTGTCTTTCCTGCCATAGTCATACAGACGGTAAGTAAGGTTGGAATTTTCCTGAATTTCCGCCACCAGGGTACCTGTCCCAAGCGCATGGACAGTCCCTGCTGGGAGGAAAAACACATCATTCTTCTTTACCCCCATATACTGCAGGTGGTTCAGAAGAGTACCGTCCCCTGCTGCACGTTCCAGCAGCTCCCGATCCATGTCATGCAGGAAGCCGTAGGCAAGCTCTGCATCCTTTCCCGCATCGAGCACGTACCACATCTCCGTCTTTCCCAGACGGCCGCCTTCATGTTCGCGGGCGTAATCATCGGAAGGGTGTACCTGGACAGACAACCTCGCAGCCGCGTCGATCAGCTTCACAAGCACCGGGAGCTGTCCTGGCGGTAGCCCGAAGGAAAGGGGATGCCTCCCCATGTATCCCGGGTTCTCCTTCATCACTTGTGAAAGCGCTTCCCCGTCATGATTTCCGCCGGAAGCAACGCTCTCTCCATCCGGGTGCGTCGAGCACTCCCACGACTCCGCTAACGGTGACAGATCCGTGTCCTTGCCAAAATCGTCCTTCAGCCTGCGGCCTCCCCACAGGTAATCCTTATATGCCGGCCTCAGCAGAAACGGTTCGTTCATTCCCAGCCCCGCTCCTCCAGTTCATATTTCTGTTTATCATGGACGCTGATGTCCTTCCCCAGCTGCACCTCGATCATCTGAAGCTCCGTCACCGCCATGACCGTATGCCTGCACCCCGCCTGCATGGTCACCACGTCCCCTGCATGTATCTCCTGCTCCATCCCGTCCACTACGGTTCTCCCGCTCCCTGACGTGACGACCCATACCTCGTCCCGATTTCGATGGCTGTGATAGTTCATGTGCTGCCCCGCACCGAGCGTCACCTTGATCGTCAGGCTCCCGTCCGAGACCTCCAATACCCTGTACGTCCCCCAAGACTTGTCCGCGAACATGACTGGCTGGTCCAGCCTGTCCACATACGGCTTAATGTAGGAACTCCGATCCTTATCCGAGACCAGGATCCCCTCCGCCGACGCACTGATGACCACGTCATGCAGCCCCGCCGCAAGCACCGGGATATCCAGCTCGTTAATGATATGCGTGTTGCTACAGGTCTCGTCCGCCACGGCCCTGCCGACCGTCTGTTCGTCCATCGCCTCCGTCAGCGTATTCCAGGTTCCCAAGTCCTTCCACCGGCCGGCAAAACGCATTACCCGGATGTCCAGTTCCTTCTCCACGACCGCGTAGTCGAAGGAGATCTTTTCCAGCCTCCCGTACCTGGCATAAAAATCCCAGTAGTCCGTAAACCCCGCCAGGCTGCGTGCCTTATCCAGGACATATCCGATCCGGCAGGCGAACACGCCGCCGTTCCACAGCGCCCCCTGGGCAATGTAGCTCTTTGCGGTCTCTGTATCTGGTTTCTCCTTGAATGTCCTTACCTGGCTGACCCGATCCGGGAATTCCGGCAGGATGTACCCGTACTTCTCACTGGGGTATGTCGGCTCGATCCCCATCAGGACGAGTCCGGCCTCTCTCTCCCCGGCCAGCTCCCCCAGCTCCTTCAGGGCCTCAAAATAGTCGTCGTCCACCAGGGGATCAACCGGGCATATAACCACCGGCTCTTCCATACCGGCTCCGCCAACATCCCGCAAATAGGCCGCCGCCAGAGCAATGGCCGGGAACGTGTCCCGCCTGCACGGCTCGACGCTGATCCCCACGTCCATCCCCAGCTGGTTATGGATGGACGACACCTGGGCCTTCCCGGTCGCTATGGTGATTCTTGCTTCCGGGTCCGTCTTCATGATCTGGCGGTACACCCGCTGCACCATGGACTCATACACGCCGTCATCCCTTTTGAATATCTTTATGAACTGTTTCGACCTTACGTCATTGGAAAGGGGCCACAGGCGCCGGCCTGAGCCCCCGGAAAGAAGTATGATGTTCATAACGTATCCCTACTGTTACGCTTCTCCTTATTGTTCTCTTTTAGGATTTACCTATTTTTTCAGCCATCCACATCTGTTTCTAATACATCTGCTGGCGGGGATACCACCATGTCTTCCTGTGCGCATCGGCAGTGTTGCATAACCGCACTGCTTCCATATCCTTGTCCGACAGTTCAAAATCCAAGGCCATATTCTCTGCCAGATGCCGGATATTCTTAGAAAAACATACCGGGATATTGCCCGACTGTATATTCCACTTCAGTGCCACCTGCACCCACGAAACGCCATATTTATCCGCGATCATCTGAAGCACCGTTTTTACTTTGTCCTCTGTAACAGTTAGAGGCCCCCAGCTCTGCACGGAAATACCCCTCTTTTTGCAGAACTCCGCAAGACCTCTCTGCTGGAACTGGGGATTGATCTCCAGCTGATTTATTTCAGGCGCAATGCTACAGTTCTCAGCGATCTGGAGGATATGCCTTTCGAGGAAGTTTGAGACGCCGATGTGCCTTACCTTTCCCTCTTCAACCAGGCGTTCCATTTCCTTCCACACGGAAATATTCCTTTCCGTATATTCCAGCTCCGAATATCTTGGAACTGGCTGGTGAATCAGGTATGCATCTAAATAGTCCAACCCCAAGTTTTCCATGCTTTCTTCAAATTGCTTACGCACAGATTTTCCACTATATGGCATAACAGGATAGTACTTTGTCTGAACAAAAATTGCGTCTCTTGGTATTCCAGCGTCAAACAGCAGTTTTAATGCCGTCCCCACCATTTTCTCAGTTCCATACGAATACGCTGTATCTATCAATCGGTATCCACACAAAATTGACTGCACCAGTAATACCACCATTTCATCGGGTCGATCTTTATCCAAATCACCCGTTCCTAGGCCTACGTTATTACCCCCCCGCAGATTTTTTGATTATCTTCCATGTAGCACCTAACTATCCTTGCAAAGCCATCTTTTGGGGTATAGAGCTGACGCCAGCCGAGTTCTGTCAATTTACGATTGGAGAATTTAGGAAACAATGTTCCGCTGTTTTTTCCAAATTTATAATTCTCGTCTATTTCTTTTTCTACCATTTTTGAGTGTATGTCCGGATCAGCATGAACCATCCAGTCGATAACATCGTCTATTTTCACGATATCATCACCACAGGCATTATATGCCCCTCCGGATTCTCCCTCCAGTAAGACCAGCAGAACCGCAGATATTATATCGGCAACATATGTATATTGAGCAACAGAATTAGGGTCTTTATAGATCGTGATATCTTCTTCGTTCAGTATCTGTTTAATTATGCGTGGAACAATCCTCAAATCCTTTTCGAGATCAAATGTCGGACCGTATGTATGACAAATCCTCACGAATGAAGAAGGAATATTATATTGCTTCCAGAATGCCATGCCCATCTGTTCGGACAGCCTTTTGGATTCAACATAACATGATCTATACCAAAGTGGGTCTATTACCCCATAATCTTCCTCTGCAATAGAGGTTTTTCCCTTCTCACTTTGTCCATAGACCGAGCCTGAACTAAATACGAGGAATTTTATAATTCCCTTCCGTTTTGCATGTTGCAGCAGATACCATGTTCCTATAACATTTGGACTGATTACGTCAACAGGGGCTTTTTCAAACGCTGACGTACTCGCGGGACTTGCGGCATGAAGCACATAATCAAATCGAATATCAGGTATCTCATTATTCTCAAAATCAAAGTTCATAAGGTGAAAGTTTTCCTTATCAAGATAATCCTTAAACAATTTTTTTGCTTTATTTATATTTCTGCACTGCAGAAAAAGCTGAATATTCAAGCTGTCTGAAATGTAGAGAAGAAACTCTGACAAATATGTAGAGATCATCCCCGTAGCTCCGGTGACCAAAACCGAACAGCCCCGCAATTTTGCAAATTTATCGCCATATGCCGACAATATTGTTTCAAAATCCTCAGTTTTTATTTTATTCATAGCCATCTCCAATTTCTCAGTTTGATACTTAAAATCAATCTTGTCTACACTGCGCATAATAAATCGCAGGAAAAAAATAGTTTTAGTCGGAAATAATACCAAACATTAAAAGCCAGTCTAAGTATATTCCCTGACGTTTCAGCATTTCTTCCGCACAGTCACGAACCGCTCCATATCCGCCGTCAACAACAGAAACGTAATCGCAAATTTCTTTTATGAACGAAACAGCATTGGCCGGGCACGCCTTAAAGCCGCAAAGGGACATTGCTTCATAATCGTTTATATCATCGCCAAAATATGCTATTTCCGAAAGCGTCACACCATTCTTCTCTGCAATTTCTTGCAGAACCGGGGCTTTGTTCTTTGCCCCTTGAATAACCTCGCATTTAAGTTCTGCCGCACGCCGCGCGACAGGCTCGCATTCCCTTGCGGTAAGTATAACAACTTTAATACCTAACCTAGGAAGTTTCCCGATAATAAGACCGTCACGCGTGTTGAACTCCTTTATTTCTGCATTACCGGAGCCGTATATTACCTTTGCGTCCGTCAACGTGCCATCCACATCCAAGACAAGCAGCTTGATTTTCATAAATACTCTCTCCAAAGCTCATGCATTTCGATTTCAGCGTTCCGTTCGATTTCAGACATTTCTAGCTCGTAACCAGCTTCAGAGATCTGCTGCTTTACTATCGCATACCTATCCCATAGTGGTGGGTTATCAATTCCAAAGCCAATATGCCAGTAATTGCGGTTAACACGAACATTAACCAACGCAGGCAGCCGATCTTCCATGTCGCTCAACATCTTCATAAGCGTCCACGGATCATCTGCAAGATCAGCAGAAGCGAGCCCAAAGCCTTCCGCAAGTCTCGCAATACTCCAGCTGCGTCTATTTTCCTGAGGAGAGAGGACAGACAGGTTATTGTCGTTCACAACAAATAAGATGGGAAGCTTATGTGTTGCAGCAAAACCATATGCCTGCAGAGCATAGTCTTCCTCGGCGGCTCCGTCACCGCATATCGCTACGGTTTTTTGCCCATTCGCAAGTGCATATCCAACGGCAAGAGGCAACTGTTCTCCTATAAATCCCGTATTGGTATGGATCGTTATTCCATCCTTATGATAAGCAAACTGAGCTCCTTGCGTTCCATTCATGCACCCAGAGTCAAGATACATTATTTCATCACGCAATTCCTGCGTTGACGCACCAAGCCCCAAATATAGATCGGCACATCTATGGCCAGCAAAATAATGATAATGGGGGAACATTTCCGCAAGGACACTGCCAGTCACCTCTTGGCCTGTAACCATATGTATTACTTTATTTTTAAACGTTTCCCTGTTCTTACTGTTGCATTCAAGAATCGTCTGCTCAAATTTTCTCAGGCGAGCCATATTTTTAAATACAGTGAGTATCCTTTCTTTCGGAAAACTATGAATGGCATCGTACTGAACATTCAGATCCCGTATATCTGCGGTTCTTGTTTCCATATGTGTCACCTCATTAAAATGAATCCACACTTGATAGGATTTCGTCGACCGAAGCACCGTTGTTAATAAGCGCTACTCTTTTCTCCTCTTCCTGAATTTCCTTGCGCACCATTTTTTCAAGCTCGTCTTCACAGGCACGCGGCACAAAGCATACAGCATCCGTATCGGCAAACACAAGATCGCCCGGAGACACTATAATTCCATCTATGATTATCGGAACATTTACAGCTTTCACCTGCCCACGACCCTTTATATCAACAGGTGTATAACCCCTTGAATAGATCGGCAGTGAACAATTGTCATTTGTAAATATACTATCCCTTGACATCCCGTCAATAACAACGCCTTCAATACCCTGACGCATACATAGTCTTGACATCATCTGTCCAAAATAAGCATAGGGTCCATTGCCCGCCACGACAATCACATCGCCCTTCCCAAGAGTCTCAAAAAATTTTAGACCGGTTGAAAGATTTTCATCCGCGGCACCGTTAAGCTCAATCATAACCGTCCTAGCACGCCCAATAAATCTTGTCAGTCTTTGATTACGCTGAAAACCGCTTGCAATCTGGTGTTTAAATCCCATCCTGTCAAGATTGTCGGAAAACATACCTGAGCATAGATCTTCAATTTTAAATTCGTGTTCAAACATATTCGTTTCTCCTTTTCGTCTTAGACTACTTTTCTGCCGTTAATCTCGGCAAATTGTTTTACTTTGGTAAGAATTTCCCTATATTCGGCAAGGGAAAGTGCCTGCGCTTTATCGCACAACGCCGCACTTGGGTCGCAGTGTACTTCTATAATAAGTCCATCGCAGTTAAACGCTGCCGACGCCCACGAAAGCTTTGCAATGTAATCTTTATTGCCCGAAGCATGTGACGGATCAAGTATCAATGGCAGACGGGCCTTAGCCTGCATTACTGCTGCACCGCACAGATCATATGTAAAACGCGTTGAAGTTTCGAAGGTTCGTATCCCACGCTCACAGAGCATTACATTGGGGTTGCCGTTTGCAAGAACATATTCAACCATGCGCAAGTATTCATCTACCGTAGCGCCAAAGCCCCGCTTAACAAGAACAGGCTTGTTCGATTTCCCACTGTTTATAAGCAGGGAATGATCATATAATGCTTTTGCACCTATCTGTATAATATCTGTGTATTTTTCAACAATACTAAAATTTGTATAATTTGAGACCTCGCTAATGATTGTCATGCCATACTGCTCGCGTACTTCCTCAAGCCATTTCAGGCCCTCTTCACCGCTTCCCTGCCAAGCATAAGGATCGGTTCTTGGCTTGAAGCATCCCGCACGAAAAACATGTATACCCATTTCCGCAAGTCCGTCTGCTGTCCTCATGACCTGATCTCTGCTTTCAGCGGAACATGGTCCAGCCATCATAACAAACGTTTCCGGAGAAATAATCACCTCCTCAGATAACTTTATCTCCTGAAAATCATTCTCGGATTTCTTATCTGATAACATATCATCTATACCTCCTGAATATATTTTCTGTAAGGGTGTTTAAGCATAGTTACAGCGTAGCGCATATCGTTTCGGTTGTTAAAAAGATACGAACCGGATACGACGAGCGACGCGCCCAGTTCAAGAACCTTACGGCATCTTATATTATCGATTCCGCCATCAACGTGTATTTTGATATCCGGGAATTTATTCCTTATACTGCTTATAAAATCGTAGCTATTTTCCATAAACTTTGCTCCGGAAACCCCAGGCTCACTACACATTACAAGAATATGATCCAAGCGCGGAAGATACTCGCACAGCTTGTCAAGCTCAGTATGAGGAGTGACTGCAAACCCAATATCTCCCCTGAAATGTTCCATCAAGCTGAGCGTTTCTTCAACATTCTTTAGATTCTCCCACTGAAGGCTGAGTATCTCTGCTCCGGAATTGTTAAGAAGATTTATATTTTCACGTGTTATATTTTCATATATCAAGTGAAGGTCATAAGGAATCTGAAGATAATCCAACGCATTTATATCTTCAAGTCGGAATTTATTAGTTCCGTTTTGAAAAAAATCAAGATGCAGATAGTCCACCTTTGCAAGCTTTAGCTGAGAAACATATGCCAGCAGGCGATCATTTGTGGCAAAAATAGAAGCTGAAATTTTCATGCTATATCCCCCTGCTTTTTATGATATTCAATGCTTTGTCTGCGATGCGCTGTGCGTCTGGAACTGCATTATAACGTTTAGGATTTTTTGATTTCGGAAGATCGTCAATCCCATTCGCATAGATAAAGCTCCCGGGAACAGCATGCATGAGTTCATAAGCAATATGCTCAGACGCGCCGCAAATCACACGTCCTGCATCGGTGACCAGGCCCAATGGTGTCTTCTTTAATACATCAATATATTTTTCGGCATTGAACGGCTTAAGCCATGCAATATGAAATATATTTGCGTTTATTCCGCATTCGTTCAAAATGCTCTTTGCTTCGAAGAGACTTTGACGAGCTTTAGAAATTCCGAAAAGGTTTATCTTCGCATCCTCATAAATCTCATCCTCGGTTTCTTCCGTTTCGTTATAGGCGTCTCTGTGTTCGCTGCAAAAAAACGGCTGATCTTCCCGCATAAATGTTTCCCACGCATCAAGCCATTCACCCGGAGTCATTGGTGCACAGACTTTTATTCCGGAAAAGTGCATAAACATACTGTGCATCATATCAGCATGGTTGCAGTCCAGCTTATCACAGCCTACCGCGCGGATAAAAACCGGAGCACTCTTACCGTAGATTCCCTTGACGACAGAAGCGAACGAAATAAACGGGCTTGCACCCATCAGAAGAAAATTCTGAAACCGCACGACATATATTGAACGCCTACCAGCAAGTGCTGCGCCTATCGCAAAATCCGCTGCCGCCGTTTCCGACATTGGAGTATCTATCACACTTTTATGTACAGGAATGGTATTCGACACTCCTCCGGGATCCTTTACACATTCACCGAACAACATTCCGTTGTTCTCGCAAAGATGCTTATTGGTTGTTTCAAGTATTACATCCCTCAACGTCATTTTTCCCATTGGTTAATCCTCCAAAATTAAGATAAAATTTGTCCAACTCCTTTATCCCATCCTCAAGAGAAACTTCTGCTTTCCAGCCAAGTTCAAAGATTCTGGAATTGTCACAGATTCTTCTCATCATTCCATCCGGTTTGGTCGGATCCGTTACGATATCGCCTTCATAGCCTGTTATACGTTTGATCATCTGTGAAAGTTCCATGATTGTGACTTCCTCACCCGTACCGACATTTATCGGTTCCGCTGACGAGTAATTCTCAAGAAGAAAGATACAGGCCGAAGCAATATCCCGGTTGTTAATGAACTCCCGCTTCGCAGTTCCAGTGCCCCAGAGCACGACCTTTTTGTCGCCGTTTTGTTTAGCCCTGTGATATTTCATTAGAAGGGCCGGTATCACATGGCTATGCTCCGGATCAAAGCTGTCCCCTATTCCGTAGGAGTTCGCCGGTATTGCCGAGATAAACTCCCTGCCGTATTCCCGGTTTATATAACTGCAGAGCCGGCTCCCGCAGATCTTCGCAAGTGCGTAACCCTCATTCGTAACTTCCGGCAGGCCCGTCAGAAGGTATTCCTCCTTCATCGGCTGCGGACACTCTTTCGGGTACATACAGGCGCTGCTAAGGAAAAGGAATTTTTTTACCCCACTTTCGAACGCCGCCCAAATCAGGTTCTGCTGGATCTGCATGTTCACATACATAAACTCCGCCGGGCGTTCGCTGTTCGCCTTGATCCCCCCAACCAGTGCAGCCGCGTCTATGACATATTCCGGCTTTTCTTCCGCAAAAAATCGTTCCACGTCCGCCTGCCTGCAGAGATCGAGTTCACCGTGCGTTCTGGTGACAATGTTTGTATAACCCTGCTGTTCAAGCTCTCTCACGATCGCTGAACCGACCATCCCGCGATGGCCGGCTACGTAAATTTTTGAATCTTTATCCATAACTTCTCCCCTTCCGCTCACAGACAACCTGCATACAAAGTTTCCGTTACAGTCTCAGACGTGGTCATTCGCTTGAAATGCTCCAAGCAGCACAGAGATCTCGCGGTCCAGTTCCTCCTTGCCAAGCCCGTGATGGCAGCCAATATAGAACCCGTTGTTGTCGATATATTCCGCGTTCGGATAATCCTTTTCAATGTCCCCGAAGATCTCCTTATATATAGGCTGGTTCAAAAGCGGCAGCATAGGCCTGGTCTCAATATTCTTTGACTCCAGATACCTCACGATCTCATTTTTGCTTCTGGGACTTTCCGGCCTGACCAGGATCGGGAACATCATGTATGTATGCTCGATATTTTCAGTGTGCCTCGGAAGCTGGATGTACTTCTCAACCGGCTCCAGGCCTTTGATAAGATAGTCCGCGTTCCTGTGCCTGGCACCCATGATCTCATCCACCCTTTCAAGCTGTCCGAGCCCCAAGGCGCCCTCAAGTTCGCCCACCCGGTAGCTGTAGCCGAGCCGGACAAAGGTGAACCGTCTGTCCATGTCGGTTTTCAGCCTCTTGGGACATACCTGGTTACCGTCGGACGCAACGCACCGTTCACAGGTACAGGCCCTGCCGTGGGCGACTAGGGAACGCAGTATCTCCGCAAGCTCCGTATCGCTCGTACACATGACGCCCCCAACGCCTGTCGTCAGCGTATGCGCCACATAGGTACTGCAAGCCATGATATCGCTGAAGCTGCCGACAGTCCTGCCGTTGATCTTCGCGAAATGCGCCTCCGCGCAGTCCTCAATGATCCGGAGCCCGTGCTTCTGGGCGGTTCCGCTGATCCTGTCCATCTCACAGGGCATGCCGAAACAGTGGACCGGTATGATGCACCTCGTCTTTTCCGTGATGTGTTTCTCTATTTCTCCAGGATCCATGTTGTAGGACTGAATATCAACATCCACAAATACAGGTTTGAGCCCCGCATGCAGGACCGCGTTTGACGTCGCGATAAATGTGATCGCCGGGACAAGTACCTCTGCGTCATCTTCCCATCCATACTTTTCCTTAAGCGCCAGTATGGCAAGGTGCAGGGCACTGGTCCCGCTGTTGCACATGACGCCGTATTTATGGCCGTGCATCTGTGCGAACAGCTTTTCAAATTTCGCCACATATTTCCCCTGGGAAAGCCGCTGACTGTCCAGAGCATCCATAACATATTTCTTTTCGGTCTCCGTGACCGACGCGTAGCCCACCCCGATCTTATCCATTCTTCTCACCCTTCCGAATTTAAGACTTTTTTTTCGTACTTTGCCATTTTTCTGTCATGCTCCGCCATTATCCTCACAAGTTCTTCATATCTCGTTTTCTGGGGATTCCAGCCGAGAACGGTTTTTGCTTTTGTCGGGTCACCGAGAAGATTATCCACATCTGTTGGGCGGAACCATGCAGGGTTAACGCAGACAAGCATTTTCCCGGTCTCCACATCGTAACCTTTTTCATTAAGACCTTTCCCTTCCCAACGAATATGTATGCCATTCTCCGCGAACGCACGCTCAGTGAAGTCGCGGACAGTATGCTGTACGCCTGTTGCAATCACAAAATCATCTGGGTTGTCTTGCTGCATGATGAGCCACATGCACTCGACGTAATCTTTTGCGTAGCCCCAGTCGCGAAGAGAATCTAAATTTCCAAGTTCCAGATGATTCTGCAAACCCTCAGCGATTCGGCCAGCTGCAATCGTAATCTTTCGAGTGACAAAATTCTCTCCGCGGCGCTCGGACTCGTGATTGAAAAGAATTCCGTTACAGGCAAACATCCCATATGCCTCTCGGTATTCCTTTGTTATCCAAAATCCGTACTGTTTCGCAACTGCGTAAGGACTATATGGATGAAAAGGTGTGTTTTCCGTCTGCGGGATCTCCTCAACCTTACCATAAAGCTCGGAAGTCGAAGCCTGATAGACCTTTGTTTTCTTCGTCAAGCCGAGTATACGGACAGCTTCGAGAATCCTCAGTGTACCAAGCGCGTCAACATCGCCAGAATACTCGGGAACGTCAAAAGACACCTGCACATGGCTCTGCGCGGCAAGGTTATAAATCTCATCAGGTTGAACCCCGCCGATTATACGAATCAGAGAAGAACTATCCGACAGATCTCCGTCATGAAGCGTGAGCTGATCCTTAATATGGTCGATTCGATTAGTGTTTGAGACAGACGCGCGGCGGGTAATACCATGAACCTCGTAACCCTTTTCAAGTAAGAATTCGGCAAGATAGCTTCCATCCTGACCAGTAATGCCAGTGATTAGTACTTTTTTCATATAGCAACCTCATTTCTTAGCTTTTATTTTTTCAAAAAGAATTTCAACAGCTTTTTAAAGTAGCCGCACATATCTTTAAAATGCGGATTGCGGAAATATATAAGCAGGTTTATTGCAAGTGGCACAATTCCCCATATTAAGAATCTTTGTAGTATACCGATAAGTGTTACAGGTATACTTCTTGTCAAAAGATACACCACCGCGCCCTCAACTAGCACAACCACAAAAAGCCCTGCATGTTTCAAAAGATACCTCTTAATCGGCCGCTCAAAAAATCCGCCTACTACAAACCTGATTCTGCCGTAAGCAATGGGGAGAAAGGCTACAAATGTCCCAATCTGAACGCCGGTCACACCGAGGGGTTTTGCAAGTGCTACCGAAACGATAATATTTAAAATTGCCGACAGGATCATGCAATTTCTATCTTGCCTGTAATTACCGAAAACACTTCGATATTTATATACGATTTCCCAGACCGCACCGAAGTAAACCGTCAGTGAAAAAACAATCACAAAGGAATACGGTAAAAGGTATTTATCGCTTCCGAGCCATACCTGTATAGCAGGTTGAAAGAATACCAAAAATCCAGCGCTGATGTAGCTTGCAAAGAAGTAACTGAAAACATCGAATATCTCAAACTGTTTCCATAAATCTTCCTTACTGCGGTCGCTATAGACGATATTACCGATTGCTGCCTGGACTGGATTCAAAAGTCTATAAAACAGGACATTTAATACACTCCTTTGGAGAATCAAATAGTTGCCATAAAGTGCAACATACCTGATTCCACAAATTGCAGAAATAACAATATTATCTGTACCGCCATAGACTGCGTAAGAAATCTTATGCACCAAAAAGTTTTTAACGTCAGGAATTATGTTCCGCTTGTTAATATCCTCTCTGGTTATTGAGTATTTCTCTTTCAGATACGGATAATCCTTATTTGATTTCAGCATTATAAGGATATTCGCGAAAAATGTAATTGAAAGCTGAATCACAAGATACAGCAGATAATTTTTGAAGATTACAAGCAATACAATCTGCACGGTCTGCATGATTATATTTGCGAAAAGGTCGATCTCAACGGTCACATATTCCTTTTGATCTGCAGCATAAATCGTGCGTCTGTATGACAAAAAATACCCTGCTACAATGCCCGCAAGCTGCAAAAAGTAAACCATGTAAAGATAGCTAACACTGCGGGTCGAGTCTTTAACGATATATGGAACAAATATACAGGCAACGAATCCCATGACGGTCACGACTGCAGCGATTATACGGTATACCCATTTATATAGGTACATCAGTTTACCGATTTCCTGCTTATTGTCCGTCACGATTTCGCGATAGAGGTGAAAGGAAATTATTCCACTGATACCAAGCTCCGCAACCGAGAGAATAGAGAAAATGTTCCCGAAAACACTGTGGTAGCCGAGGTATTCAATGTCCAGAAACATTACAAATATGCGACGATTGATAAATTGGAGCAAGAGGGTTAGGATCTGACCGACAACAGAGATTATGCTATTTTTAAGGGTTTTGGTGGATGTCATGGTTATTCTCTTATTACAAATTTTTATTTCATAACATACTATTATTCTGCCTATTGAGTATTGTTACTATCTCTTCATAAGATATAAACTTATTCTTTCTTTTTATCCTTAATAAATCATACACTTTATCTCTTACTCTTCGACATATTAAATTCAGGCAACGCAATATATAGTCTTTTGTCACAGTAAGCTTGTTCATACCATATTTTAGAGATATTAGCATGTCTTCTTTGTATCCATATTTGAATGGGTTCTTTGCAGTACTTATTCCACCATAATTGGTGAAAATTATGATGAATTCAGAGATAAATTTAAATTTTGCGCCTCTATTTCTAAATCTTAAAAAGGCCTCTCTGTCTGCAGCGCAGTACAATGTTTCATCGTAAAATCCGTACTCAAAATATAAAGTTCTTTTAAAGAAACTAGCTGGATGTCTTATTGAACACCTATAATCCAGCTTTGCTAAATCTGGAACCGACATACTATATGTATATCCATTTTTATCCTTTGCTATAATATTTCCGCATATTATGTCTTCATTACCATCGTCATATTTCTCTAATATTTTCAATGGATTACAAACCAGAATATCATCCGCAGCTAAAATAAACACCCATTTGCCTGATGCTACCCTGATTCCCTTATTTGTAGCATCACTAACATTTTTATCTTTTTCAGAAACAAAATAATCTAAGTCTTTTCTCTTACTTTGGATAACTTCTTTTGTATCGTTTGATGAATCTCCATCAATTACGATAAGCTCAAGACATTCATTTTTATAATTTAGAACGCTATTAATTGCATACTCTACCCGCGGATCATTGTATACTGGTATTATAATTGATAAGATTTTATCCTTCATTGCTATACACGCTTTCCAAATATCAAAGTTATAAATTTTTAATTCTATAATTTGTTATACATACTACTTATGATAAATACAGTTTCTCCAATCGTTTGATTTCCTTATTCATATCATAATCATTAATATTTCCATTTACCGTTCCTTTTATTGAATTATCAAGAATTATCTCTGCCCATCTTTCAGGTGACTTATTTAAACTTACAGGTACAGCCAATTCCGTTTGAAAAGCTTCCTTTGGAACCACATCAGAGACAATACAACGTAGACCCAAAGCCTGTGCTTCGATCAGGACAATACCAAGTCCTTCAAATAATGACGGAAACACAAATACGTCCATGGCTCTTAATAGCTGAGGAATATCGCTCCGATGAGATAAAATCATAACGCGATTTTTGAGTCCATATTTATCTATTTTTGTTTTGATATTATTTAACAACTCTCCCGCGCCAATTAATAAGAGGAACGCATTTTTATTCTCCTTGTAAACTTCCGAAAAAACATCAATCAAAAATGTATGATTTTTATAATCGCTAAACCTCCCAATATGCCCTAAAACAAATGCATCCTGCGGGATTTTCAGTGATTTGCGGATTTCTTCTCTTGTCTCCTTTATTGCCTTAAATCGATTGAAATCAATTCCATTCCGAATCACAACAGTATTATCAATTTCAAATATCGAATTAATCTCTTCGCGCATCTCATCATGCAAGGCAATAAGCTGGAGATGATTATCTTTTATTAACTTCTTAGCTGCACGATACTCCGCTGGAACTGATTTACCAATAAAACGTTTCGGTTCGCTATGGCACGTGTAAAATAGCTTTACATTCTTTATTTTTTTTCTGATTGGACTGATATATTTCAAAAGGGATAGGTGGATATGTAGCGCCTCAATATTTCTTTCTTTCAACAATTTTTCCAAGCGATATGGGAGGTACCACCATCTATTCAGCTTTTGAATAACTTTCGACAAAAAATCATTTCTCTTAAATATTTCGATAATTTCCGCATTAGACTGAGAAAGCAGCGCGTCATTCGCGGCGTCTCGTGTCCGCCGCAAAACAATCACGAAGACATTGAAAATATCTTTATCAAGCAGGAAAGCATAGTCTTTAACAAGAGTCTCCGCTCCGCCGTCCGAAATCGTCCCAATAAATTCCGCTATGTTATGCTTCACACCATGATCTCCATTCTAAGCTAATAATTTGTTAGCCGCTTTGCTCGGCCACCGGCATAAATGCAGTGTCAGTGCCTTTCGATATATCCCCTCCATCCCTCGGTCGGAACAAACTCCCATCTTATATCCGCGCTAAGTTCCAAAGGGGTATGATTGTTATACTCCATTTTATTCGAGTAAATATTCGCTTGGGCTTCTGCGTCAACAATCGTACACCGCTTTACCTTACGTATAGTCTGTAACGTGGGAATTTTATCTGGATCAAAGCCCATCAAAATTGTAATTGCTTCGTCGAAACATACCGGATTCACCCCTGCTGCGATGACACCCACATTCTTGGGTGACGGCATGACAGGACCTTCCTTTTCTCCGCTGACGATCATATCCGCGACAATCAACACTTTTCGCTGAGGTGTGATCTGCATCTTTCCATTTTTATCAGCATAATACAGTATTTTATTCAAGTCAGATATGGTGCGGCTGATTGTGTGATTTCCCCACCAACTTCCTTCAGAATATTTTACCCCCTCAGCTTTTAGTATTGCTGAACATATCTTGCTGATAAAATTGCAGATTCTAGCTTCAACAAATTGATTCTGCGAACTCAATTTATTACGTTTGTCCCACAAACTTGAACGCAGCTGATGTACTGCATTCTTCTTCGCGTATTCATCGCCGCCTTCCGCCGTCGATCCCATCGTATGGTGCGGCAAATACTCTTTACGCACATTGATTCCCACCATGTTTTTGAGGGAAATCGTCACTCCCGCTTTACGATGTGTTTTCGGTTTGGGCATATTGATAATACAGTCAGCATTCAAGACATAATCCGAAATATAATATTCGTTTCTATCCACCGTATGATGCTTCTTCAAAATATCGGGATCATAGTTCGTAATTCGCATTTTCCCAAGTGTCTCTCCGCTCACGCTGGAAAATTCGCTGTCTGTGCCAAGGTCAATTACCGTACCCTTAGCGTTATCATTGAATTTTTGAACCCTTATTCCATTGACAACATCCGACTTCAATTCCCGAAAATCAACCAATTCAATGTTAACGCCCATGACTCTATACCATTCCACGAGAGTCTTGTATCCGCTTTCATCGATAAGCTTTTCAAATTTACATTCCTGCATCGGCGCGTCACCAATGACGATCTTTCCCTTTCCACGCAAGGCGATCAACACATAATCCACTATAGGAGCAACTACGGATGGCTGCGTATACAAGCAGTCTGTTCCGTCGCCCGACCGATTGACATCCATAACGAGGTTAGGTTTGATCAAAACAGCATCGCCTGGTTTAACAAAATCTACAAGCGGATTCCACCCTCTTGTACCATAATGTTCTTCGTCGAGGCCAAGCAAATGCAGTGATTCCCGCACGGCGGCGTATACCTCATTTTTCTTCGCGGAAACGTGGTCTATGCCGAAATAATACTCGGGGTAAGCTGTATCGGGCCGAAACAGTGTCTCCTTTTGGGGATAACAGCAACACGACGTTACTGTCAGGGCGATATTTCCGTTGGTTAAAAAGTCCATAACTACTCCTTAATCATCTTTTTCGAACGACAAAAACCTTATTCTGCCGCCGCTATATTGTTTGAAATGTAAATTAAAGATTCTCCTTTAAAAATTAAAAAGTTTGGTTCTTCTCCTGCCTAGGATGTTCTCCATCAACCGCATTGTAGAGCACCCCATTTTATAAAGATTTTCATCTCCACTCCCAATTCATACCTCCGTTACTTCTTCTGCGGCTCTCTCCCCCGCGTTATCAAGGACTCCTGACGTTCCTGTACTGTCCGACATATCTCCGCCATCGGCAAAGGCTTCTTCCGTTCTTTTCACGTACCGAAACTTCTCTGCAGACAATACAAGTCCTCTTTCTCCACTAGCCCTCATTTCGTCCGCATTTCCACGAAATTCACTGCCGCCGATGTTCTCCCGCAGATCAATCAAGAATTACCGCTCTCTTATTTCATGGACTATTCCTCTGAGGGATGCAGGCACGTTTGTTTGTTTCTTCTACTGCAACATACATAACAACTTCACCGTCTCCTCAAACGCTCTCCATGCTAATCATTCTTATTTAATCTTCCAAATACAAACCTATCAGAATTGTTATCACTTATTTTTTTGGCTGGTACTCCTGCAACTGTAATTCCTTCTTCACATACATCTTTTACCACTACTGCATTTGCACCAACCGCGCAGTGACTTGCAATTTTTACATCACCTATTATTTTGCACCCAGTTCCTAAGAAAACACTATTGCCTATTTTCGCAGCTTCCTTTCCTCCGGAGGCTCCTATGGTAACTCCTTCATGTATTCTGAGATTATCTCCGATTTCTGCGGCAGCGTTAATAAAAATGCAAGATGCATGTGCAATGCTTAGCCCTTTTCCACAAGTATTAGGAGGAATACTTATTCCCAATTTTGCAGAACCTCTGCTATGTAAAAAGTGATAAAATAATCTCATAATCTTAGCAGATACCCCCCCGGTACTTTTATTAAGCCAATACTCATATTTTCTTAATACTATTTCATATCTCCATATTTTATCGGAAAAAGGTCTTGGAAATCTTCGGTTTATTCCAAGTTGCACTTTATCTTGAAACATATATTCTCTCAAATCTGATTTTGTATTTATCATAAATGTCACTCCTCATCATATCCTCTGTATCATTCTGCAAACTTCTCCATTCCCATTCTGATGTGAATTGCAAATCCGAAACCGATGTCGCATTTCAAAACCGCGCTAAAACTTTTTTCTCTGCAAATCAAGCCAGCTGCCAAGTGTTTTATCCCATTCCGCCGGCGTAAATTCTTCAAACCCGCTGCCGGGATAAAAGGTCATCTCGCCGAAGTAAATCTGCCCGCTGGATTCGTAAAAATCAACTCGCACAAAAGGGATGCCGTCGGACAGCTTCTCCGCCAATCCGATCATTTTTTCAAGGCGGTAAGGCTTCGGCATCGTCTTTGTGCTTTTGGGATAGTGCCGCTCAAAGGGCAACGGGTTCCACGCGGGATCAAAAAAAGTGACTTTCAGACCATCCACTGAAAAACGTTCCGTTACTGTGAAAACACATTTGACCTTACCGTTGAAACACATGAACTTGTAGTCCATCAATTCTGCACCGTCCGACATCTGTTCTTCCCGCAGAGCAAATACAGCAAAATCACCAATTAGGAGATACCCCCCGCAGGAAGTTTGAGCCATTTGCCCATTTCTTCACCGAGACTTTCCGGAGTAAAAGTTTCGAAGCCCGAGCCATGATAAAATGTCAGTTCACCAAAATATATCCGGTCGTCAATACAGTAAAAATCCGTGCGGACATGTGGGAACCCCGCCGACAGCGTACAGGCAAGATCCAGCATTTTCTCCAGCGCTTTCGGCTGCTCAATCTGATGCATCGGATCGGTGGGATACTGAATAGCGGCTTCGACGTACTGCCAATCGGTGGTGTAGATGTTGCGTTTGTGTTCAACAAAACGGTCATAATCCACTTGAATAAGCTTAGGCTCTCCTGAGAAATTGAAGATTTTGTAGTCCTTCAATTCTACATCGGATTCATCGGCCATGTATTGCTCAGCAATAATGCGCGGATGAACATTTTTGTAGGGCCATTCGCGGTTGCCCCAATAATAATTATTCTTCAGACAGTGTTCCAGTTTTTTCCTTGCCTGTGAAAGATCGAGAATTTTTTTATCCGTAACGATGACGATTCCGCCGGAATCATGCGTACATTTCAAAACAAAGCGATTTGGCAGGGCGTCGAAATCAATATCATCAAAATGCTCCCACACGCCAAGCGTCGGAATGATATACTGCTCACCAATCCGATCCGCTGCCCACTTTTTGGCTGTATATTTATCCACCATCGTGGTGTACTCGGGATTGTGATCGTGCAGCTTGAGCCATTGGAGTTTTTCATTGAAGGTTGTGGGATGATCAAGATTCAGTTTTTTCCCAATACGAATTCTATATGCTATTTTCAGATATTTTTCATCGCTGATCCACTTAAAAAATCCACGATGACCTAATGATAGGAAAAATAGGAAGGGATTACGAATGAAGTCTTTAATTTTCATTTAATTTAACCTCACTGCTAAACCGATCATTTATCAGTCTATTGTAAGACTTTGAATTCATTTGCATCCATTTTATCCCCCCAAACAAGATTACAAAACCGTACAAGCCAGTAATCACCGCTGGTCTTTGATATAGCGAGATGAAGAATATCAGTATATATGGTAGACACTTTTTATTATTCTTAGATAATTTCAGCGCACAATGTAGCCATCCTATAAGCCACAAACCATATCCTATAAGGCCATATTGTACAACATATGTTTTATAAGATAAATTACCGCCAAGATCATTGTTGAATTGATACCCTTCCCCCATCCCGAACCATTTATCACTTGACATTAAAAATTGATTATATGGTATATCAAACCATTCTTTCGTGCGATTATCTCCAGCTAAACCTGTTGATGTTATAGCGATTCTGTCAAAAAAAGCATTTATATTTTCTACACCAAAATCAATGTATGGAAGGATCAAAAAAATCAAGGCAAATACAGCAAAGAAAATAATATTCTTCTTATTTTTGCTGATGATTTTACATGCAATAAATATGAATACCAGAATAAATCCTGCCAAGGAGAAGGAGAGTGCTACTATGAGCAAGAGCGCCGCTTTCTCCCATTTTTTCATATAATCATATCTTGCAGCGAACAACAGAGCGCATACTGTGCCGAGTCCCCCAGGTTCATTAAATAATCCACATAAGCGCAATTCCGTTTGATTTTCATATATAGCAAATATAGACCATTTTATATAATGCGCAAAGGTAACTTGCCCTTTATAATATGGCACAATCTCGAACCCTATATTGATTCCAAGCAAATACACAATATAAAGTAAGCACGAAAATATGCTTGAATATAAAATAATTTTATAAAATATGTTAAATATCCGGATTTGCATTGAGTCTGGCAAAAGTACATAAATCAAGCAGGTAATGAATGCAAAAATCGATGTGATGATGTTTTCACCATTTACCGTATAGAAAGTGCAAAGCAAAAAATATATTGATGAAAGAAGACTTAATTTTAATTTTATATTATTCAATTTTCTTGCACTGGTATACTTTAAAACAAGAAGGCCACCAGCAATAACACACAAATAGTTCATTAGCCGATTGAAAATATTAAAAGCTAAGGAATAATATGAATCGGCAAAAGCAAACCAAACACGTGCAACAGCTACATACGCAATCATGAATAGGAATATTTTTTCCGATAATATCCACATTTTTGTGGTTTTATCGGCAGAATGGACTGTTTTATTTGAATATAACTTCATTTTTATAATATATCCTTCTGTATTTATTGTTTTCAAAATAATTGAAGCACGTATTAATATTTAAGAATCTACTTTTTTATCAAATTAATCCAAATATCGGCTATTTTGGAGACATCAAGTTTCTCACGAATACCGAAATTATTATCAGACATTGCTTTAGCTAAACTGCTATCCAATAATATTTTTTTAATCGATTCCGCCAACGCCTGGCTATCATTGATCGGTACAAGCAGACCATTTTTCATATTTTCGATCAGCTCTCTGGCTGTCCCCGAATGAAAATCCGTACATATAACCGGCAAGCCAATAGCCATCGCTTCTGCTAAAGCATTCGGATATCCCTCATAATCAGAGGCCATAACAAACAGAGCCGTATCATTGATTTTATATAAAACATCTTTATGGGATCCCATAAAGGACACTTTGGACTGCAGGTTTAATTTTTTCACTAAGTCCTGCAAATTTTTTTTCAAAGGTCCGTCTCCGTAAATCTCCAAGGTATACTCTGAAAATTTTTCATCTAGCATGGAGAATGCCTGAATCAAGTTGGCAAAATTTTTCTGTGGAGAAAGACGTCCTACTGCGCAAACAACTTTTCTTCTTCGTTCTCGATATATTTCAGGCAAAACAGAACAATCTATTGGATTAGGAATAACAGTTACCTTATTATCGTTAAAAAAGCGAGCCGCTATATCGCTTTGACAAACAATGTTATCCGCCCTAGTGTATAACTTTTTAATCACTATTTGAACACTTTTTCTATACCTCGTCGGGTCGTTTCTTTCTGAAACGACTAACTTATACTTTTTCTTTTTATGTGTCAGAGCGATACAATTCATTTCTGTCAGGAATGAGATAATGGCATCCGGATTCTCTGTGCTTACTCGTCTGGAATAGGCAAACCAAAGACGAATTCCGTTGATTGCCATCTGCAGCGGCCGCAGTAGAGGCCTTTTTGAAATCTTATATCCTTCGCCGTTGATTTTTACAGAAGGATCTAATTGATAAAAACTGACGCTGTCTGTGGGCGTGTAGATAATAACTTCATGTCCTCGCTTGGAAAATTCATTGGAAAGATTGGCAACAACACGTTCCGCACCGCCCCCACCCATTCGCGGGATAAAAAACATGATTTTCAATTTTTCGTTAATCTCCCCTGACTGATATTCTTCACTCCATGAGCAGAAAATACTTCTTTTTTTATTAAAGTATATTGATGGTTCAGTCCCAGATTAATCTTCTGCTCTAAACGCAGGTTTTCCGCAATACCTTTCTAAAAGCTATTTTCCGCAGCCAATTTGGCGCCACTGATGAACATCCACGAATTACTATAGCTTTCAAATACTGTATGTACGTAATGAAATGATTATCCATCATATATTTAAACAAGTTGATCTGAATCGTCATATACAATTTACCAGAACGACGCTTAAACAGATTATCCGTCACACGCATCCAGACAAGCGGTTCTTGAATGTTATATCCTTGATACCCCGCTATCAACATCTTAACCCAAAGATAATAATCCTGAATGTAGCGCGTAGTAGCATAATTTCCCGCACTTATTACATCACTTTTTTTAAACATCACAGATGGGTGGTTAAATGGACATCTCATTTTTGCGAATCGAATAATATCCTCATTTTTTTCAGGTACTATTCTCATTGTTTCTACATGATCCGGAGAAATGGAAAACTCTTCAACAACGCTCCCTACTACACTAATCTCAGGATATCTTGCAAATATTTCTAATTCCTTTTCACAGCGATATGGTCTGGAAATATCGTCACTATCCATCCGTGCCACTAATTCATTTCTACATAATTTGATTCCCGCATTTAAAGCCTTTCCTAATCCCTGATTTTTTTCAAATCGCAAAATTTGAAACACATCTGGATTCTGATCAGATAAACCAGTGATAACAGCATCGAGTTCAGAGGTTAGTGGTCCATCACAGACGATTACAAAATCGTTCGGTGGTATTGTCTGAGTCATTATGCTGCAAATAGCTTGTTCCAGATATTCTTTTCTCTCATTTACATAAACTGACATAAGTACAGAATATGCTACTTGTTCTCTAGCATCATGTAATTCCATAATAATATATCCATTCGTCTTTCATTTTTTATTTCTCTCCGCTGCCATCAAATATCTCTACGGTTTTCGCAATTGTCGCACTTACCTCTTTCTCAAACCCTTCAGTACTCTCCTTCATGAATAGTACTTTGATCGTCTGCAGAATGATCTCAATATCTAACAGCACCGAATAATTCTGTATATACATCAGATCCAGTTTCAGCTTGTCATACGCTGTCGTGTTATATTTCCCGTACACCTGCGCGTACCCAGTCAAACCGCCCTTCACCTTCATCCGGTATGGGAACTCAGGGATCTCCCTCGTGTATAGTTCCACATGTTCCACCCGCTCTGGACGAGGCCCGACAATGCTCATATCACCCTTCAGTATGTTCAAAATCTGCGGCAGTTCGTCGATCCGCGTGGTGCGGATGATCCGGCCCACCGGCGTGATCCGCGGATCACGGTCTGTCGCCGGGATCGAATGCCCCTCTTTCTCCGCGTCCACGATCATGCTGCGAAATTTGCAGATGGAGAAAACCTTTCCGTCCTTCGTGCAGCGGTTCTGCCGGAAGAATACCGGTCCGCCGTCATATGCCTTGATCGCGATGGCTGTTATTATGAACACTGGCGACAGGATAATAAGTGCCGCCAGCGACAGCACGATATCCATCAACCGCTTCACGAACCTCTGATCGAAGGTCAGGCCCACATTTCTTGACAGCAACAGCGGCGTATCGAACAGATGCAGTTTTTCCGCACTGCGGAGCAGAATATCAGAGATCTTTGGCGTCGTATAGGTACGCACCGATTTCCCATAGCAGTATTTTAAGAGGACGTTTCTTACATGAGAAGGAATATCGCAGATTACCACTCCCTCATACAGTCCGATCTTTCGCTCAATTTCCGCTAGTTCTTCCTGAGTTTCTGCGGTCTCGCTGTTCCAGTCCTTATCCACGCTGATATGTACCGCTTCGCACACCACGAACCGATCATTCCTGGTATTCATTTTCCCCATCAGACTTGCTACCGGATGCTCCCCATATATTAAAAGAACTCGTCTGGAAGGATAGAGGATCCGATATAATCTTGTACTGATCGTACTCCAGATGCTGATGACTACAAACTGCACTATAGTCATCACCAACAGAGGCCCCACATTCTGAAAGTGCTTTGTCAGCAGCGTGATCTGCAGATAGATCATAAAGTTGGCACACAGGCCGGCTAAGGTCTGGGAATAGATCATATTTCTGGTTCGCAGGTAACCAACCCGCCAACCACCATAAATGATATTAAAGATAATTAACAAAAGGCCATACACCACAACCATCAGCCAGTGGCCGGTGCGGTTGTAGGGGACTTCCATATGCTGGTTATAATAGTTCACCCATACATACCAGTAAGCAACCATTTCCAAGGACAGGATGACCACGCTAATTAAGAATCTAACGATACGTTTATACTGCTCATACCGATTGGGCCTCTTACAGATAGCACTCATGCGGCCACCTCCATTCGAAAGTCTCCATGGAGCATGACCGCATATGGTACCACCAGAGTCCCAGCCGTACCTCTATCCTCTGTTATTCTCCGCTTCCAATACCCCCCCGATACTCCCGCGGGACTTTCATTTGCCATAGCAGAAATCCTCTCCGGCTCCTTCGTCGCCGTCGTCTGCCCCACAGCAATCCCTTCCGTGCTCTCTGGCATGAAAAGTATTTTCACCGTTGTAAACATGATCCTCAGATCCTCCACGATACTCGGATGCGCCAGATACATCAGGTCCATCTGCAGCTTGTCATACGGCTCCGTATTGTACTTTCCGTATACCTGCGCATAACCGGTCAGACCGGCCTTCCCTTTCAGGCGCAGCGCAAACTCTGGAAGTTCCTCCATGTACTGCTTTGCGATCTCCGGCCGTTCCGGCCGCGGCCCTACGATCGTCATGTCGCCTTTCAGAATGTTAAACAGCTGCGGAAGCTCGTCGATCCTGCATTTGCGGATAATCCGCCCCACCGGCGTGATCCGGTCGTCGTTATCCCCGGCAGAGAGCCGGGCAACGCCGTCCCTTTCCGCATCCACGCGCATCGAACGGAACTTCATCACATAGAACTCCTGTCCGTTCTTCGTCAGCCGCTTCTGCTTATAGAATACCGGCCCGCCGTCCGTGGCTTTGATAGCAATCGCTGTAATCACCATGAATGGCGACGCTACAACGAGTGCGCATCCCGCGATCACAATGTCCAGCGCCCTCTTCACAATCAAATACTCTGCCGGCGGGTTCTGCCATTCTACATTCAGGATCGGCAGATGCAGCATATGTATCTGCTTTGCGCCGCTCATGATCGTGTCGCCGATTCTCGGTATCACATAGATTTCGATCCCTTCCTGAATACACTGCTTCAGGATAATATTTCTTTCATGACTGTGGATGCCGCTGAGAAAAACAACTTCAATCCCTTTCAGGACATCATTCGGCTTTCTCAGATACTCTGCCACACTGACCGTTACGAGAATGTTAAATTTTCTTCTCAGACCATACTCGCTTACCAGTATTTCCAGCCCCGGTCTCTTATCGTAAATCACTGCTGTCCGTTTCGGCGGGAAGACCGCAAAATACCAGCTTCTAGCCGCACCTGTCCACACTGCCGCCAAAACAACCTGAACCAGAAAGGTCAGCAAAAGCGGCGCCGGGTGCGGAATATGCTTTGTCAGAAGGAAAATGACCACATACAAAATTGCGTCCGCGATCACTGCCGCCAGAGACTGACTGTAGATCACTTCCGATGTCTGGTTAATTGAGATGATCAGGGCATCA
>CANQBN010000011.1 GCA_947588855.1 uncultured Lachnospiraceae bacterium
TCTTTGAATTGAAACCCGCGTCAATGCCGCCGCAGGCATAGATGTTGCTGCCGACAAAGCCGGTATAGCCAACCAATCCTATCATGCTCAATCCCTCACGACTTTATATATCCAAACTTTATATGTCCCGACATATCCATTCGAAACAACCTCATCCACAGAATAACCTTTCTCTTGTAAGGTCTTAATAATATTTTCTGATACAGGCTCTCCAAGAAATAACCAGTTTGTTACATCAGCTTTAAATTGCAGCGCCCCTGGATCACTAAAAAAAACATGCATGGTGTCCGGATAATAATATAATAAAGTCGGCCAATTTAATGCATTGATATTTGTCATAATATAATCCTCTTGTCCTATTTCAGCCGTGATTTCCAGAGTCGTGTCCATAACCTTCTTTATATGGTTTTCATCCCGAACAGTTTTGAAATATGAAGGGATGCAGGATAGCGTGAAAATCAATATCATGACTACGGTAAGTATTTTCTTTGCCTTACATCTCGATACACATATTCCAAAAACCAACCATACCAAAATCAATGCTGGATACAGATATCGTTCAGTTAAAATAGGATACAGTACCTCCGATATCCATTGCGAAGCTATGATTGTTCCAATTGTTGCGCAAACACCCGTCAGACACCATACCCATTCATATGAAAGTTTCCATTTTTTTGGATTAATATAAATACTGACAAGCATTTCCCCCCTTTCCGTTTTTCTTAATCTTAATACACCTGTTTCGCAAAGGATCATCATACTAAAAACACCTGCAAACATCAGGAGAAAAAGCCATGAATATTTCGATGAAAAAATATATTCAAAGCATGTGCCCCAATTCAACTTTCCAATGTCATAATGTGCCACAAGCTGTCTTCTCACATGATAACCATACCACATCCACGGAAGGAAGATTGCCAATACCCCTCCGCCTGAAAAAAAGACTTTCCATGCGCTTCTCCTGTCTGTCAGGATCATATAAAGCAGCAAAAACAAATATAATATTCCAATCGGTGCAAGCGCAAAATAATGGCTATACACTGCCCCCAAAGAGTAAAACATCATAAAAACAAAATTTTTTGTTCTCTTTGTGCGAAGCGTTTGATACATCATAAGATACGCTAAAAAAATAAACATCTGGCACCAGGAATACATCCTGACTTCCACATTGTACCTTACCGCATTTTCTAAAAGTGCCGATAAAAGGATTAATATCGCTGCGGTTCTTGTTCCAAACCATTTTCGAACAAAAATCATTGACGTGAACACGGTAATCACATACGGAAACAAAGATACAAAATGATGCAAAGGGCCAGAATGTCCAACCAACCGGCACAATCCCCAAATGATGATATAATGCAGCGGCGTATGCCCCCACTCAGCAACCTGCCTCAGCATTTCCCTCCAGCCCAGATGTTCCGTAATAATTGGAAGTACCTCGTCATACCAAAAAACATCATCAAAAATTCTGAAAAAATGAAGACCTATCGCAGCAATAGCCAGTATATATATACCATATCTGGATATCCATTTGAATTCCATTGGGATATAGACTTGCGGAAGTTTCATCTGGATATCAAGGGTCACCTTCAGCCTTTTTCGCAGAAACCGTTCAAAAACAGGCAGCAATACTGCTGCCAGAACCGCTGATAACAGATATTTGATTGCAAACACGCTGAACATATTCAGCTTATCGTATATACCTTCACTGTTATGCCGAAACACCGCCAGAAAAATCCAAAGCAAAAGATTTAACAGTATACAGCTGCTGGCATATTCGAACACCACATGCATCCAATCATTGTCTTGATTTCGGCATACATCTTTTATCACCAATCTTCTGAAACCACACATTATTACAGCTGGAAAAAATATGCATATAAAAGACATCTATCCGCCTCCCACTAAATGTTTTCCTCTTCTTTTACCTGAACTGCTTTGCTTCTATTCCCAGCATATAACCAAATCACTTAGTCAGCTTCTCGATACTCTCAAAGCTGTACTGTTTCCTTTTAAAGGTCAGTTCCAGAAGCAGCTGCAGATACTTTATGATCACTGTCAGTGTTCCAAACAGGCCAAAAAACGCCACGGACAGGAACAGGATCGTCGTCGTCCAGCCAGCCACAGGACTTCTGGTCAGATAAATGACTACGGAATAAACTACCATCAACGCCGCCACCAGCATCATGAACAGCGTCATGGCGATGGAGAACCGATACCCCAGGTCCGTGAACATGATCAGCGCGTCCACAGCTAATCTGCCCCGGTATCTCCTCTCCGTCCTGTCCAGTTTTCTGCTGCGCTCCCCTGCCTGATACACGACCTGATCCGTCCTCAGTCCACAGTTGGCGTAGACCGCCTTCCGGTAGGGCACCGCGCGGTTCATGCTGCCGATCCGGTTGATCACGCGCCTGCTCAGGATCCGGAAGCTCTCCGTCCGCATCTGGTAGGACAGGTCCGTGAACCGGTCAAAGATCTTGTAAAACATCCGCGAAGAAAAGCGCTGTCCTCCGTCAGGCACAGCGCTCACTACATCATATCCCTCCAAAGCCCGCCGGTAGACCCCCATGATCTCATCCGTCCCATAGCCCGGAGATATGTCATCAAACTCAAACACAAGATCACCGATCGCCAGATCCCTGCCGGCATTCATGGCCAGCTCCAGCCCATGGAAGTAACTCATGTTCAGTATGGATACCCCTGTATGGACAGCAGAGCGGCTTGCCTCCCGGATCTCCTCCACGCTGCCGTCATCCGAGCAGTCATTCACGCAGATGACCTCCGAATGCTCGAAATTGCCTTCCAGCGTTCCTATAAGTTCCCCGAGGAATTCCCCGATCCGGCTTCCAGCGTTATGCACGTAGACCACGGCTGATACAAAGTTCTTCTCTTTATTCATCATCAAGTACCTCATCCATGTCGTATACCGTATTGATCTTTCCGGATAACACGCTGACAAACGTCGGCTTCCTGGAATACACCCGCACCACGGTCGGCCGCGAGTCATCGATCTCCGAACTCATCAGGATCGGTTTCATGGAGAACAGGGACTGACGATAGGTAAAACCATACTCATCTTTCAGGTACTTTCTGGCCAGGTTCGCCATGTAGGGAAAGGCCGTTTCCGGCTTTGCTGGACAAACGTTGCAGTTGCCCAGTCTTTCAGGAGAGCACCCCCCCGAACTCATCCGCTGACATTCAAATGTCGGTACAGGATCATAGCTTGTGGCATGGGGCGTAAAGGTCACCGACGTCAAAGAATGCAGCCCGGTCTTCCCAAAGGGCATGATGGAGAAGAACGGGCCGTCCATAACGGTGAAACCGTATTTACTTAAAGTATCATTTACCTCACAGAGGATGATCTCGCACAGTTCGTACTTGATCTTAAATTTCTCGTATCCCAGCATATCCAGGATCTGGTTCGTGGATGCGTAGGCAGCGTTCAGAAAGAATGGGGCGCTGTATGACGTTCCATCTTTCAAAACTACTTCATAGCGATCCTGCAGCTTATGGATCTCCCGGATCCGGACGCCATAGCGGATCTCCACGTTCTTCATCTGTGCCAGCCTGTCGAGGAAATATTCCCGCAGGATCATGGCATCGTAGGTATACTCCCTGGTCAGGAACGCCCCATCGCACATGCCGGATTTGAAAAAACGGCCCGGGTGGAGTTCCTCACAGGGGATGTCCGCAGCCCTGCAGAACTGTTTGAACTGCTCCCCACTGGACCAGGAATAGGTACTGGATGTGGCGTAAACCTGTTCAAACTCCCGGTTGATACAGAAACCGTAATCTCGGTTAAAACGCTCAAAATATCCGGCTGACTTCATCGCTGTTGACAGTGAGCGCGGATAATGATAACCCTGATGGACACGGGCCTGATTGATAAATGTCGCGCGACCAAAGGCTGATGAATCATACTCCAGCACTAATATTCTCTGTCCTTTAATCCCACAGAATAAGGCCGAATAAAAACCATATAACCCCGCGCCAAGAATAATCTTATCATAATTCATTAAGATTCTGCTCCACTTCTCTTGTGGTACTTCTTCAAAAGCTATTGATTCTTCTCCATTTTCTAATATTTCACACAGCTGTCTATACCCACATACTAATCCCTTCTAAATAAATCCCTGGTATATACTTTTTCTTTCACATCATCCAGACATGCATCATACCGGTTCGCAACAATCGCTTGTGACTGCCGCTTAAACTCTTCCAAATTATTTACCACCCTGCTGCCAAAGAAGCTGCTCCCCTCCGGCAGCGTTGGCTCATAGATAATCACCGCCGCTCCCTTGGCTTTGATCCGCTTCATCACTCCCTGGATTGAACTCTGCCGGAAGTTATCCGAATTGCTTTTCATCGTCAAACGGTAAATGCCGATCACGATTTCCTTCTCCTTTGAAGCATCCCACTGACTGCTTGCCGTGTAATATCCTGCCTTCTCCAGCACCCGGTCCGCTATGAAATCCTTCCGCGTTCGGTTGCTCTCCACAATAGCCTGAATCAGGTTCTCCGGCACATCCGCGTAATTTGCCAGCAGCTGTTTCGTATCCTTCGGCAGGCAATACCCGCCATAGCCAAAAGATGGATTGTTGTAATGGGAACCGATCCGCGGATCAAGGCATACGCCGTCTATAATCGCCCTCGTATCCAATCCCTTCACTTCCGCATAGGTATCCAACTCATTAAAAAAAGAAACCCTTAACGCCAAGTATGTATTGGCAAAGAGTTTCACTGCTTCTGCTTCCGTAAAGCCCATGTATAATGTTTCAATATTTTCCTTTAGCGCTCCCTGTCTGAGCCGCTCCGCAAATATATGGGCAGCCTCTGTCAGCCGTTTATCTTTTGTATCTGTTCCCACAATGATTCGGGACGGATACAGGTTGTCGTATAATGCCTTCGATTCCCGCAGAAACTCCGGACTGAACAGAATATTCCGGTTCCCGGTCTTCTCCCGGATATGCTGCGTATATCCTACCGGGATCGTGGATTTGATCACAATGAAGGCCTGCGGATTACATTCCGTTACCAGCCGGATGACCGTTTCCACGGCAGATGTGTCAAAGAAATTCTTCTGGCTGTCATAATTGGTCGGGGCCGCAACTACTACAAAATCGGCCTGAGAATATGCTTCTTCCGCATCCAGTGTAGCAATCAAATTCAAGTCCTTTTCCGCCAGATATTTCTCTATGTATTCGTCCTGAATCGGCGACTGCCGCCGGTTGATCATATCTATCTTTTCCGGGATAATGTCCACGGCTGTCACATGGTTATGCTGAGCCAATAAAACTGCTATCGATAAACCGACATATCCTGTACCCGCAATAGAAATATTCATCCTTAGCCTCCAATATTATTGATATAGTTTTCTGTTGCATTTTCCCGTTCTTTTACGATGCAGGGATTTCCAAAAACAATGGAATGATCCGGAATATCTCGATTTATATATGAATTTGGCGCAATAAGTACATCGTCCCCTATTCTGATCTTACCGACAACTGCAGAATTTATGCCTATCCATACCTTATCGCCAATAATGGGGGCTCCTTTTCGAATACCGCGATTTTCCTGACCAATCGTAACACCTTTGTGAATATTACAGTTCTCTCCAATAATTGTTTCCGAATTTACTGTTATGCAGAATGGGTGACCGAGATATAACCCTTTACCTATTTTTACAGATGAAGGGATTTCCAAATGATGACTCCTGCAATGAAGCCTGTATCTCAGCTTATAATACATTCTTAGCATTTTATTTTCCGTTGTTTGGCTTTTTCGCAAATAATAATGAAATCTCCGGATGTATCTCTGCGTAAAAACTGCGTTACCCCCTATTTGTTTGATATCTTTCTACATCAGCATCATACAATTCGTTAAACTTACTATTCATTTTTCATCACCCCTTATTATTCTAAGAACTCACTAAGCCCCTTGTTATGCAAGAAACCGTCTTTATCTTTTATCACAGCCTGTCCATCCGAAGCAATCTCATGCGGGCTCAAAATAAGGTTTGCCACCCCATATATTTTGCGAAACAATGATTTTCCCGGGAACGCATTCTCCAAAATCGTTTCCATATTCTCCGTAAGTATCAGGTTTCTGATACCGCTGTTTGTCAGACAATACAGGCCGGAACTCGCAAATACCCCAACGCTCAGCGACATAAAAATCACAAGGAAAATCTTTTTATACACAATCTTCCCTCTCTCTAAAACATAAAATACAGGAAAGGATCATAACTTCCCATATAGATATAAGAAACCGATACCGTCACGCAGATTAGCAACAATACCACCTGTATACATTCAAACCATACCTTTCTTCTGAAACATCTCTGCACCATTAACGGGATATTCGTGCTGAAAATGCTTCCTGCAGCCAAAAGTACGGCAAAATTTTCGAACTGAAACAAAAATCCTGTCCAATAAAGGAACAGGTCCAGATTCCGAACATATTTCCAATATAGGCGAACGCCTGCGGCAGATTCTCTGCCCGAAACACCACCCATAACAATATAACTGCCAGCATCGTATATATATGGCCGAAGATGCTGCCAAGATACGACTCGTCTGTTCTCACAAAACGCCGCTCCGCAAGCAGTATTACGCCATACGCAAATCCCCAGAAAATATATTTCCAGGAAGCCCCGTGCCAGAGCCCTGTCAGAAACCACACCAGTAATGTGTTAAAAATCCATCTTATTTTTGTACACCGGCTGCCGCCAAGCGGTATGTACACATAATCACGGAAAAATCTATAAAGGGAGATATGCCACCTTCTCCAGAATTCTCTGACCGAGCGCGCCGTATAAGGATGGTTAAAATTTTCTAAAAAACGAAAACCAAACATTCTCCCTATACCGATTGCCATGTCAGAATATCCCGAAAAATCATAATATATCTGCAAGGTATATGCCACAGCTCCGAGCCGTGTGTACAAAACCGAGAACCTTGAGATATCCCTTACGCCAAAAACAATATCAGCAAATCCACCAAGGTTATTCGCCAGAAGCGCCTTTTTAGACAGCCCTATCCCAAATCGCCATACCCCCCGCAAGGTCATTCAGATTTACTTCTCTGTGCG
Source organism: uncultured Lachnospiraceae bacterium (assembly GCA_947588855.1). GTDB lineage: Bacteria > Bacillota > Clostridia > Lachnospirales > Lachnospiraceae > UBA3402. The sequence goes on from CANQBN010000011.1 coordinate 7,090, forward strand.
TTTCCATTAGATAATCACTGATATCCTGAAAACGCACGATAGGTCCCGCAATCAACTGTGGAAAAAAAGAAATGCCAATTGGGAGGATTATGTCCCTAACCTCGAACCCTCGCATTCCCAGCTTATTTATGTTCTCCATAATAAAATTCCAGTATTTAAAGTAAATCATTGCGCCCAGCATAATAGCAAGCGCCGCCCAGAGAACCACCCATTTCACAGTACGGTTCCGGCTCTTATATTAAGCAGCCCAGAAACATATGCAGCTGCAATGATGCCAAGAAGCAGTCCTGCATATTCCTTGGCCCCGGCATAGTAGAAATAAACACTCATCAGAAACAGCCACATATTCGCGTACCGGGACTTAATCAAAATATATACAATAAGGACCAAAGGGAGAAAGAAAAAGAGGAACTCCAATGATGAAAAAACCACTTCCCATAACCTCCATACGCCAGGCTTTAATAGATATCTTTATTACACTTTATAATACTCTTTATACCACTCCGCAAATTTTCTCAATCCCTCCCGCAAGCTGGTTTTCGGCCGGAATCCAAAATCCCGCTCCAGCGCACTGACATCCGCATATGTCACCGGCACATCTCCGGGCTGCATCGGTGCCAAATCCTTGTGGGCTTCAAAATCATAATCCGATGGCAATACCCCACCTCTGACCAACTCCTGTTGCAGGATATCTACAAATTCAAGGAGGGTTTCCGGATGACTATTGCCAATATTGTAAAGAGCATATGGAGGAATTGGAAGACCGTCATCACCGCACTTGCGTACCGGTGGCTTCTGCATAACCCGGATGATACCTTCTACAATGTCATCAATATAAGTGAAATCTCTCATACAGTTGCCATAATTAAAAATTGGGATTTTCTCACCATGCAAAAGTTTGTTTGCAAAACTGAAATACGCCATATCCGGACGCCCTGCTGGACCATAGACTGTAAAGAACCGCAAGCCTGTAGAGGGGATATTATACAACTTTGAATACGCATGAGCCATCAATTCATTGCTTTTCTTCGTGGCTGCATAAAGACTGACCGGGTTGTCCACGCGGTCTTCTGTCGAATACGGGACTTTCTTATTCAAACCATAGACAGAAGATGATGAGGCATATACCAGATGTCGTACACCTAAATAACTACCCTCTCCCCCATCTGGCAGTATACCGTCATAGGAATGCCGGCAGGCCTCAAGGATGTTATAGAAGCCGACCAGGTTCGATTCAATGTAAGAATCTGGATTCGTAATCGAATAACGGACGCCTGCCTGCGCAGCTAGGTTCACCACAACGTCCGGTTGGTATTCCTGAAATACAGAATCCACCAGAAACTTATCCGCTATGCTGTCATGGATAAACGTCCAGACAGAGTGCCCAGACGCTTCATCTGCAGCCCTTTTAATTTCATCCAAACGGTATTGTTTCAATGACACATCATAATAATCATTTAAGTTGTCGATTCCGACAAGCCGCACTGCTTCCGTTTTATTCCTTTTCAGGAGATTCAGCACCAGATTTGCTCCAATAAATCCAGCTGCTCCTGTTACAAGTATCGTCTGCAATATTTCCCCTCCGAAAATATCTAATCCTCACCGTTTCCAGCCCGGGTTTTCAACAAATCCCAGACTGTCTTCCCTGCTTATCTCCTCTGCAGTCTTATTGTTCCATCTCTCATCATTCGAGTCAATCACAGCGCACCTTTCATTCGAAAGCGGAAACTGTTTTATCTCACGAGCATGGGCAATCGTTGGTATAAACGTTGGGGAAATCCCCATCAGCGCACAGATCGTTTCATCAAAGCAAACGGGATCTTCCCCCATCGCTATCATTCCGCTCCTCTTCGGGGACGGCGCGACTGGACCATCCTTCTCTCCCGCTACGATCATATCAGCTACTATCAGCATCCTTCGTTTCTTCTGCGGACTCATATTTCCATCTTTATCCGCATAAAACACAATCTTATTCAGATCAAGAATCGTCCGCCATACCGTGTCATTTCCATACCAGCTTCCTTCCCGGTACCTTTCGCCGAGGCACTTCCCGAGTTTTGAAAACGCCCCCGAAGGCAGCTGCAGAAATCGAGCCGTTAAATATCTTTCATTCTGCATATGATAGTTTTTCCAATCCAGAAACTGGTCAGAAATTCTCAGAAACAGATTAGGATCCTGATAGGCATCACCGCCCTGCTTTTTACTTCCCAGTGTATGATGTGGTAAATACTCTTTGTTTGCATTCATCCCCACAAGGTTTTTGAGTGCAATCGTTACTCCGGCCTTCCTGTGCGTTTTGGGCTTAGGTATATTGATGACCACATCCGCATCCAGAATCTCTTCTGCTACTTTATACTCATGTTTATTTTCTGAATGGTGTCTCCGCAGGATCTGCGGGTTATAATTCGTGATACGCAAATTTTCGATTCTTTTCTTAGAAAGGCCGGCAAACTCAGACGCACTGTCCAGACAGACAGTAACACCTAAATCCCGATCAGATGACTGCTTTATCTTTATTCCGCCATGCGTAACGGTCCTGACATTCCGGAAATCAACAAGCTGAATACTTATCCCTGCATTGGCATAATAATCAATCAATACATCGTATCCGCTCTCCTTAACCAACTGGTCGAAATCGCATTCCTGCATGGGCGCATCACCGACCGTAACCCTTCCTTCTATTTCCCCATCTTTATTGGTCAAAGCCAGCAGAACATAATCAATCACCGCTGCCACCACTGATGGATGTGTGTAAAGACATTCTAAGCCCCCCGCAGGATTCTGATTATAATGCATGACCATATTGGGCTTCAGCACTACATGATCCCGCAGTCTTATAATATTGCTTAGCGGATTCCAATTCTCCGTATCTATATGGGCTGCGTCATATTTCATCAGCTTCAGACATTTCCGTACCATCTCATACGCATTATTCTGCCCTCCGGAAATCTTTTGAAATTTGCATGCTTTAAATTCCGGATACATAATCTCCGGTCTGAAACAATCCGCTTTATCCGGATATTGACTGCCCGACATATGGCAAACAGCCACTTTATTTTCACCCATTTTTTATCCTTTCCAGCTCCAAAAGCTGTCTATGCCAATTACGGCAGTGAAAGCCAAGAGCCCAATGTCTCATCCCATTCCTGCGGGATAAACTCCTCAAAGCCAGAGCCCGGATAGAGGGTCAGCTCACCAAAATAAACCCTTCCATTCACCTCATAGAAATCGACGCGAATAAAAGGGAATCCTTTTGAAAGCTTTTCAGCCAGTTCTATCATTTTCTGGTAATTACATGGTTTTTCGACAGCCACTTGGCTTCGGGGATAATGCCTTTCGAACGGCATGATATTCCAGTCCCGGTCATAAAATGTAACCTTTAAGCCATTACCCGAACGCCTTTCACTGCATACAAACGAACACTTTACCTCTCCATTAAAACACATGAATTTATAATCCAGCAGCTCACCTGGTACTGAATCGTCTGCTGCCATCTTCACAAGGATTCTGATGTTTTTATACTTAAGCATTACCCCCCCGGATGGCAGACGCAACCATTCTCCCATCTGCTCACCAAAAGAGGGTGGAGTAAATACTCCATATCCCGATTCATGATAAAAAGTTAGTTCCCCAAAATAAATCTTATCCTCTATTGAATAAAAATCCGTTCTCACATGCGGAAACCCTTTAGATAGCTCCGTAGCAAGACTTAACATCTTATCTAGAGCTTCAGGTTTGGGAATTTGACGTGACTTATCCGTAGGATACTCTATTGATGCTTCTATGTATTTCCAATCAATTGTATATAAATTCCGCTTATGCCCCACAAATCTGTCATAATCCACCTGAATAAGCTTCGGCTCCCCATTAAAATTGAAAACCTTGTAATCTTTAAGTTCTTTTCCAGACTCATCAACCAGATATTTTTCAGCAATGATTTTTCTCGGGACATCCTTATACGGCCACTCTCGCCCATTCAGGTAGTAATTCTCCGCCATACCTTTACGAAGTCCTTTTTTCACCTTTTGTATATCCAACTCGTTTTTATCCGTACAAATACACATCCCTGTTCCTGAATTATGATTGCACTTTAACACGAACTGCTCTGGAAGGGAATCAAAATCAATCTCATCCGGACTGCTCCATACACCAAGCGTCGGAATAATGTATTCATTTCCAATAATATTGGCCACATATTCCTTAGCAAGATATTTATCAACCATAACCGTATAGACTGGATTATGATCATGTAACTTCAGCCATTGAAGCTTTTCATTAAAGGTTCTAGGGTTATCCAGATTCAGTTCCGTTCCTATGATATACTTGTATTTTCTTTTTAAAAACTCCTCGTCCGGCATATGATCATAAAAGCCCGTTCGAGCCAGATATAGAAATCTCCATTTTGGTGAGAAAACAAAATTGCTCAATATACGATTATATCTTTGTATATCCATACTTAATTTTTTCTCCTACAATAAAGTTGTGGTGGTTAAATACCTGACAGCCAGTTAGAACCAAATCTTTCGTAATACTCAGCACAGAGAAACTAGTGAAAATCAAGCAATGTGCTACTATATTATCCCCAAAAAACAAATCTGGTTTTTCTGATCTTGAGAATAATATTATTATCATCTTTTCAAAAATTTTTTCAAATCCTCCGGCGTACCGAGCCCGTGCATTTTTTCTCCGATATCTTTGAAAACTATTTTTTTTCCATCCTCTATCATTTCATTATAGACGGGTGCGACGTAAAACTCATTATTCACTCTGATATTCTTTCTTATCATCTGCTTAGCATACTTAACGAAATCACTGCCCCTTGCATAGTTGTAAATCCCGACTGTCGCCTCGTTTGAGATGACCTCTTTTTCTCTGACTATTGTGACATATCCTTCTTCATCATACTTAAGGAAGCTCCACTTTGGGTCGTCTGCAGGCATAGTCATAATAAGACCGTCATTGTCACCCATCGCAGAAAGATATTCGTTTATGTCCGTATCCACAAACTGGTCGCTATTTGCAATCATCATCGGATTGTCGTTATCTATGTATTTCTCAGCCAAAAGAACCGTACAGGCGGCACCCTCAGTTATATGATCTGCAGTGACTATCATGCAGTTCGCAGAAATCTTTTTAAGCCTTTCGGCAAGCGCATACTTTTCAAGATGCTCCTGTTGACAGATGTAGATAAATCTGTGCTCGCATTTCGGGGCTATATTTTTTGTTACGACCTCTATCATCGGTCTGCCGTTCACATCTATGAGCGGCTTCGGAAGCTCATACCCCGCCTTTGCAAACCTGCTTCCACGGCCTGCCATAGGTATAACTATACTGAGCATTTTGTTATCTCCTTTACACTTCGTATTTATCGTTATTTGCTCCGGGAAGCTTAACCACCACATTCTCAACATCAGTTACGGCATAGAAATCTGTAGCTTCGTTCGGCTCCATTATTATGATGTCGCCTACCGCATATTCCTCACCGTTCATTCGAATAGTTCCCTTTGTAACAACCGTTATTTCAGTTGCAATTTTGTGATAGTGCTTCCTTTCATATGTTCCCGCATCATAGGACTTTACCGCAACCTCAACGTCGTTTGTCTTATAGAGAGTAGGCTCGAAATCTCCAACGAACCAGCCCTTTATCATATCACTGAGCTTTGCTATTTTCATATGGCTCTTCCCTCCTCATATTCTTTTATCTTTTCGGGAGAATAGAATGAATGATACTTTTCTTTCGGAATCTCGTAGTATGAAATTCTCCTGCCCATAAGAATCATCTCATTTATTGACGCAGAAATGTAATATTTACCGTTAAGGCTATTATCCTTTAAAACTGCTTTTTTTGCGCTCTCAATAAAATCTGAGCCTTTTCTAAAATAGTAAAATCCGGCGATTGCATCCTTTGAAAGAGGTTTCTTCTCAGCAACTTCCACAACTTCTTCGCCATTTTTTCTTATATAGCTCCAACGTGGGTGAATACTCGGAAATGTTATGACCCCCGCATCGGCCCCTGCATTATTAAAACGACTGATAACGTCCTGGTAATCAATATCGATTATCTGATCACTGTTCGCAATTATAAGTGGTGTCTCGCTATTTATGTAATTCACTGCCATCAGACAGGTGCAGAGCGCCCCTTTTGTCTGATTTCTCAGCCTTATAACAATGCTCAGAGGTGAAAGGATTTTTGCCGAAGAATCAAGGTGAAACTCGCTACAATCCTTGTCATCAAAAACAAAGATATAGTTTTTCGGATCAACGCAGGAGTAATTTTCAATGACCATCTCAAGCATGGTCTTTCCCTTGATCTCAATTAACGGCTTTGGGAAAAAACTATCCTCAAAAAAGTTAGATTTTCCCATTGATGGAATAAGTATATTAACCATTCTCGCCTCCATTGACCTTGTCTATTAGCCTCATTATATTCTCATAGTTCACATCATAAACCGTAGCAACTTCAAGAACTGACGCGCCGCTTGCCTTTCCCGCCGCAATGCCATTGGGGTTGTCCTCGACGACTATACATTCCTCCGGCTTAAGGCCGAATTTTGAAATGGCAGTCTGATACATCTCGGGATCCGGCTTTGCCCTTTTGACGTCTTCATTTGAAACGATGAGATCAAGATAATCAATAAGCATCGACTTTTCCATCATCAACTCTATAGTCGAGCGCATTGAGTTCGAGCAGACTGCAAGCCTATAGCCTGCTTTGTGTAGTTTTGAAAGCGCATACTCGTGATGAAACATTGGATGGCATCTTTCGTGTATCATCTGCGCTGTATACTTCTGCTTCATCTGATTCACAAATTCGTGAAGCTGTTCGGGAAGATAATACAGCTCGCTGAGCATTTTCAGCTTTACCTTCGTAGGCAGTCCGTCAAAGGTATGTAAATGATCATATCTGCTTATCTCAATTCCAAACAGCCCAAGCGCCTTATTCAACGCTTCATAGTGCCAGTCTTTGGCGTCTATTAAAACGCCGTCCATATCAAATAAAATAGCTTTTATCATCTTTTTCTCCTAAAGCTTATCTTTAAAGAATTCCCTCGCCTCATCCGGATGATCTGTGCAGAGAAGTATCTTTGAGAAATCAATATTCCACTCTCTTAGCTTTTTCCAGAAAAGCTTATAATCAGTTTTTCCGTGCAGGTCGGGTGAGACAAGGCATACCTCTTTGTCGTTTGAAATATAATCCTGAAGAAGTTCTTTCGTGATCCAGTCAATCTGCTTAAAGCTGTCTATCCACACGCCAGCCGCTTGTCCGTACATTACCGGTTCGGTTTCGTATTCGCTTCTTCGAGTAAAGAACCTCAATCCTATCTCTGCAAATTCCACCATCTGAGGAACGGACATATCAAAAAGGAAATAGTTTTTGATGTTATAACACTCAAAATATTCCTTTAGTATCTCTTTGAGACCATCGGCTTTAATGTTTATTGCAAAGCAATATCTGTCTCCGTATTCCGCCAACCACTTGAAAACCTCTTCGACATTCTGACACGAGGCGTCGGCTATGTTATGAGAGATAACTATTTTCTCCCTGTAATCCCGAACATCGGATTCAAAGCCGTAACCATTTTTAAGGGCACCTTTTAGTGCCAAGGGGGAATTGGCCGGAATATTGGAGTTCCAATATCCTCGATGGGCTAAGATTTGCATTTTTATCACTTCTCCCGTATAGTTTTAACAAATTCAAATATTCTTTTTCTCTGCCATATTATGATTATAAGTGCAACTGTAAGAATTATATATTTCAAGATAAACAATCTGTTTATAACGCTAATGACCAAAGCCAAAATAATTAACGCCGCAGAAATCAGCGCCAATCCTTTTATATCGTATATTTCCTGACCGATATACTTTTTGCAGACTTTTCTGTAAAATAGATAATGCAGGAAGCAGAATGAGATATAACAGACAAATGTCGTGTATGCCGCCGCTTTATACCCATACAGGTTTATAAAGATATAATTAAGTACAATATTAAGAGCTGCACAGCTTACAGATGCAATAACAATAGTGTGTTTTTGCTCGAAATATTCCTGAACTCTAGCAAACAGCTGAAATACATAGTTAAAGAATACACCGAGACTTATGGGAATGATAAGCAAAATACTGTCAATGTATTTTTGTCCGCCGAAAATAAGAACAATTTCGCGATCGAATAGCATAACTCCGCAAAGGCAAGATGCCACAAACGCTATTATGTGATTAGTATTTTTTGCAAGAGCTTTATATTCTTTACTTGCTATCTTCTGACATTGATATGGCGCAAAAGCTGAATTTATTGCACTTGTAACCATTAAGATTAGTGAACCTACTATATAAGCAACACTGTAAATTGCAACATCAGATGAACCGCACATTCGATCAATCATTATTTTATCCGAATTCATTAAAACAATTTCTGACAAGTAATGAGGAAGTAGCGGCACGCAAAAGCAAAAAGTGAACTTCCAGATTTCCCTATCATAAAAAACCTTACCCCTCCTGAATGCAGTCACTACAATGACAAGTCCGACAATAACTGTGACTATTACTTGAGGTATTATTTTTGCTTCGGCAGTCTTTGAAAATAGCAATATTGAGGCGAGACCGCCAAAAGAGGTGCCAAATGTACAAATTAAGGTTGCAAAGGAAGTTAATCTATAAGAATAAGTATACTGTTTTACATTTCTCCAGCATGAAATAAAGCTTGTAAAAGTACAATATAAGTACATACACAGTATCAGGGTCACAGACATGCCGGTTATACTCGTAATGATGTCAATATTAAGGAACAGCAGCATTCCCCAAAAGAGTGAAATAACTATATTATACCCTATGAGACTTGAAAGCGTAGCTTCCTTTTTATCGAGCCTCGCACAAATGTAGTTTATTGATTGGAAAGAAGACAACGTAACCAGCATCATGAAAAGACTTTCCCACGAAGCAAATGTGCTTGCCCTGCCATATTCCGTGGTGGAAAGCAACCGTGCTACAAAAGGGCTTGTCAAAACGCCTATTCCTCTTTGCAGGAATTGGCAAATCGTAAACCAAGCGACAGCTTTTACAGGGAGAGAAGCTATTCTGTATTTTTCAATTATTCTTTTTATCATTGTCAATCAATGCCACTTCAGCGTATTGTTCATAGTGTTCATCATATTTTATGTTCCCTACATATAGATTAAACCAATTAAAGAAGTCAAAACACATAGTACGTAAACATTTCAATGAGTCTCTGCCATTGAAATAGGATGAAGAATAAAAATTTAAATTATAAAGCCTATCGTACTTATTCCACATAAGCTCAACATCGTTCATTCCATAGCAGATAAGATAATTCTTTGCAACATTCCAGTATTCTTTTATCGTATCTTCCCCGCTTAATTTCAAATATTCTTTGCAGTAATGCTTTAGAATATATATTTCAGGGGCTCTTATTTGTTCAGCGAGTTGACGTCTTGTAAGCAAAAGATTACTGTCGCGTAATGTTTTGTCGTCTTCCCTATCATCAAGCGGTATAGAAAATAAATTTAACAGATCATCCGTATATCCAAAATATAAAAAATCACAAGTGTAGTACGGCGTAAACATTCCTCCGTTACATACACCTAAAGTAACCAACCTGCCTTTTTGCCTTTCCCCGCCTGGAAAAAACTTAATCGCGGAAATCATAGAATCAAAAATAAAAGGTTTACAGATGCGTTGATCTGTTCTCGTCTTAACTGCAAATTCACAGTCCATCTCTTTGGCTCTTTTTACTGCGGCAAGAGAACTTGTAAGCTGATAATTGACATTCATGATTCCGCTATGAGACGGCTTTTCACTTTGGACAACTACCGCGCCAAGCTCAGCAATTATCTCTATATCCTCTTTCGATTCATCTTTCCAAGTAGAAACGATAATTTTCGCTAATGGATAAGCCTTTTTATAAAACTTGATTGTGTTGACAGTCATATTATCTTTTTTACAGAGTGGTCCTTGCATTACTATTGCAAAGCTTGAGGATTGATTCAATCCATCCAGTATTGGGATAACCGACGTGTCTTTGGGCATTATTTGATATGATACATATTCCGTTTTGGTTTCCAACGCTTGAGATACCGTTTGAATTGTGCCTTCAATATGCGCTTTGCTAACTGCCGCATAAATAGAATCTATAGACTTAATTACGATTTTTACGACGGCAGAAAAAAGGGGTTTTATAAGCTTTTTAATCATAATGCCCTACCTTGCCAACACCTTTGCTATCCTCTCGCATGCGTGACCATCCCCATAAGGATTACTTGCCTTAGCCATTTCATCATACGCCTTCTTATCTGTCAGCAGACGTTTAAACTCCATGTAGATTGTTTTTTCGTCCGTACCGACAAGTTTCAGCGTTCCGGCTTTAATCCCTTCAGGACGTTCTGTTGTATTACGCATAACGAGTACTGGCTTACCGAGACTTGGAGCTTCCTCCTGAATCCCACCGGAATCGGTCAAAATCATATAGCTGCGCGCCATGAAATTATGAAAATCAAGCACATCTAGCGGTTCTATAATGTGGATTCGCTCGTCGCCACCGAGGATTGCATCCGCCGTTTCGCGCACCACCGGATTCATATGAATCGGATAAATTGCCTTAACATCAAGGTGCTCGTCCATCACCCGGCGGATTGCGTGAAACATATGCTTCATCGGCTCGCCGAGATTCTCACGACGGTGCGCGGTGATGAGGATCAGCCGACTACCCTCCACCCAGTCGAGTTCAGAGTGATGGTAGTTCTCACGAACCGTAATTTTCAGCGCGTCAATAGCGGTGTTTCCAGTCACGAAAATGCTGCTCTCTGGCTTGCCTTCGCGCAACAAATTCTGCTTTGAGAGTTCCGTCGGCACGAAATTATATTGGCTGACAATGCTGACGACCTGCCGGTTGAATTCCTCGGGGTACGGGCTATAAATATTGTGTGTTCGCAGTCCAGCTTCAACATGACCGACTGGAATTTGCAGATAGAAACACGCAAGCGCCGTTACAAAGGTGGTCGTCGTGTCGCCATGGACGAGTACGACATCGGGTTTGACTTCTTCGAGGACTTCCTTAATGTGGTTTAAGATATTCGTCGTAATGTCAAACAGCGACTGCTTGTCCTTCATAATGGAGAGGTCGTAGTCCGGTACAACGTTGAAAGCTTCAAGAACCTGGTCGAGCATCTGGCGATGTTGACCCGTCACGCAGACAACAGTATTTATTTGGCTGTAACATTTCAGTTCGTTTACAAGCGGGCACATTTTTATCGCTTCAGGGCGTGTACCGAAGACGAGAAGGATAGTTTTCAAGATTTTATCTCCAATATTTTAATATGTTTTAAAAAATAATTGGTCCTTTATAAATGTTTTATTATCATCCTCATCACTTTGATATTCTATAAAAAGTTGCTCAGTGATGACAACACATCGGCATATAGCTCCTTATAAGCAGACCATGTAAGGTTATTCTGCACATAGGCTCTCGCCACTTGACTATTAGCCTCTCTGTCAATAGAAGACTTGTCAAATGCTAATATTTCATCAACAACATTATTTATGTCACGTTTTAATTCCCTAAAATCAAATAAAATTTTAGCAGACGGAATATCCGCTATATCTCCAATGCCATTCGTCCCAATAATAGGCAGACCGGCCATTAGGTACTCTGCAATTTTGGTCGGAGAAGCGACCTGATTAAGCAAATGGTCTTCCCTAATAATCAGTGCATAATCTGCCATACATAAAAAATTATGAACTTCTTCCTGTGGTACTGACTTTAGCATATAAAAATTTTCTGGAACGTTGTAATCTTTCATCAGCTTGTCAAACACATTATAATCGCTATATGAACTCAGAAACAAAAAATAAAATGAACTATCCTTATTTATAAGTTTAGAAAATAATAAAGCCATTTCTTGCAAGCATTGGTATTTAGTAATTGAACCCGCATATATTATGACTTTGCGTCCGCACAAGCCTAGTTGCATTTTTAGTTTATTATTTCGCTCATAAGAATACGATTTAACTTCTGAAACACAACACGGCACTACATCAATTCCGCATGGTTGTATGCCAAAATTATTAATAAGATATTCTTTAAATTTATTAGACACACAAATAATATGATTTGCGCTTAACATAGTATCTTTTTCGATTTGTTTAAGAAAGACGTACTGCCAATCTTCTTTTTCACCATTAAAGAATTTATGCTCTTCTGGAACTACACCATGATAATCAACAATATACTTTATGCTTGTTTTTCGTGAGACTAAATATCCAATATAAGAACACCATAAATTCTCACAAAGTAAAATATTAATATGATTTTTTTTTACATATTCGAGCACTTTGTCAGCGTAGAATTTATCATATAAACCATCCGGTAATATACGACGGAGTCTTGAGGAAATTATAAAATGTGTCTCTATTTCTTTTATATTGTGAGAATCCATGACTTTTCTTACTGCGCTTTTTATATTACGCTCGTTAGATAAGCTTGGCGTTTTCTTCAATTCTTTATATTTTCTTAAGGAAAAGAAAGTATAATAATAAAGTTCACAAATATAGTTGCTTGATATTAAATCCATTTCTCTCAGTACCCTTTGAGAAAAACCACTGTTGAATATACAAGGCGCATCAGTTAATACACATATTCTCATAATTCTAATCTCCTTATACTTATTTTTATTAGGCATTGTTAAATTGCCAAACCCATTGATTTTACTAGGTTTTCTTGCTTCTTTTATATAAATTATATAAATTTTCTCTCCGTTTATGGTGCAATAGAATCACCACAAAACCATTTCACCAACAAACAGAGAAGAAAATTTATGCTTGCTTAATACCGCCAGTTCTTATTCACAGATACCTTCTTCAACTGTCAGGAAATACTCATTGACAAGCCTTAAAATTCATGTCAATAAGTACACTAAAACCTAACTATAATGCTCCATTTCAGTCACCCAGAAGGATGATTCCACTTTTTCCTTACCTGCGGATGACTTATGAGGCATATCTGGCAGTAAAAATAACATTTAACAATTGCCAAAATAAATACTATATTCGGAACATATACGGAAACACATTCGAATTTATATCATCTAAACGATATAGATAATATACTGCATAAAAAGTCATAGCAAATGATACCAATGAGTAACCCCACACACGATTGATTTTCTTCAAACTATGTATTACATTTGGCACCAGAATAGAAATATAAAAAGAAAATATAAATACTGCCCTAGACATCAGACCAAAATGTATTGCCGATACAGCCAGCAAAAAAGCACCCGACATTGTATGCACCCATATTTCAGCATTAGGATCATCCTTTTCGTAACTCTTCCAAAAAAAGGCTGTAGCAAAACACACAATCAATATCATAAGCAATAACCCATCTGCATTTCCATGACCTATATGCTTTATATAATAATCATAGTGAAAAAAGGTTGCTGCATAGAGTAAAATGTCATATCCAAACTTATATATAAACAGACCTCCGGCCAGCACTAGAAAAAAATATTTTCTGTTGACCTTCATCTTCGATAGCGGATAAAGCATCAAAAAAACCATTGTTGTTTTATGGATACAAATTGCAAGCATAACAAATATAAAATACCATACTGTTTTCTTCTTAATCAAGAAAAATAGCGCTATTCCCAAAATCGACATTGCCATAGAAACACGTATTATATTCATTGACTCCATATAATGACCAAATAGTAGATAGATTAAAATGCTGAAATAATAATTATTAGAAAAGTGATATATCTGAAAAATCGCACCTCCAACTATTATAAAACTTGTTACCGATATAAAGAAACCGGGATCTTTAGAAAAATAAGTCAATATTTTACAAAAATAATGGAATCCCTTCTCTGTATAATTTAACCCAGGGTAAAGCGTATCAAGATTTGGAACCTCTTCCATAGTTATTTCACCTATTCTATCATATATCAAAAGGTAATTTTTTAAATCCGTTCCAACTGTAGTAGCCCTCAAGGCCGATACCAAAAACAGAATGGCTCCAGCAAAAAAAAGAAACAATTTATCTGCATTTTTATTAGAAAATCTACAGGCAAATGCTGCCAAAAAAATCATTCCACCGCTAATTGCATATACTACCATAATCTACCTCAATCTAACTACAGACTCAATGAAACTTTCCCATTTCCTATAAATGACATCTTTAGAAAAGTCTTTCCGAATATTCTGGGCATTTCGCGCCAAACTTATTCTAAGATTTTTGTCATCTAATACTCTTCTGACTGCCTTTTCAAAAGCCTGTCTGTCTCTTCGTGGAATCAACAAGCCATTTTTACCATTCTGTATAAGAAGTCTCGCACCTCCTCCACGACAGTCTGTTGCTACAACTGTTACTCCTACTGTCATCGCTTCTATAAGGGCATTGGATATCCCTTCATAATCAGAAGTCATTATAAACAGTTCTGTCTTCCTCAACTTTTCTGTTATTTGCTTTGTAATTCCTGCTAAATGAATTTGCTCCTGCATATGGCATTTTACTATTAATTTTCTTAATCTATCTTCCTCAGGACCTTCTCCATAAATGTATAATTGATAATCTGGATATTCTTTTAATATTTTTGACATAACCAAAATCATCATACGATAATTCTTTTGTTTACTTAGTCGTCCGACCGCCATAATCGTTTTACTAGATACATTGTCTATTTCTTCCTTTGTTTTTATACATTCTAAAGGCACATTAACCGCATTTGGTATAGTCGCATATGTCATTTTCGAAAGATATTTCATACATTGCCTCTGATCATCTGTCTGAAAAACAACTCCATCTGCACGCTTAAGTAAAACATGACTCAAAAATCCCTTAACTACGCCTCCGTACTCTTCTTTAGGATAATTCCTGACAGAAAAAATCACCGGAGATGAAATATACTTCTTTAATGATAAAAGAAAATACACTGTACTCACCAGAAAAGCAACGAAACACTCGGTATTTTCTTCTTTAATATATTTCTTTAGATTTCTGTAAGACTCAATATTCCTTACAACTAGATTCTTCTTCACCTCACTTCTGCATGAAATTAATTTTACCTTTTTGCTTAACATATAATGCGTATTACTGCTCGACCACGTCAATATCGTAACGGTATGATGGGCGGACAAGTAATTTGCTAATTCAGTTATTACATGTTCAGCCCCACCGCTCCCCAAACCACCAATAAACAGTGTTATTTTCATGAACTCACTGATTTCCTTTCAGATTGGTTAATTTTCTCAAACATATAATCATAAAATTTCTGATATTCCCAACCCATTTTTTCACTGCTGAATCTGGATATTATCGATTTAGAAATAATTTCTCGTGTTTGATTATTGCTCCTCATTTCTTTCATGATGTTCATCTTCTGTTCAAGCGTAGCCACATCTCCAACATTAAAAAAATGTATGTATTTTGATTCATTGTTCCATATTTCCCTATGCTGTGGAATATCAGAAAGAATCATTGGCAAGCCTGCCGCTCCTGCCTCAAGAACTGAGGTTGGTAAACCTTCAGATATCGATGCTGAAATATACACATCAGAAAGAAGTAAATATTCTTCTACATTTTCAATTCTCCCCGTAAAGATCACTTTACTGTCAGCAATCTCTTGACAAGTTTTCCTAAGTACTCCATCTCCAATTATATAAAGATGAACTTTTTCCTTTTTTAATAAATTAAATGCTTTTATTACCGTTAATGGATCTTTCACCTCTAATAAATTACCTACAGTGATATACACTATCTCCTCTTCACCGATACCATATGTCTCTCTAAGCCGTTGTCTTTTCTCGTCTTCAAATCGAAAACGGTCAATAGATATCCCATTTTGAACTGCATACATGGGTCTATGCAAAATCTGTTCATATAAATGTTTTAAAGACAAGGAGCAGCATATTGGATGACGCATCTTTTTAATCGTCCTCAAATGTAACCAAGCCATTATCCTTCCTTTTATTCGTCCATATTGTAGTGGATAATCTATACAATAACTATGTATAGTTGCACACCAACTCACACCTATTCTCATCCTGCATATCAGTAAATCCGAACGAATCCCACTGCTATGCACAATGTTTGGCTTGAATCTATTAATCACATCTCGAAGCCTATTACCTGCGAAAAACATTCCCTCTACCCGATTCATATTAAGTGAGTCTGCTTCGACTCCCAGGCTGACAAATTCATTCCAACGGCTTTCTTGTGGTTCTGGAGATAGAGTAATGATCTTGATGACATACTTCTCTTTCGGAAGAGTACTGATAAGGCCATATAATTGAGTAGTTGGTCCACTCTTTTGTAATGTTGATACGATATATAATATTCTTATTTTCATAAATAAATATCCTCTCACAAACTCCATAGCCTGATCCTACAGAAGGAGCTCGTCCTATCATCAAAGAAATGACACCTGCATATCTCTTCGTATAATGCCCGCGGACTGTCATCAAAATTGCGGTCTGGTAAAAATGCAAAGATCATCGTTTTTCTTGATTGGTATGACCTTAGAAAGTACATCAAACATAGCTTTAACAACAAAATATTTCTAAAAAAGTAATTCTTACGATTTATTAGCATAGTTCCTTGCCATTCACCAAACACCACATCATCAAATGATCAAACACCATATGTATATCTTCCACCACCTGCATGTTATCTATATCCACATGAAGTGTATGATCACATACCAATTTCAATTTTCCCCCATCATACCCTACAAAACCAATCACTATTGCGCCGCATCCTTTTGCATACTCTGCTGCCAATACTACGTTGTTGCTATTTCCACTGCCTGATATTCCAATAAAAATATCGCCTCTTCCTATTCGCCCTTCCAACTGTGCCTTAAAAATCTCATCATAACTAAAATCATTTGCCATGGCCATCATCGTCGGAACATTATCACTCAGGCATATAAACTGATATTTCTCATCCTGCCCTTGGCTCGCTCCCTTATTGAAATCGCACACAAAATGCGACGCCGTTGCTGCGCTTCCACCATTCCCGCATATATAGATCCTTGCATGGCGTTTCCTCGCATCTTCCAGTATGTTCATTACATGGTTTACAGCATCTATATCGATGGATGTCAGCATTGCCTGCTCCGTTTTTAAATATTTCTTTATCAGTTCCTTATAGTCTTTCATTTGCACCTCTTATATACTTATAATCTCAATTTCAAACCTTCATTATTGACCTCATACTTATAATGGAATCAGGAACATGCACCATGGCTTGTCTCTGTCAAGACTTTCACTGTATGCTGCTCTGCGCATATCCTTGTTCCATATAAACATATCTACCGAATAATCTTACCTGGTACCCCTACTATAACTGCACTTTCCGGAACATCATGGACAACCACGGCATTCGCTCCTATAACCGCATAATCACCAATCTTGATATTGCCAAGCAAACAGGCCCCAGCTCCAATCAGCACATAATCACCTATAACGGGTACCCCATCCTCTTGATAGGATCGAGAATGTTTTTGTCCAATCGTCACATTTTGAAATATTGTACAGTTTTTTCCTATAATCGCTTTCTCATGAACCACAGTACCTAAGCCGTGATGTACAAAAACTGTTCCATTTCCAATTTCAGCCTGTGCAGAAATCGCATTTGATGAGATCACAAAACTGATCAATTCAAAAAAACGCCCTACATAATTACCCCCCTGCCGAACCGTTTATATATAAAATGCGCACACCTCCAGAAAACATCCATGATCAATCTCCAACCCTTTCAGCCGCATCCAACAGATTCTCCACTGTCTGATCCGGTTTATCATCGTATTTTCCGTCGTTCCCAGCCTCTCCTGTTTTCAGCAGTATAGTTCTCAATCCGGCATTTTTCCCTGTACGGATATCCGTCGTAGTATCTCCGATCATATAAGATTTTTCACGGTCAATATGATACTTCTCTATACAGTAATCAATCAGTCCCGTCTTAGGCTTACGGCAGTCGCAATCAATCTTGTACTCCTGTCTCTCTTCCGGATATCCTCTATCTGGATGATGCGGACAATACCGTATATCGTCCACATATGTCCCAAATTTTCCCAACTCATCATCCAGTTTCGCATGGATCTGTTCCAGTTCCTCTACAGTGCATAAATTTCTGGCTATAACCGGTTGGTTTGTAACCACAATAGCCAGATACCCCTTCTTATGAAGCAGCTTTAGTGCCTGTGGAACCGTCTCCTCAAGAACGAGTTCTTCCACCTTCGTTAACAGTCCAACGTGTTTGTTCAAAGTACCGTCACGATCCAAAAAAACGCATTTCTGAACATTTCTTAGATTCTTCTGTTGAATCAGCCCCGAAGACCAATCTCCTTCCGCTTCTGATAGCCGTTCTGGCGTCCCGATGTCTTTTATATATTCCGGAGATCGATAGCCATAAACGTCTTTTTCGCTCTGTATTCGAGGAATAATAACGTCTTTCTCCAGATCCATTTTTGCAGACTTATCTGGCAGTTTCACTTTTTCGAAATTGATACAATAGACTCCCGCATTTACGAGGTTTCGATTATATCCGTTCCTTGGCTCATTTTTCTTTAATAAACCAATCACTCGTTCCTTCCCATCCGTCAAAACCAAATCGCTGTCCTTCGGATGGGTATTAGGATGTATAAACAAAGTAATAGCCGCATTTTTCTCTTTGTGAAAAGTTTCAAATCGTCTAAAATCAATATCCAAAAGGACATCGCCGAACAGAATAATCGCACTGCCGCGGATATATTCCTTCAGATAAATAAAAGCCCCCGCTGTCCCCAGCGGCTGCTCCTCAATATAATAATGAACCGTAACGCCAAATCCGCTTCCGTCTCCAAAATACTCCCGGATTTTCTCATGCAGGTGCCCCGCGACGATCCAGATGTCCGTTAACCCATTTTCACGAAGACAATCAATCTGCCTTTCCAAGATCGGTTTCCCTGATATCTTCACCATCGGCTTTGGTATCAGGTCATTCGTGACGGAAGTGAGGCGGGTCCCTTTTCCGCCCGCCATGATGACCGCCTGCATATCAGCCCTGCCCTTTCAGCACAAACTTCAGCGTTTCGCGAACCGCCTCATTGGATGTATGGGTGGGTCTCCACCCCCATCCATGGATCCTTGCCAGGTCATACCGGAAGCTGGGTACATCCCCTTTCCACCCGCGGTCCCCGCCGGTATAGTCATACCGGACATGGCCAAGCCCCATGGCCTCACAGACCATGTCGGCGATCTCCGTGACTGTTGTCGCGTCCTCTACGCCGATATTGTATGTGCGGACGCCTTTCTCACCGGCCTGGCTGACCTTCAGGATCACATCCACCAAATCCAGCACATAAATATACGGTTTTTTCTGGTTTCCGTCGCCAAGTATCCGTAGCTCTGCCGGGTTTTCCCGCAGTTTCCTTATAAAGTCAAAAATGACCCCATGGGTGAGCCCGGGACCTATGACATTGGGGAAACGGAAGACCGTAACATCCATATCGTTCATGTACGCGTAGGACGAAATGAACGCTTCGGAGGCCAGCTTCGCACCTCCGTAGTAGGAGATCGGCGCCAGACCTCCGGTATCCTCCGCCAGGAGGACTCCCGTCCTCTCACCGTATACCGCGGATGTGGAAGCAAAAAACAACTTCTTTATCCCGTTTCTCCGCATCCCTTCCAGCACACTGTATGTCGTGGAAAATGTATTGATATAGTCGATGGACGGGGAGAACGCACTTTTCTGTATATCCGAATTGGCAGCAAGATGGTACACCATCCCGACCTGCTTCTCTTCCATGATCTGCGACAGCCTGTCCACGTTTGAGGCATCTGCTTCTATCAGGCTAAAAGCCGGGTCCTCCAGCAGATCCTTTACACTTTCCTTCGACCCCAGCGTAAAATTGTCCACGCAGACGACCCTGTGCTTCTGTTTCAGCAGTTCACGGCAGAGATGGGTTCCTATAAAACCCGCGCCTCCGGTTACTAACACGTTCATCCTTCAATCCTCTCTCTTTCTTATGGTATGCGGCTTGACACCGACAAAGATGATCGACGACCCCTGGGAATCGAACCCCAGAGGGATCTCGGGCAGCCCCAGCTTCTCCCTGACATGCTCCTGCGCCTTCTCGGGTACATAGAACAGCAGGAATCCCCCGCCCCCTGCTCCCAGGAGCTTTCCGCCATACGCCCCGGCACGGATGGCTGTGTCATAGTATTCGTCTATCACAGGATTCGATATCCCCCCGGCCAGTGTCCGCTTCCGTTTCCAGCTCTGGTCAAGGATCGCCCCGAGTTCGTCCGTTTTCCCTTCCTGCAGGTAATTCCTCAGATCCCTCGCAAGGGCGCACATCTCCATCTGGGCCTTTTCCTTTTCCTCTGAGGCTGCCAGGTTCCTCCCCTGCTCTTCCAGGATCTTCGACGCCGAATGAATCTGCGCGGTATAAAACAGCATCAGCCGCCTTTCCAGGCTCTCCCTGGTGCCGGACGGCATAAGCAGCGGTTCCACGAACACGCTCCCATCGCGGTTGAACGTGTAAAAATTAAGCCCGCCGTATGCCGCTGCATACTGATCCTGCTTTCCTATCGGCTGTTCCAGGTCGCGGATCTCCACACGGCAGGCTTCTTCCGCAAGCTGTTCACACGACACAAAACGACCCTTATAACTATACAGGGAATGAAGCAGCCCCACCGTGAATGCGGAAGAGGAACCGAGTCCCGTCCCGGCAGGGATATCTGCCGTGCTGGTGATCTCTACGCCCTGCACCTTCTGCTTCTGGAGGATACTCCTAAAATACCGGTGCTCTATTTCCGAAAGGTCATGAACCGTTTCCGTCTTCGAGTACTTCAGGATGGTCTCTTCCTTCCGGAACGACGGGTGGATCGATATGTACATATATTTGTCGACTGCCGTACTCAGCACACAGCCGCCGTGTTTTTCATAAAACGCGGGGAGGTCGCTCCCTCCCCCCGCGAAGCTGACCCGGAAAGGGGTCCTTGTAATGATCATGTTCAGCTCCTTACATACCTGTATACAAATTCATTCAGCGCAAACGGCGAATAATACCGGACCGTATGCATACCAGCCGCAAGAACCGCCTCTGCCGTATTTATGTATCGGTCCTTCCTCATCTGCCTGACCAGTGCCAGGGACTGGCGGTAAAACCGTTTGTTCTTCCGGCGCCTCAGCATCTCTTTTCCCGACCTGTAATGCAGGATAGGTATCTGGAGATTGTATCCCTGGTATCCATTCTTCAGGACACGGTACCAGAGATCGTAATCCTCCCCCTCCTTAAGCTGCGAGTAATTTCCCACCTGCAGGATGACTTCTTTCCGGAACATCACCGTCGGATGGTTGAACGGACTGCGGAATTTTGAATACCATATCAGTTTTTTCCCCATTTCCGGCGGCATCCTGTAACCTTCCCTCACACCCGGGTCATCGCTGAATTTCTCAAGACCGCCGCCAACTATGGCGATCTGTGGGTTATCCAAAAGTACTTCCAGCTCCTTTTCGCACCTTTCCGGAAATGAAATATCGTCAGTATCCATCCTGGCTATGATATCGTACCTGCAGTTCTCCACGCCGAATGCCAGGACTGCGCCCAGCCCTCTGCCTGCCAAGTCTGGATTTCTGATCACACGGAGAGGAATGGACCTATTCTGCCCCTGCATCTTCTCCAGCAGTTCCGTTATCCCCTCTGATGGTTCATATTCCGTTATCAGTACGATCTCCGCAGGTGGAACCGTCTGTGTAAGCATGCTCTCCAGGCTCGCATTCAGATAATCTGTACTTTCCTTGTGCCAGAGCGGCATAAGAACCGAATAATTGCACATTATATTTCTCTTCTCCAATGCCATAAGCTTTA
>CANQBN010000012.1 GCA_947588855.1 uncultured Lachnospiraceae bacterium
GCCGGTACAATCAGTGGTATACATAGGCTCCCTGGCCTTTTCCACATCCTGAATGCCCACTCCGGTGTCCTTCACCGTCACGGAAAGCTCTCTTCCATGAATAGAGGCCTCTATGTAAATAATTCCCGGACCGCATTCATATCCATGAATCACTGAATTGGTTACCGCTTCAGAAACCGCCGTCTTCACATCATCCACTTCATCCAGCGTTGGATTCAGGCGGCTCATAAACACCGCGACTACCACTCTCGCAAACTCTTCATTGTGAGAAAAACTTTCAATCTCCATCCGCATGGTTTCCGTCCTGTCTATCTGATTCATTTCCCGTCCTCCTTCTGAACACTTTTCACTATCCAATCGGCATCAACCCTTAACTGCCGCCTCTTTCGTTTCAAATCTGGATATCAGCTTTGTTATGCCTCCCAGATTCAACAGCCTCAATATCCCTGCTTTTACGCCATAGACTGCTACCGTTCCGCCGCTGCGCTGCATCTCCTTATATCGATTCAGCAAGATACCGATTCCCGTTGAATCCATAAATGCTGTTTTTGAAAAATCAAAAACGATTCGGGAAATATAATTCTCCGCCAGCAGCAGATCCGTCTCGTACCGGAGATTTCTGGAATTATGATGATCCAGTTCCTCGGGCAGGTGAATCACCAGCACCCTGCCTTTAATCTCATATAAAAACGACTCATTGTTCATTATTTCTTTCTCCTTTCTCAACAAAAAGACATCACGAAATTTTTTCTTTCGTGATGTCTTCTTAACTCTGTTTTCATTCGGCTTTAATACCCTCTGATCTCTCTGGCCTGGGCAGCCTGCTCCGTATTGGGATAATTGGTTATAATCCTTCCCAGCAGCTCATTCGCCTGATCTTCCTCCCCCTTCGCCTGATAAACCATTGCCATATCATAGATGACCTGCGGATTATCGCCGTACATATCAAGGCTTTTCTGATAATAAGCCAGGGCCTGATCAGGATTACCCGCGTCTCTGGCCCGATTTCCAAGATCCGCCAGAACCTGATAGCCCTCCGTCTCCATATCCGTCCGGATATCCGCAATTATGGTCTGCATCCCTTCATCAGTTATCCCTGATGCATCCAGATCAGAATACAACTCTGCCGCGGTCTGAAAATCATCATTTCGGTATGCCTGAAGTATAGAGACAAGACGCTGATACTGGTTCAGCACGCCGCCGTTTTCATCTTCAATAGCCTGAAGCCTTTCCTTTGCCTCATCTCTTTCCGCCTGAAGAGATGCTATGTCAGACTCCATCTGGTCAATCTTCATATTGCCCTGATTGACCTGTTCAAGCACCTGATTCAATTCCTGATTGTGCTCTGTCTGCAGCTGCTGTTCTCTGGCAGGCATAACCAGGAAAAAGATAACGGCAGCGCCCATCAGAAGACCTACGGCAATATTTATAATAGTCAGCCAGCCCGTTGTCTCTTTATAAGTGGGGGGAAGAATAATGTCGTCATCCTGCATTTCCCTGTGAGAAAATGCTGTCAGCAGTTTCCGCCGCTCCACCTCTCCCCGGCTGGTGTTGCTTTTCGCAATAGACATATACCAGGACGCCCTGGGATTATTTTTATCAATCTGCAGTACCTTGTAAAGATACTGGCCTGCCTTGGTATATTCCTCTCTTCCGATATACAGAAGGGCCAGCAGCATATGAGCCTTCACATAATTAGGCTTATGCTCCACCACCCTTCTCAGCTGAAGAATGGCCAGATCAGAATTGTCTGTCTGCGCATATTGCACGGCCTGGTTATATTTCCGGATATGAACACTCTCTTCTTCCAACTGGCCCGGCCGGCCCTGAATCTCTTCCAGATAATAAAAAGCGCGGTTATCCTGAGGCTGCAGATTAGAACTTACCACCCATTGAAGCAGCGCTTCCGCAGTCTCTCCGATCTCATAATAAATGAGCCCCAGCAGATTTCTTGCATCGGTATTATATTTATCAAAATGAAGGCTTTTCTTCAGGCACTGCGCCGCCCCCGTTAAATCTCTTATCCGCGCTTTCTCCAGACCTGCATTATAAAAAGCATTGGAAATTCTGGCGCATCTTTCTCTGTAATCCATGAATCTACTCTTCTCTTTCCTGAGTTTCTTCAATCATCTTCATCAAAATATCCGTCATATCCGTTAAGTCCATATTCATAACGGCATCTTCAACTTCTTCAATCTCAAGGCTGGGCTTAAAACGCTCGATCTCTTCTTCAAAATTAATCATATTCCATTCCTTTCCGCCGCAAATTACCCGGCACAGCCAGCACGCCGGTCAGACATTGTTTTCCTCAGACACTACGCCGCTTAGATATTATGCCGTTCATGTAAAATCCCCTTCACGCTTCCGATCAGATACAGAGAACCGGCGCAGAAGGCAAGTCCTTCTCCTTTATGATTCAGAAAATCCCTCCATGCCTCTTCCACCGTGTCAAATGCCTCTATCGGACAAGCAAGCTCCTGCCTGAATTCCTTCGCCAGTTCTTCCGCTCCGGCGCTTCGGCCGGAGTCCACGTGGGCAATGGTTACCCGCTGAACCCGGATACCCCGGCACAGATCCCGAATCATCTTCCCATGGGCCTTATCGGACATGGCTCCAAACATAAGAGATACCGGCCGGCCGGTCTCCTGCTGCAGTCTGCTGATCGTAGCCGACAGCGCCTGAATGCCTCCCTCATTGTGGGCCCCGTCCAGGTACACTCCGGGAAGAACCTCCTCCATGCGTCCCGGCCAATAGCTGCAGCGGACGCCTCTTGCCACATCCGCCGCCGACAGCCACGCAATACGGCGGCTGCGCAGCACTCCCACAGCCCGGACGGCAACCGTTACATTCATCATCTGATACTCTGCCTGGGAAGGTATGGTCACTACCACCTGTCCTCCGTCTATCGTCCGAATGGCAATCCGCGGCTCTCCATCATCCCTTCCAAGAAACGTATAATCCCTTCTGCTCACCGGATAGACAGGACAGCCCAGCAGCTCCGCCCTGTGTTCGATCACAGGAAGGCTCTCTGGACAGTTGGCATCGTAGACTGCCGGCACTCCCTCTTTCATGATACCGGCCTTCTCCCCGGCAATCTCCGCCAGGGTGTTGCCCAGATACTGCATATGATCCATGCTGAGAGATGTAAGCACCGTCAGCACAGGCTTTCGGATTACATTGGTCACATCCAGCCGTCCGCCCAGGCCGGTTTCCAGAATCACAAAATCCGGTCCCGCCTTCCGGAAAATCACCATGGACATATAAAACAGAAACTCAAAATAGGTCGGCGGATTCAATCCCACGGACGTCATCCTGTCTGCCAGTGCCTTTACCTGCTCAAAGGCCTGTCCAAACTCTTCCTCTGAAACCATCTCCCCATCCACAAGGAATCTTTCCCTGATAGTCTCAAGATGGGGCGAGATAAATGTCCCTACGGAAAAACCGGCTTCATGGAGCATGGACGTCAGATAGGAGCACACGGACCCCTTGCCGTTGGTTCCGGCCACATGAATGATGCGCATGGCATCATCCGGGTTGTCCATGGCTTCCAGATAACGGCGGATATCCGTCAAACTGTTCTTTTTGTCCGCCCACATGGGAATATTATTCAGATATTCTTCAATTTCCTTCATACGTAAACATTATAATATATTTGCTATTTCATGCCAACAGTTATTTTTCGCACAATGCGACAAGGACCGCCTTCACCTGCCCTATCTCAGCTGGGCCAGGCGCTCTTTTACCTGCTCCATCATCTGGGTGTATTTCTGCTGTTTTTCTTTTTCCTCGGCAATCTTGGCGGCAGGGGCCTTGCTGACGAAACGCTCGTTGCTCAGCATACCGTCTACGCGGGCCAGCTCTTTCTCCAGCCGCGCCTCTTCCTTTTCCAGCCGCTCGATCTCTTTGGCTACGTCCACCAGCTCCGCAAAGGGCATATAGATGGCGGCCTGGGCGATTACCGCGGATACCGCGTCGTCGGAGATGCCGGTCTTGTCAGACTGAAGGTGTACCTCGCTGGCGTAACCAAGCATGGCAAAGAACACTTTGCTCCGCTCAAACACATCCAGAAGTTCCTGATTTTCAGACACCACATACACCTGGGCCTTCTTGCTGGGCGGCACGTTCATGGAGGTACGCACCGTACGGATGGCGCGCACCGCGTCCTTGATGGTCTCCACCTCAGATTCTTCCTTGGCAAAATTCCATGCCTCCCGGTAAACCGGCCAAGAGGAAATCATGATGGTACGCTCATCGCTCTCGCTCTCCGTCACAGTCCCGTCGGGATGCATCTGAGCCACAGTGATGGTCTCTCCCTCATCCAGAAGGTTGCAGAAAATCTCCTCTGTAATAAACGGAATGTAGGGATGGAGAAGCTTTAAGGACTGTATCAGCACCGTTTTCAGCGTCCAGACAGCCGCCGTGTGAGTCTCGTCGTCATCCTTCCACAGGCGGGGCTTCACCATCTCGATGTACCAGTCGCAGAACTCTTCCCACACAAAATCATATACCTTCTGCAGGGCAATTCCCAGCTCATATTTATCCAGGTTGTAAGTGACATCCCGGATCAGAGTGTTGACCCTGGACAAAATCCATTTGTCCGCCATGGTCAGGGGCGCCACATTGCCGCAGCCCAGGCAGGAACCGTCCTTTCCGGCGGCCACCGCGCATTCCTTCAGGCCGTACGCGATATCGTAAGCCCGCAGCTGCTCAGGTGACGCTTTCTCAATGTTCATCATAATAAACCGGGACGCGTTCCAGATCTTATTGGCAAAATTCCGGCTGTTCTCCACCCTCTCCCAGTAAAAACGCATATCGTTTCCGGGGGCATTGCCCGTCACCAGGGTCATACGCAGGGCGTCCGCGCCGTATTTGTCAATTACTTCCAAAGGATCGATGCCATTGCCCAGGGACTTGCTCATTTTTCTTCCCAGAGAATCACGGATCAGGCCGTGGAACAGCACCGTATGGAAGGGTTTTTCGCCCATCTGCTCATATCCGGAGAAAATCATCCGGATCACCCAGAAGAAAATAATATCGTATCCGGTCACCAGCACGTCCGTCGGATAGAAATAATTCAGATCCTCCGTCTTCTTGGGCCAGCCCAGCGTTGAGAAGGGCCACAACGCAGAGGAAAACCAGGTGTCCAGCGTATCCTCATCCTGATTCAGATGAACGCTTCCGCACTTGGGGCATTTCTCAGGACGGGTCTTGCTGACCGTCATCTCCCCGCAGTCGGCGCAATAGTAAGCCGGGATCCGATGCCCCCACCACAGCTGCCTGGAAATACACCAGTCGCGGATGTTGTCAGTCCAACTGTAATAGTTTTTGTCCATTCTCTGAGGAAGCAGGGTAATATCGCCGTTTTTCACGGCAGCCACCGCCGGCTTGATCATCTCGGACATTTTCACAAACCACTGAGGCTTGATCATAGGTTCCACCGTAGTGCCGCAGCGGTCGTGGGTTCCCACAGCGTGGGTATGGGGAACCACCTTCACCAAAAGCCCCAAAGCTTCCAGATCCGCCACCATGGCCTTTCTGGCCTCATACCGGTCCATACCGTGGTATTTGCTGCCCGGCAGATTGATGGTAGCGTCGTCATTCAGAATATTGATCTCAGCCAGGCCATGACGTTTCCCCACCTCAAAGTCGTTGGGGTCATGGGCAGGCGTAATCTTCACGCAGCCCGTACCGAACTCCTTGTCCACATACGCGTCGGCGATCACCGGGATCTGCCGCCCCGTAAGGGGCAGCTCCAGCATTTTCCCTACCAGATCCTGATACCGCTCGTCCTCAGGATTTACCGCCACAGCCGTATCGCCCAAAAGCGTTTCCGGTCTGGTGGTGGCAATCTCCACGAAGCGTCCTTCCTCTCCCACGATCGGATAATTGATATGCCAGAAATGTCCTTCCTGGTCCTCATGAATTACCTCGGCGTCGGAGATGGAAGTCTGGCACACCGGGCACCAGTTGATAATCCTGCTGCCCTTGTAGATCCATCCTTTCTCGTACAATCTCTGGAATACTTCCAGAACCGCCTCTGAACAGCCCTCGTCCATGGTGAACCGCTCCCGGTCCCAGTCGGCGGAAGAACCCATCTTGTGCAGCTGGTTGATAATACGGCTGCCGTACTCTTTTCGCCAGTCCCAGCATTTTTCCAGGAAACCTTCCCGGCCCAGATCCTCTTTCTCAATGCCCTGGGCTTTCAGGCTCTCAATTACCTTCACTTCCGTAGCGATGGCCGCATGGTCCGTCCCCGGCTGCCACAGTGCTTCGTAGCCCTGCATTCTCCGGTAGCGGATAATAATATCCTGCATGGTATTGTCCAGGGCGTGGCCCATGTGCAGCTGTCCCGTAATGTTAGGCGGCGGCATCACAATAGTAAAAGGCTTTTTGTCCGGATTGGGCTTCGCCTTAAAATATCCGCGGCTCATCCAGCGGTCATAAAGCTTTCCTTCAATCTTCCCTGGGTTATAATTTTTCTCCAGTTCTTTCATGAGTTACAATCTCCTTCTATAATAAAATGTTATATTGATAATCTACATCTGGTGCCGCACCACCGCGTACTCGTCCCCGTTGCGGTAATAGGGGCACTGAAAGGAGCGGTCCGACATCAGGCGGCCGTAATCGTCCTCATCCATGTCCACGTCGCAGACATATTCTTCATAATCCTCGTCATAGACCAGATTGGCGCAGCTGTCGCAGCTGGTTTCCGTATTCTTCGCTTTTTTCTGCACCTGATCACCCCCCAACGCCATGGCCTTTTATATGCATGAAAATATAAAAGCCCCTTGCATGAGCCAGGCTCATACAAAGGGCGAAATCATCCGCGGTACCACCTTTTTTACGAAGCTTCCTTCCCGGCTTTCCAACCGGGCGTCCGTATCCTCCGGCCGCGGCTTCTGCCGCCTTCCCGAAGGTACGCTCCCGTCGGCATACGCCGCGCAGGTCAGCTTCCTATCTCTTAAGCCCTCTAACGCAGGCCAGGCGTGAACGGCTGTCATGGACCGGCTCATACTGCCGTCCCCGGTTCACCATTCCGGTTCCGAAGCGACCTTCCGTTTCTTCCTTCTGAAGCCGCCTTTCAGCCATCGGGCAGCTCTCTCTGGCAGGGATAAAAACGTACTCCTCTTCCTCACAACCTTTTCTTATTCTGAAACTCTTATAATCATAGACAAAATACGGAGATTTGTCAAATGTTTTTTCGCCGGGCTTTTCGCTCTTTATTTCATCACGTCTTTATTTCATCCCGCAAAAGCCCCTGCCGTCACAGGGCGGCGCGGGCCAGCCTGTCCTTCTCCGAGATGTGCAGATGCCGCCGCACCAGGATGTAGCATACCAGATGTGCCAGAAACGTCAATATCCAGGACACTGGGTAAGAAAAATACAGAGTCGGAAGCGTCCGGTTCGCGGCAAAAACCGTATAGATCCATATGACCCGGAAGGCGCAGGCCCCCGACAGAGACACAAACATGGGAAGGACCGAATACCCCATGCCCCTCAGGGCGCCTACCATCACGTCCATCATGCCGCAGGTAAAATACGCGGTGACAAAATATTTCATACGGATCAGCCCATACCGCACCACTTCCGGATCGGAAGAGTAGATGTGCAGAAGCTGCGTTCCCATAGTCAGCACCACGTAATCCAGGACCATGCCGACTATGATCACCAATCCCTGGCAGTAAAGCAGCACTCTGGTCATCCGCTTATAATTTTTCGCTCCGTAATTCTGGCTGGTAAAGCTTAGGGCCGTCTGATAAACCGCGTTCATGGCGTTATAGATAAAACCTTCAATATTGGAGGACGCCGTACTTCCGGCCATAGCCACGGAACCGAAGGAATTGATGGACGACTGGATCAGCACATTGGATACGGAAAAAATCGCTCCCTGAAACCCTGCCGGAAGGCCGATACGCACAATCCCGGACAGTTTGTTCCGCACGATCCTGAGACGGTTCGGCCGGACACGATAGGCCGCGTCCGCGCGGACCAGGCACAGAAGGATCAGGCCGGCGGATATACACTGGGAAATAACCGTGGCCAGCGCTACTCCCGCCACTCCCATAGAACACTGAATGACGAAAAACAGATTCAGCACTACATTGATAATACCGGCCGTCATCAGATAATACAGAGGCCGTCTGGTATCGCCTACTGCCCTGAGGATCGCGCTGCCGAAGTTGTAAAGCAAGGTAGCCGGCATACCTACGAAATAAATCTGCATATACAGCGTAGACAAGGGAAGCACGTTCTCCGGCGTGCCCATAAGGGTCAGCAAAGGCCCGGAAAACAGAAAGCCTACCCCGATCAGGATCACCCCGCCGATTACCGCGACCACGATAGAAGTCTGCACCGTTTCTTCCAGGTCGTTATCGCTGTGGGCGGCGTAAAACCGGGCGACCAGTACATTGGTTCCGATGGAAAGTCCGATAAACACATTGATCAGAAGGTTGATCAGCGAAGAAGTGGCGCCAACCGCCGCCAGGGAATCACTGCCGGCATACCGGCCTACCACGATGATATCCGCAGCGTTAAAAAGAAGCTGCAGGATACCGGACAACATAAGCGGTATGGAAAACAAAATAATTTTTGACAAAAGCGGTCCATTACACATATCAATCTCATAACTTCTGGCCGCTTTTTTCTGAATCTTCATGATTCTGATGCTCCTTTATAACTAACGTCGCCTGATGGCGTAAGGATGATTATAACATAAATAAATTTTCTTTCAACTACTTTTTGTAAGTTCTTACAAATAATAATTGCCCGCCGCCGGTCCCCGTGATATAATGCAGAAAACGACGCTAAATACTGTTTATTGAAAGAAAAATCAAAGGAGATCTTATGGATAACGTAACATTAGGAAGGACACAGATCACCGTCAACCGGAACGGTTTCGGCGCGCTGCCCATTCAGCGGGTTCCCGTAAAGGACGCCGTCCGTCTGCTGCAGAAGGCCCACGACGGCGGAATCACATTTTTCGATACGGCCCGTTCCTATACGGACAGTGAAGAAAAACTGGGGCTGGCTTTTGAGGGCAGGCGGGACAGGCTTTATCTGGCGACCAAAACCCCGGCCCGCACGGCGGACGGTTTCTGGAAAGATCTGGAAACCAGCCTGAAGCTTTTAAAAACAGACTATATCGACATCTTTCAGTTTCATAACCCCGATTTCTGTCCCAGGCCCGGCGACGGCACAGGACTTTACGAGGCGGCCCTGGAAGCCAAACGGCAGGGCAAGATCCGCTTCATCGGCTTGACCAACCACCGGCTTTCCGTAGCCTGGAAATGTATCGAAAGCGATCTTTACGATACTCTTCAGTTTCCTTTCAGCTACCTGGCCGTGGAAAAAGACCTGGCTCTGGTGGAGGGCTGCAAAGAGCACAACATGGGATTTATCGCCATGAAATCCCTTTCCGGCGGACTGATCACCAACTCTGCCGCCGCCTACGCCTTTGCCTCCCAGTTTGATAACGTGGTTCCCATCTGGGGCATTCAAAGGGAATCTGAGCTGGACGAATTTTTAAGCTACATAGACAATCCTCCGGCATGGACGGCCGAGTTTCAGGCTTTGGTGGACGCGGACCGGCGGCAGCTGTCCGGAAGCTTCTGCCGCGGCTGCGGCTACTGTATGCCCTGTCCGGCAGGGATCAAGATCAACGACTGCGCGCGGATGTCTTTGCTTCTGCGCCGTTCTCCTTTAAAGGACCGCCTGAAAGAGGCCGGACAGGCGGAAATGTTCAAGATAAGAGACTGCCTTCACTGCAATCAGTGCTCCTCCAAATGTCCCTACGGACTCAACACGCCGGAGCTTCTGGCCCGGAACCTGAAAGACTTTGAAGAGGTTCTGGCAGGCAAAGAGATGACGCCGGACAATTATTAGACCCCTTTTATCCTCATATTTTTTCTCCGCAGGGAAATACTATCTTTACCACCATACCCTGCGGAGGTCCGTTATGCTACTTACTCTTACTGCGTATGTCATCATTCCAATTTATACTCTCCTGTTCGTCAGCGGCACTGACTGGTTCTCAACGAACCTGTCTGTCATAGGAAGCTGGCCGGACAGGAGGTTTGCCTTTGCAGGACTCGGTCTGATCCTTGGTCTCTATTTTTATATCATTCTCAAAAGACTCATGGCATACCTGCCCAGACATAAAAGGGAAGATCTATATATGAATCTGTCTTTTCTTCTTCTGATCCTGGCTGTCGCCACGCCCTATCTGCCCAGGCAGACGCCGCTCCAATCCTTTCTTCATATTATATTTGCTTTTCTGTCGTCCGTCCTTCTGCTTTTGTGCCTGTACCGGGTTATCTGGATGCTTTCAGCCGCCTCCGGTGATTCCAGAAAATTCCTGAAACCCTATCGGATTACACTTCTTCTCATCACCTTCATCAGTGGCCTTCTTCTGCTCATGGCTGGTATTATCAGCAGTGCCCTGGAGGTTTTCTTCATCCTGTCCTCCGCGTTCCTGGTTCAGCGTCTTTACCGCAAATATACATTCACCTTTTTCAGTTCCCGGTACACAAAAACAGTCACCTGGCCGGATTCTGCCAGATGACTGTTTCTATTTATTCATTCATATTCTTTTAATTCTCTGCCGGATTCTGCATCGGCCCCGGACCTTCTGCAGACACCAAGCTCCCCGGCTGTGCGGGAATCCCCGCAAGCGCCGGATTCTCCGCGGCAGTCCCGGCCTGCGCCGCTTTGCTGTCCCGAATCTCATGGAATATCTTCATGAACTCCTTGCCAGTGATGGTCTCCTTCTCGATCAGGAACTCGGAAATCTTATCCATAGCGTCACGGTTTTCGCTGAGCAGACGCTTGGCCTCAACGTAAGCCTCCTTCAGCATCCGCATGACCTCCTGGTCAATCTCCGCCGCCGTGGCCTCTCCGCAATTCAGCACCATGCGTCCGCTTAAATACTGATCCTCCTGAGTCGCCAGGCCCATCAATCCGAATTTCTGTGACATACCGTACTGGGTCACCATAGCTCTTGCAATCCTGGTCGCCTTCTCGATATCGTTGGCAGCACCAGTGGTCACCGTATCGAACACGATCTCCTCTGCCGCGCGGCCCGCCAGGCTTACCACCAGCATGGCCTTCAGTTCCTTCTCCGTATTCAGGTACTTCTCCTCCTCAGGCACCTGCATCACATATCCGAGGGCCCCCATGGTACGGGGCACGATCGTAATCTTCTGTACCGGCTCCGCATCCTTCTGCAGAGCGCTGACCAGAGCATGACCTACTTCATGATAGGATACGATTCTCCGCTCTTCCTTGCTGAGTACCCGATCCTTCTTCTCCTTACCTACAAGCACCACTTCCACGGCCTCAAACAGATCCTTCTGACTCACCGCGTTTCTTCCGTTCTTGACAGCCAGGATTGCCGCCTCATTGATCATATTGGCCAGATCGGAACCTACCGCTCCGGAAGTAGCCAGGGCAATCGCCTCCAGATCTACCGTCTCGTCAAGGGCCACATTCTGAGCATGAACCTTCAGAATATCCACACGGCCTCTCAGGTCCGGCTTGTCTACGATGATACGCCGGTCAAAACGGCCGGGACGCAGAAGCGCCGGGTCCAGAATCTCCGGACGGTTCGTTGCAGCCAGCACCAAAAGTCCCTTGGAGGAATCAAATCCGTCCATCTCCGAAAGCAGCTGATTCAGCGTCTGCTCCCGCTCGTCGTTGCCGCCGCCGTAACGGGAATCACGGCTCTTGCCGATGGCATCCACCTCATCAATAAATATAATACAGGGCGCATTGTCCTGAGCCTGCTTAAACAGATCGCGGACACGGGACGCACCGACACCCACGAACATCTCCACAAAATCAGAGCCGGACAGGGAATAGAACGGCACGTGGGCCTCGCCCGCTACCGCTTTGGCAAGAAGGGTCTTACCGGTTCCGGGAGGACCTACCAGCAAAGCGCCCTTGGGCAGTTTGGCGCCGATGTGGGTGTATCTTCCCGGATTGTGAAGGAAATCCACGATCTCCACCAGCGATTCCTTTGCCTCGTCCTCACCGGCCACATCCTTGAAGGTGACACCGGTCTCCTTCTGCATATACATCTTAGCCGTACTCTTGCCGACGCCCATAACGCCGCCGCCCATACGCCTCATCATCATATTCATAAGGAACAGAATGGAGCCGAACATCAGCACCGTGCTCATGATACTCCACAGAGCCGTATTCTGCTGGATCTGCTCATAGACGATATTGGCTTTTTCCAATCTCAGAGTCAGCTGATCCCCGCTCTCAATCCGCACCGTACTGAACGTAATAGCCGGCATGTTGGGCAGCGGATGATCTTCCTTCAACGTAAAAAGAATATCGTTGCCGTCGATGGTAACTTCATCAATTTTTCCGGCTTCCAGATAATCCAAGAACTCACTGTAAGGCACAGTAGTCTGCCGGTTCATGAAGTTGCTCATCATCATGATCACAAGAAATGTAATCAATCCTGCTGTCAGGATAACACCGAATATCTGATTATAATTCGGTCCCTTACCCTGGTTGTTTCTGTTGTTTCTATCATTCATAATCCTGATTCTCCCAATTTTTGTATGACGGTTCCTTCTTGATTATACTTTCAGTTTCTCCATAAATCAAGAACCGCATCTATTAAATTATTATAAATACCCTCAAAAAATTACAAAAATGGGTGGATTTTTCAAAAAAGCGGTTGTATAATAGTAAAATATTTTTGATTTTCATGCAAGGGAGGTTCTGAGTATGCCAGTTAAATATGTTTTTGTCACCGGCGGCGTTGTCTCCGGACTGGGAAAAGGTATCACGGCCGCGTCCCTGGGGCGCCTCTTAAAGGCCCGCGGATACAAGGTTACGATGCAGAAGTTTGACCCTTATATCAATATTGACCCCGGCACCATGAATCCCGTGCAGCACGGGGAGGTATTCGTGACCGACGACGGAGCCGAGACGGACCTTGACCTAGGTCACTACGAACGGTTTATTGATGAAAGTCTCACCAAAAATTCTAACGTCACAACTGGAAAAGTCTACTGGAGCGTTCTTCACAAGGAGCGCCGCGGCGACTACGGCGGCGGCACTGTCCAGGTTATCCCCCACATCACCAACGAAATAAAAAGTCGTTTTCACCGCAATTACTCTACAAATGAGACAGAGATTGCCATTATTGAAGTGGGCGGAACCGTGGGCGATATCGAAAGCCAGCCTTTCCTGGAGGCCATCCGCCAGTTTATGCGGGAGGTCGGGCCCAACAATGCCATTCTGATCCATGTGACTTTGATCCCCTACCTGAAAGCTTCCGGCGAACTGAAAACCAAGCCCACCCAGTCCAGCGTCAAGGATCTGCAGGGAATGGGCATCCAGCCGGACATCATCGTCTGCCGGACGGAACATCCGCTGGACGACGGCATCCGCAGCAAGATCTCCTTGTTCTGCAACGTGCCAAAGAGTCATGTGCTTCAGAACCTGGACGTGGAGTTTCTCTACGAGGCTCCTCTCGCCATGGAGAAAGAACATCTGGCCCAGGTAGCATGCGACTGTCTGGATCTTCCCTGCCCGGAGCCGGATCTGACCGACTGGCACGCTATGATCGACGCATGGAAGCATCCTCAGACGGAAGTAACCATAGCTCTCGTAGGCAAATATATCCAGCTTCACGACGCCTATATCTCCGTTGTGGAGGCCTTAAAGCACGGCGGCGTGGCCAATCATGCGGAGGTCCATATCAAATGGATCGATTCCGAGAAGGTGACACCGGACAACGTGAACGAGCTTCTGGGAGATGTAAAAGGGATCTTGGTGCCCGGCGGTTTTGGCGATCGGGGTATCGACGGCAAGATTTACGCCATTCAATATGCCCGGGAACACAAGATTCCCTTCCTGGGCCTGTGCCTGGGCATGCAGCTTGCCATTGTGGAGTTTGCCAGAAATGTTCTCGGCCTGACCGACGCCCACAGCGTAGAACTGAATCCGGCCACCACCAATCCGGTCATTCACCTGATGCCGGAACAGGACGGCATTGAGGATATCGGCGGCACCTTAAGACTGGGCGCATATCCCTGCGTATTGAACGAATCTTCCAGGGCCTACGCTCTGTACGGACAGAGACAGATTTCCGAACGCCACCGTCACCGCTACGAAGTAAACAACGACTATCGGGACATTCTGACCAAAAACGGAATGCTCCTGTCCGGTATGTCTCCCGACAACCGTATCGTGGAGATGATCGAACTGCCGGATCATCCCTGGTTTATCGGCACCCAAGCCCATCCGGAGCTGAAATCCAGGCCCAACAAACCTCATCCGCTGTTCCGGGGCTTCATTGAGGCGGCGCTGAAGGCATAATACGATTCCTTCCTTTATGATTTATTGTAATTTTCTGTTGACTTTATTCTGCTAACTTGTTAATATAATGACGTTGGAAAGTTATAATATTCATCTGGAGGAGAAAAACATGAAAAAAGTATTATCATTAACCCTGACTATGGCTATGGTTCTGTCCCTGGCCGCCTGCGGAGGCTCCAATTCTTCTGCGCCTGCTGAAGATACTACTGCCGCCGCGGAAACTACTGCCGCCGCAGAAACCCAGGAAGAGACCACTGCTGCCGAGACAGAAGCTGCCGAAACAGAGGCTGCCTCTGGCAGCGATCTGGCATATGTACAGGATAAAGGTACCCTGGTTGTCGGCATCACAGAATTCGAGCCCATGGACTACCAGGACGAGAATGGCGACTGGATCGGTTTTGATGCTGACATGGCAAATGCCTTTGCCTATAGCCTTGGTGTAGAAGCAGAGTTCATCGTAATCGACTGGGACAATAAGATTCTGGAACTGGAAGGC
Organism: uncultured Lachnospiraceae bacterium; assembly: GCA_947588855.1. Classification (GTDB taxonomy): domain Bacteria; phylum Bacillota; class Clostridia; order Lachnospirales; family Lachnospiraceae; genus UBA3402. The sequence goes on from CANQBN010000012.1 coordinate 14,834, forward strand.
AAGACCATCGACTGCGTATGGAACGGTATGACATTGACCGATGAAGTCACCAGCGCCATGGAATGCTCCAACGCTTACTGCAACAACGCTCAGGTTGTCATCGTTCCCGCCGATGTGGCCGACCAGTATCAGGACACAGACAGCCTTTCCGGTCTGTCCTTTGCTGTAGAGGCCGGAAGCGCGGGCGAAGCTGAGGTGGAGGCCCTTGGACTTACATATACTTCTGTGACTTCCCAGGCAGATGCCCTTATGGAAGTTGCCGCAGGCACCTCTGACGCTGCCGTCATCGACTCCCTGATGGCCGCTGCTATGGTAGGAGAGGGAACCGGCTATGCCGATCTGACCTACACTGTCGGTCTCAACAGCGAAGAATACGGCGTCGGCTTCCGCAAAGGTTCTGATCTGGCAGCTGCTCTCAACGATTTCTTTGCTGAGAGCTATGAAGATGGTTCGATGGAAAAATGCGCTGAACTCTACGGTGTGCAGGCCGCGTTGATCGAGCAGTAAACACTGCCAGTTCCACACGGAAGAATCAGTTACGTTTTAAACCCGTCAGGCGGCATCGCACAGATGCCGCCTGTCTGAACCCTGCTACTTTTCACATATAGAAAACGGAGAATGCACATGAGTTTGATTCTGAAACAGATGCCGGTGGTTATCGGTGCCCTCAATGTCGGTTTTCTTCAAACACTGAAACTGTTTTTCATAACTCTGATCGGCGCGTTTCCGCTGGGACTGGTCATTGCCTTCGGCTCCATGTCCCGGTTCAAGCCGTTAAGTCTCGTCACCAAGCTGGTGGTCTGGGTAGTGCGGGGCACTCCCCTGATGATCCAGCTCCTGATCATCTACTATTTCCCCGGCCTGGTACTGAACAATCCCATCTGGGGCGGCGGGGAGACCGGACGTTTCCTGGCGGCTTCCACAGCCTTTATCATCAATTACGCCTGCTACTTTTCCGAGATTTACCGGGGCGGCATCCAGGGCGTACCTGTGGGCCAGGAAGAAGCCGGCCTGGTTCTGGGCATGACCAAAAGCCAGATTTTCTGGAAAATCAAGCTGCTGCAGATGATCAAGCGCATCGTGCCGCCTATGTCCAACGAGATCATCACTCTGGTCAAGGACACGGCCCTTGCCAGAATCATTGCCCTGCAGGAAATCATTTTCGCCGGACAGTCCTTCATGAAAGGCTCCCACGGTATCTCCGGAGCCATCTGGCCTTTGTTTTTTACGGCGTTTTACTATCTTATTTTCAACGGCGTCCTGACCCTTCTGCTGGGACGGCTTGAGAAAAAGCTGGACTATTTCAGGTAAGGAGGGAAAAGCATATGCCTATTTTAGAAGCCCGAAATATCTGCAAGACCTTTGAACATACCGAAGTTCTGAAGCATATCGATCTCTCCCTGGAACAGGGGCAGGTGCTCTCTATCATCGGCTCCTCCGGCAGCGGCAAGACCACCCTGCTCAGGTGCCTGAATTTCCTGGAGCGGCCTGATAAGGGCGTTATCCGGGTCAAGGGAGAAACGCTGTTTGATGCAGACGATCCCGCCACCTTAAGCGAAGCAGCCATACGCAAAAAACGGCTGCATTTCGGTCTGGTGTTCCAGTCTTTCAATCTGTTCCCCCAGTATACCGCCATGGAAAATGTGATGCTGGCCCGGAAACTCCTGGCGGAAGAGCGGCCGGATTTCAAGGCAAGGAAGAAAGAAATCTATGACGAGATCGAGGCTCAGGCAAAAACGCTTCTGGATCAGATGGGACTCTCCAACCGGCTGGACAATTATCCCCATCAGCTTTCCGGCGGCCAGTGCCAGCGCGTGGCCATTGCCCGCGCCCTGGCCCTTCAGCCCGACATTCTCTGCTTCGATGAGCCCACTTCCGCTCTGGATCCGGAGCTGACCGGCGAAGTGCTGAAGGTTATCCGGGAACTGGCGGACAAAAACACTACCATGATCATTGTCACCCACGAAATGTCCTTTGCCAGGGACGTGGCCAACCATGTGATCTTCATGGACGACGGGGTTATCGTAGAACAAGGCGACCCCGCGGAGGTTTTCGGAAATCCAAAGGAGGAGCGGACGAAACAATTTTTGTCCCATTATTGATCGGATTATCGATCCGATACATTAGCACCGGCAGCAAAATCAAGCCATAGATTTCAGGCAATTTCTGAAATTTATGGCTTTAATTGCAAGCTGCCGCCGCTTATAATTCTCTCATCACCTCCTCATACTACTCATGAGGTGATGATGAACATGAACGACAAACAAAGCAGCCAAAGCCCCCGTTGGACTACCAATCCAAATATTGCCGCGGAAACCTGCGGCAGCGGCTTTCCCTTTGGCACCAATACGGTAAACAACGATTACCGCTATACAAGGCAGACAGAGACCGAAGACAGCCGGGGCCGCAGCAACGGCAGTGATATAGCTGACACTGGCGATTCCGACCAGGATTACGAAGAAGACGAGATGCTGAACATGAAAGCCTGCTCCGCCATGGAGTGTACCGGTCTGATTCCGTCCCTTCCCCTGTCCGATTCCGAACTGGAATCCTACGCGGAAATCTACCATTATCCGGCGGATGTGTTCCGGGATTAAATAAATCCCAGACCCCAGACCTGTAATGGTGGTGTTGGGTCAAAAGATTTTGCGTCATAACAGACCATATATCCTTTTGACCCTGACATCATCATTATACTACGCAGCTCCCTCCCATCATATATGATTTTATCTTTTTTCTTGCTATTTTTCGCAGGAAATAGTACTATAAAAGTAGTTGGTGGCTCATCCGGTCCGCTAAACTACAAAAACTTGTTTTGACCTTAATGAGCCAGAAAGAAGGCCCATTATGAAGAAAAGAACTGATTTCTTTTACAAGCTCAGTTTCAGCAATAAACTGTTTATTATTTTTCTTCCTCTCATATTCATATTCATTATTATAACCGGAAGCGCATGCCTGTATATTTCAGAACAGCAGCTGCGAATCAATACACAGACCCTGATGGAAAATTCTGTTCACCAGACACGCATATTAGTCGATGATAAACTAGATGCCATGATGATGAAATCAGCATCCATCGTCAATAGCGCTGCTTATAATTACTTTGTGTTCTCCTACAAAAAAGAAGATCCTATTGGCAAAGAATACCTGGACAGACGTAACGATTTGTACCAGCAGATGACCAATACTGCCATAGATTACTGGAATCTGATTGATTCCATCGTTCTGATAGAAAAATCAGGAAACAGCATGGTATACATGAGTTCTCCCGCTCCTTATATCAAAAAGGATACCTATCAGACTCTTCTGGAAAAAATCTCAGTTGAAACGGATCCGCATAATATGTTCCGGTACATATGGCAAAACCAGCATGATGATACATTGCTGGTAACCCGTTCTCCCAGAAGCGTGCTGTCTCTGCTTACTGTTTCCGGCAATGCAGATTCCTCTTCCGGGGCAGTGCTGGCTATCAATATACGCTCTGATTTTTTCATCAGCATCCTGCAAAACATTGTGACGGCCAAAGGCAGTTTCTCCGCTCTGCTTTCTCCTGAATCCACCTGCTTTTACGGTGATTCCGTTGACGAATGGAGGCTAACGGAACAGGACACTTTACAGCTGCTTAACAGTACCGGCAAGGGCAGTTTCATAACCAGAGATACCAACGGAAAGCAAATAATGCTGTCTTATGAAAAATTAAACACCAACAACTGGATTCTGGTCAATGGCGTACCTTTGGATAGTATCATGACCGGCACGGAATTGATGCGAAATATGGTACTGATCCTGGTAATCTTCATGCTTCTGATATCCGCTGTACCTGTTCTGTTTCTGTCCCGATGGATATCACGAGATATATCTGTATTGGCGGAACAAATTGAACAATATAAAATCGGCAATGAAATACAGACATTTCATACCAGGGATCAGAAAGAGCTGCACCAGGTGGCGGACGCTCTCAATCGAATGGTCAGCACTATACAGGGGCAGGTGTCAGAAATGATGCAGATTGAAACACGGAAACGAAAAGCAGAGCTTCTTCTGCTCCAGTCACAAATTAATCCTCATTTCCTGTACAATACATTGATTTCTGTAAAGACTCTTATCGAATTGAACCGTTCCCAGATGGCAGGGAGTATGTTCCAGTCTCTGATTGACTTTTACTCACTCAGCCTGAATCATGGAAAAGAACGTCTCTCTATTCATCAGGAGCTGGAAATCATACGAAACTATCTTGATATCCTGTCCGTTCGCTATAACCATTCTTTTGAATGGTTCATCAACGTAGATGAGGATGTTCTCAATTGTGAGATTTTGACTCTGACCCTGCAGCCGCTGGTGGAAAACGCCGTCCACCACGGAATCAAAGACAAGGCAGGGCCCGGCAAGATTGAAATTACTGGCTGCCGGCTGGATGACACAATACTTCTGACCGTATGGGATAATGGCATCGGTATTCCGGCAGACAAACTGGATGCTCTTCGAGAATCTCTGAATCAGGAGGTCCTGCCAGAGGGGCGTGAAAGTATTCATTTCGGACTATGGAACAGTCATCAGAGGTTAAAACTGTTTTTTGGCCCCAAATACGGTATAACCATAGACAGCAGCCCCGGCAATTACACAAGCGTAACTGTAATCATACCTGATATTTTGTTTGAGGATTAAAAGATGAAACTCTTAATTGCAGATGATGAAGATATTATACGTGAAGGATTACTCAGCAATATCCCCTGGGAGGAGAGTGGTTTTCAATTAACCACTCCAGGAAAAAACGGCAAAGATGCCATGACGATCATTGAACTGGAACATCCTGATATTGTTCTGGCTGATATTAATATGCCTTTTATGAGCGGTTTGGAACTGGCTGACTGGATCAACCAGAATCATCCGGAAATCAAGGTGATTTTTCTGACCGGATATGATGAATTTCAATACGCCAAAAAGGCCATCGATTTAAAAGCCAGCGGTTACATACTAAAATATGAGAAATGGGAGCTGCTTCTCCAGAAGGTAAAAAACGTTGCAGACGAACTTATAAAAAACCGTCAGGGCGAATCCTTGAAGAACCAGGCAAAAAGGCAGCTTATCTTCAGTACTATCAGCGATCTGATCATAGGCACCGCGCGGATTTCCTCCCAGGCCGCTGTCATGGAACGTCTGGGTCTTCCTAATTCAAATTATAAATACTGCCTCGCTCTCATTGACGTCTCATTGGACACTCCTGTAAAAGAGGATAAACCGAATGAGAATGAACTTTATCTGTTCTCTTATATTAACGTAGTCAGAGAAGTATGTACTGGTTTTTTCAAAAATGTTTTATGCAGCTCATATGATAACCAGGTATATGCCTTGTTTGCCCTGGAAAATCAATCCAACGAGGAATTGATTCCTTCCATTAAAACCGCTCTGGCAGAGACTAACAAAAAACTGCAGGACTTTCTCAAAGCTTATGGAAAAATCGGAGTCAGTAATCTGTATGATGACATTTTTCAGACTGATGAAGCCTATAATTCTGCGTACAAGGCTCTTCAATCCATCAAAAACATCGAAGACGAAAACATTGCTTTCATTGACGATTTTAATCACAACTTAATGAGCGGAAACGCCATAATGAAGGAGATCTCAGATTTCATACAGAACAATTACCAGATTGCCGGTCTGAGTTTAAACGATCTGGCAGAAAGCATTCACTTGTCGCCTTCCCATCTGTGCCGACTCATCAAACGCTACAAACATAGTAATTTTATGACCTGGCTCACTCAGGTAAGAATTGAGCTGGCCGCGGAAATGATACGAACTACCGATAAAAAAATATATGAAATATGTGAAAATGTAGGTTATAACAATCCGCAGTATTTCAGTGTCGTCTTCAAAAAATATATGGGCTGCAGCCCCAGAGAATATAAATAACTGCAATTAAATCCACAAAGCCCCAAAAGGGGAGAAGCCCTTTTCGAAGGACTCCTCCCCTTTATTGAATCGTTCTTCAATTATGAATTACTTCCATAAGAAGCATCGTAATTTGCTTTTTCTTCTGTCATAGCTTCTGCCCACTCATCCAGGAACTCCTGAACGGTACACAGACCTGTCATTGCCTCCTGCATCTTAGGTTCCGCTATATTAGCCAGAATATTTCTGTACTCAAGCAGATACAACGGCTCCTTGAAGAATCGCAGTTCTGGATCTGCCATATACTCTGTAGCTGCCGCATAATATGGCTTATTAGTTATCCATTCCGCCTGTGACATCTTTTCTTCTGTAGGAATCCCGCCTCTCAACTTTACTACATCCAGAATCGGTTCTGCCGAAACCATATACTCGAGGAAATCCCAGGCCACATCCGGATTGGCACAGCTCTTAGAGATAGAATAACCAGAAGCATCTACCATGGGATGGCAGTTATACCCCTTCACGCTGGGCGGCATGAAGAAAATCTGAAACTTGCTGTAATCGCCATTAAAGGTATTATCGATCAGCTCCGCCGAACCAAGATTATGGAAAATAGATGCTGTTGTCTCTGACTGGAAGGACGCAGCCACTTCTGTCCATCCCTTATTCAGATCGTCCTCTGCCGTATAATCCTTGTACAGGGACAGGTACTTCTCGCAGAACTCCACATGGAGCGGATCATTAATCGTAGAATTTCCATTCTCGTCAAACGCTTCTGTGATGCCAGAATAAGAATACATCATATATTCCACATTCTGAGCCCCACCGGAACCGCCGCGAATCGTAGTTCCATAACGGTTATTCGGAATATCCGCGATCTCTTTCACGCTCTCAAAGAACTCATCCCAGGTCTGCGGAATCGCAATACCGGCTTCCTTATACCAGTCGGGACGAATCCAAAAGTTTCTGACGTTGGTGTAATACGGAATTGCATACAGATCCTTCTTTTCCGGATCATATTCAATATTAGCATCCAGGGCGCCCTGATTGATTTTACCATACAAATCCGAATTTTCGTAATATTCCGTCAGCGGTATAATATTGCCCCGGGTAATAAATTCCGGCATAAAGCAGTGGAAAATATCCGGCGCCGCATTGGCGGAAAAGGCCATCTCCAGTTTATTCTTGGCATCAACAGCATTGCCTGGAATTCCCAGATACTCAATTTCTACATTGGGATGCTCTGCCATATACTGGTCCACAGCCGCTTGATATACTTGATCCAGATCCGGTGTTGTCATTTCCATCCAGAAAGTAAGTTTTACTTTCTCTCCATCACTGGAAACATCCTCCGCGGCATTCTCAGTTTCCTGAACCGCTTCTGTCTCCTGCGCCGCCTCAGTCTGCTGCGCCGCAGTAGTTTCCGTGCTTTGACTGCTGCCGCCGCATCCTGCCAGACTGATTGTCATCGCTGTTACAAGACCGATTGCTAAAAATCTTTTGAACATATTTGGCTCCTCCTTTTATTTTGATAAAATTATAGTATCAATGGATTAAAATATCCATTGTCTACTTTTGCAACAATCTTCAATATTTTTGCATTCGAATTCGGAATGTCCTTACCTCAAAGGGCAGCATATCGAGGATAAATCTGTCCTGCTCCCGCCAGTTCTCCTCTTCTGGTTCCTCCATCATATTGCAGGCAGTTACATAATATCCTGGGCTGGCCACGAATTCTGCCTTGTGGCGCGTACCAAATCCCTCATAGACTCTTGCTATAAAACCGTCATTATCCTCTGCCGGTTTTATCGTTTCCACGAAGACTCCCGACGTGTCGCACGTAAAAAGAGGCGCATAGTTTCTCTGCACTTTTTTCTGCTCTCTGCCGCTCCCCCAAACTGCGAGAAGCGGATTATTCATATCATAAGCTTCTTTTTGCACTTCAGCTTCCCTGTAAGTACCGGAATGAGGCATAAACGAATAAGTAAAATGATGTTCCCCTTTATCGACAGCATTCGGAAAAGACGGAGTCCTCAAAAGTGTAATACGCATTACACCATCATGGATATCGTATCCGTATTTGCAGTCATTGAGCAGCGCCGCTCCATAATCCGGTTCCGCCAAATCAGCAAAACGTTGAGCGCAGACCTCAAATTTTTCCACATCCCACGACGTATTTGTATGGGTTGGTCTTTCTACCGTTCCAAACTGAATCTCATAAATCGCTTTGCCGGCAAGAATATCTACTGGAAATGCCGCCTTCAAAAGCATGTGTTCTTCATGCCAGTCTATATCTGTGCAAAAATCAATCCTTTTACTGCCTTGATAAACATAAATATTCTGGCAGATTACAGAGCTGAGAAACCTTCTCGTCTGACGAACACAAGCTCTTACGGGTCCCTTCTCCGTCAACTCCATGGAAATCAATTCCCCGCAGCCGTATTTCTTCATTCTGTAATAGGGATTTATCTCCCACGCGTCATACTGATATGGCCTGTCCTCATAAACTTCCAGCACGTTGCCTGGTCCCGAAAGAACTTCCCGCTCCTCCGTCTTATCAAAAACAGACTCCAGGGTTCCGTCTTCCCCAAAGGTAACTCGCAGACAATCATTTTCCAGGATTTTGCCATTCCAGCTCAATAGGTTCTTCTCTGTTTTTTCCGCATCCGTTACGCGGTACAAGGACAGCTTTCCTGCTGCCGCATCAGGAATACACGCAACATAAGTATTTTCCCCAACCTTCTGGGCAGTCACCTTCTCTCCGTCTTCCCCTGCTAAAGCAATCGTTTTTTCATCTGAAGAGAAAATAAACTCTATACGCCCTCTACGGCTGAAACCGAGTGTATTGATCACCGCTAACTGGTCATGTCCCTCAGCATCCAGCAGCACGTTCAGCGCCTTTTCGCAATTATTCTCCATCACGCTAAAAATGTGTTCATATACCTTCCTCACATCCTTATAGACCGCGTCCAGGGCAGAGCCGGGAAGAATATCATGGAACTGGTTCGTCAATATGTTTTGAATCGTCCTTCTCCACTCATGCTTATCCCAGGAGAAGGATGAATCTACACTTTGGGCAGCTGAAAGCAGGAATTCCGTTCTCTGCAGCAGATTTTCCGCTCTGCGGTTCATGCGTTTTACAAATGCCGCTGTTGTATACGTTCCTCTGTGAAATTCCAGATATAGTTCGCCATTCCAGACAGGAAGTCTGTCGCTGTTCTTCACATCCAATTCCAATTTTTGAAAGAAATCCGCTGCTTTTGAAAATTTTACCCTGGGACAGCCGGGAATTCCTTCTGCCATCCGCCGTCCCTTCTCTATCATCTCAAAAGTAGGACCGCCGCCTCCATCGCCATAACCGTAAAGAAACAGATACGTGTCGTTCAATTGTTTCTGACTATAACGTTTCCAGCCGCCCATAACGTAATCCGGCTCAAGAACACCATTGTATGTCGTAATATGAGGACTTCTGGCAAACCCAAAAGGATTATAGTCCGTCTTATTGAACTGCTTCGCCGGTGAAAAATGGGTAAGGATTTCTGTTCCGTCTATTCCTTTCCACATAAATGTATCATAGGGAATTTTATTTCTCTCATTCCAACTGATTTTTGTGGTCATAAAATAATCGACACCACTTTTTTTGCATATCTGCGGCAGCGCTGCGGAATATCCAAATACGTCGGGAAGCCATAAAATCCTGCTGTCCACCCCGAATTTTTCCTTAAAATACTTTTTCCCCATAAGGAACTGCCTCACCAGACTTTCGCCCGAAGTAAGATTGCAGTCCGCTTCCACCCACATGGCTCCTTCCGGTTCCCAGCGCCCTTGCCTGACATAATCTTTTATCCGTTCAAATTGACCAGGAGCGTTTTCTTCCATATATTCATAAAGCTGAGGCTGAGAAGACATGAATATAAATTCCGGATACTCATCCAAAAGTTTTAAAGCAGTCCCGAAACTGCGCTGGGCTTTCATTTTTGTATGAGAAAACTGCCACAGCCAAGCCACATCAATATGCGTATGCCCTATCGCTGCGGCCTGTGGATAGGAATCTTCTGATATATACAGACGCTCCCTCAAAATATGATCTGCTTCCTTAACAGAAGCATAAAACTGTTCGTTTTCAGGATCACAAAAATCCAGGCAATTCACAGCCTCATTCAGAATCCGCCTGATACGGATTCCCTCCCGACTGTCTCTATCCAGATATTTCGCTGCTTCATAAGGCGTCAAAAGATCATAATAAAGCTGATATACATCCGGGTTTACCGTAAAGAACCGAAGCCGAAAAAGTCCTCCTCTGTTTTCCTTATCACTCCAGCTTCTGTCTCTGATCACCATTCCCGACCATGCATCAAAATCAAGCACAATTTTTTCTCCGACTTTTGCTGATTTTCTCAGCATACATTCCTCATGATATAAATCCATACCCTGGACAGGCGCACCGTTACAGTAAAGAAGGAACTGGGGATTCTGAGCATACCAATCCCGCTTATCCTGGGAAATCTCAACCCATAATTCTTTCCCCTCCATCCTATCAGGAACCGTAAACTCACAGCGGAACCAGCCATACTGGTCAAATCCTCCCCAAATGTCCATTTTTCCAAAGGGCAGAAGATCCGCTTCATAACTCAAGTTCATTTTCCCATCCCGATATTTTATCCAATCCGGTTCCGCGAATTCCGTTTTCTTATAACTATTTAAATCCTTAATTGCCTGACTGATTCTCTCCAGTTCAAAAAAGTCTGTCTGATTCATCTTTTTATCTTTATCCTTTCACTGCGCCTGATGCCATGCCGCTGACCAAATGTTTCTGAATTACGGCGAATAAAAGAATCGGCGGAATCAATGCTATAATACTCCCTGCTGCCAGCGACGCCAGATTCACCGAAGATTCCGCTATCAAAGATTTAAGCGCCACCGGAATCGTAAACTTATCATTGGACATGATAAATGAAAACGCCACCTGGAACTCATTCCAACATCCGACAAAAGCAAACGCGCTGGTAGCTACGATTCCCGGAAGAACTATTCTGGGAATGATCCGGCAAATGATATAAAACCGGCTGGCCCCGTCCACCATGGCGGCCTCCTCGATCTCAACCGGAACATCATTGATAAATCCCCTCATCAGCAGTGTGTTAAACGGCGTCTGAGATACAATATAAAACAAAATCACAGATGCTCTGGTATTAATCAGCCCCAATCTGTTAAACATCAAGAACAGCGGTACTATGTAGATAATAACCGGCATAATCTGCGTCATCAAAAGCAAAAGCATAAATGCCTGCTTTCCCTTAAACTGAAACCGGGACAACGCATACCCGTTAAGCATGGACAGGATCACTATAAATACGACTGCGCTCAGCCCTATGACCAGACTGTTGAAAAAGTATCTGGAAAATTTATTTCTTGTCCAGGAAATTACATAGTTGGAAATCGTCGCTGGATTTGGGATGTATCTTACCGGCAGTTTAAACACATCGTCCGGCATTTTTAAGGACGTAATCAAACTCCACAAAATCGGAGCTATGGTAATCAACGCAATCACAACCAAGGGTACATACACTATGACAATCTTCTGCAGTGTCTTTTTGGTCCTCGTCTTCATTCTTCTTCCACCCCGTATTTCGTAATTTTCAGATATATAACAGCAAATATCAAAAGTCCCCCGGCAATAAGGACGGCCATGGCAGATCCGTAACCGTATTTTCCTCCCACAACAGCCTGCTGCATCAAATAAACAGGCATAGTCGTTGTCAAACGAAGAGGTCCTCCGTTGGTCATAGTAAATATCAGATCAATGGAATTAAACTCCCATATACACCGCAGGAGAATCGAAAATGTTAATGTTTCCCTTAAAGACGGCAGCGTAATATAAATAAACTTTTGAATCGCGCTGCTGCCATCGATATCACAGGATTCGTAAATATCCTGAGGTATGGACTGAAGACCGGCAAGAATCGTTATGGCAAAAAAGGGAACTCCGCGCCACAATTCAGATACCACTACCGCCCAGAATGCCGTATTCGGATTAGACAGCCACGCAACATTGCTCTTTAATATTCCCACCTTAACCAGAATGTCATTAATAACACCTACATGCTGATTATACATGATCGTCCACAGCATCGTAGCCAGAACACCTGAAACTGCCCAGGGCATAAACGCAATCGAGCGGAATAATCCTCTCAGTTTCACCCTTTGATTCAAAAGCAAGGCTATAATCATTCCCAGAATTACCTGTCCCACAATCTCGGAAAGTACCCATTTCAAACTGATACCAAAAGACTTCTGAAATACATTGTCATCTGTCAGCAGCTTGACAAAGTTATCTATCCCGATGTATGTACCAACTCCTGATAAGCTGTTGGTAGAATAATCCTGGAAGCTCAGATTCAGCACCTGCGTGATTGGATACGCCATAAACAATAAAATGAGTGCCACAGTGGGAAAAATCAGAAGATATGGAAAATAATAATGAATACCATGTCTTTGTTTTACTTTCATGCCCTTCTCCTTTTCTATGATTTTGTACCCATTTTATACCAGCAGCGTTAGATTTTACATCAAGCGGATTGACCGTTTTGTTTGACTTTTTATCATTTCTGTTTTCTTCACAAAATCTCATTTTAAACATAAGAAAAGGCCCTCCCATGAGGAAGAACCTTTTCTCCATATACATTGCTTAAATCCTGCTATTTCTCTGCATCCAGCTTGTCCAGCATATCCCACACGCCAAGCATATACATGACACCCAGAGCCCGGTCATAAAGACCGTATCCGGGACGAACATTACCCGGCTTCTCATCCCACAGATGGCGGCCGTGGTCCGGGCGGATATAGCCCTCAAAACCACAGTCATGGTACGCCTTCAGAATATCCAGAATTCCGGTATCGCCGTCACAGTCACGGTGGCTGGCCTCACTGAAATCGCCGTTGGGGAAGTGCTTCACGTTGCGGATGTGGGCAAATGCGATCCGGTCGCAGTGCTTGCGGACGATATCCGCCACATTGTTGTTGGGATCCGCGTTCAGGGATCCGCTGCACAGCGTCAGGCAGTTGTAGGGATCGTCCACCATGGACAGGAACCGGTCAATAGCCTCTCCGTTCACCAGCAGTCTGGGCAGACCGAAGATATCCCATGGCGGATCATCCATATGCACCGCCATCTTGATGTCGCACTCATGGCAGGTGGGCATAATGGCCTCCAGGAAATACTTGAAATTCTCCCACAGCTTCTCCTTGGTCACAGGAGCATAGGCCTTAAACAGTTCGTCCAGCTTGGCCATGCGCTCCGGCTCCCAGCCGGGGAAGGTCATGTTGTACTTCTCGGTAAAGGACATGATGTACTCCGCCATGGCGTTGTAATCATCCTGAATCATGTCCTTCTGGTAATACAGGGCGGTGGAACCGTCCCCCACCGGATGGAACAGATCCGATCTTGTCCAGTCGAAAATCGGCATGAAGTTGTAGCAGATGACCTTGACTCCGAAGGGAGCCAGGTTGCGGATGGTCTGCTTGTAGTTTTCAATGTACTTGTCCCTGGTGGGCAGGCCGATCTTAATGTCGTCATGGACATTGACCGACTCAACCACATCCATGTTGAAGCCGTAGGCTTCGATCTGCTTCTGCACTTCCGCGATCTCCTCCGGTTCCCAGACCTCGCCGGGCATCTTGTTGTGAAGGGCCCAGACAATGGTGGAAATACCGGGAATCTGCCGGATATCGGACAGGGAAATCTTATCATTGCCCTCTCCGTACCAGCGCCAACCCATTTGCATCGGCATAGTGTTACCTCCTTTTTCTTATTTTATATGTTTCGTTTTCCCCGAAAACCGCCGGAAACACGGATTCCTCTCACATTCTGTCCGGCCGGCCCCGGGTTTTCCGAAATCAAACGCCTTATACCCCGGAATATGCGGAGAATCCGCCGTCAATGGGGATGACGACGCCGGTGACAAAGCCGGCCGCGTCGTTATTCAGCAGATAGAGAAGAGTTCCGTTCAGCTCCTCCGCCTTGCCGAAACGTCCCATGGGAGTCGCCGCCAGAATCTTCTCGGTTCTCGGAGTCGGCGTCCCGTCATCGTTAAACAGCAGCTTCTGATTCTGATTGGTTACGAAGAATCCGGGGGCCATGGCGTTGACACGGATGCCTACCTTGGAGAAATGAACCGCCA
>CANQBN010000013.1 GCA_947588855.1 uncultured Lachnospiraceae bacterium
AACGGATCGTTGAATATATTCATTATAAGAGGGCCCAGGGATATAAGCTGCATGGCCCGATGGTCTACCGGCTCAGGGAAATGGATCTGTTTTTTCTTGAAATGGGCGTCCGGGAGATAAAGATCACGCGGGAAATGTATGACGCATGGACAGCCCCAAGGCCAACAGAAAAGGCTGGGACAACACAAAAACGGCAGAACGCGGTCAGGGGATTCTCTAACTATCTTGTACTTCTTGGATATAAAGATATTTACACGGGGTATGATGATACCCGGATCTTTAAGAGGGACTTCATCCCGTATGTATTTTCCAGGGATGAAATCAGCAGGATGTTCCACGCGCTCTCGAGGCTTTGCATAAACACCCCTGGTCATAACAGTGATACGTTCCGCATGGCGATGTTACTGTATTATTGCTGCGGATTCCGAAAATCAGAGGTCCAGAACCTGAGAGTGGGGGATATTGAATTCCAGACCGGCAGGATCACAATACTCAACGGGAAAAATGATGTAAGCCGCATCGTTGTTGCCTCCGACTCACTTTTGGGGGAACTGCAGACCTATTACAATAAATACCTTCGGAATGCCGATCCGGGAGATTTTTTTATTCACGGTCCTAAAAGCAGACGATATACGGAAAGTATGCTTTATGGAAACTTCCATTGGCTGCTTTCAGAAGCCGCAATTCCACCGAAACCGGATGGGGGACGCCAGCGCCTGCATGATGTCCGCCATACCTTCTGTGTCCGGGCCCTTGAGCAGATGCAGGAAAAAGGGTTTGACCTGTATACCTCCCTGCCGCTTCTTTCCACGTATCTCGGCCATAAACACATCACGGAGACAGAGTATTATCTGCGGATGATGGAAGAACACTTTGGCGGGATCCTTGAAAGATCCGATTCCTACCATCCGGGGATCTTTCCAAAGCAGGGAGGCGGTGATGCCGGTGAATGAAAACAGCTTTTCCTATCACCTGACAAAATATTTTGCTGAATATCTCCCAAAACAGACAGCGGCTTCCCACAATACGATCCTCTCTTACCGGGACACCTTTGTACAGCTTATGGAATTCTATAAATCGGAGTACCGCCTGCCGCCTGAAAGGCTTGGTTACAGGGACTTTACCGCCGTCCGGATCGAGCGGTTCCTTACCTATCTGGAAGAAGTACGCGGCATCAGTATCCGCACAAGGAACCAGCGGCTGGCAGCGATCCATGCCTTTTTCCGTTACCTCCAGTACCGGGATCCCGCCGGGTTTGAACAATGCGCCCAGATCCTTTCCGTACCATTTAAGAAAGCGCCTGCCACGCTGATGAATTACATGAGCGCGGAAGAGATACGGCTGCTCTTCGCTGTTCCTGATCAAAGGCAGGACGGGCAGCTCCGCGATTTATCCATCCTGGTACTGCTGTATGAAACGGGCGCCAGGGTACAGGAATTGATCGACCTGTGTCCTGCAAATATCCGCTTCTCAGTACCTGTCACAGTGGGGCTTCATGGGAAAGGAAACAAAACAAGGCTCGTTCCTGTCAATGCGGATGCCGCCGCCATTGTCAGGAATTACATCCACCGATGCAACAGGGCGGATGCAAACGAGCCGTTGTTTGTGAACCGCAAAGGCGAAAAGCTTACCCGTGCAGGTATACAATACATCATAGATAAGTATGCGTCAATCGCCCGCGATCTGCACCCGGAACTGTATAAAAATAAGATCACGAACCATTGTTTTCGCCACAGTAGGGCCATGCATTTGCTGGAGGCGGGGGTAAACCTGATTTACATTCGTGACCTGTTGGGTCATACGTCGGTGGTCACGACTGAAATCTACGCAAAAACCAATCCCAAGATCAAAGAAGAACAATTGAAAAAGCATAGCATATCCGTGGAAACACCACAAAGGTACAGCCAAAAACAGAAGGAAGATCTGATAAGCTGGTTGAAAAAGAATTTATAAAATGGTAAAATCTTATGTAAAGTAAAAAGTTCCGGATTTCCTTATTTCAAAGGGAATTCGGAACTGACTTTGCATAACTATTGACTTTACATAACATAGGTTATGGAAAGCTTTCCATAAACGATGTACCAAAGCGTTTAATATTGCTTCACGCACGGCCTTAATGGGATATTCCGGCTTATCCACACGGTATCCATTATCATCTATAATCGTCTTGGTGCGGCTGTTTTTACGGACAAATTCAACTGCTTCTTCAAGCATATCCGGGATTGCACCGGTAATACGCTTATTATCTATAAATCGCTCACCGCCATTGCCTACGGTTCCCTGTTCCGTTCCAGGAAGAGAAACGGCGGTAATACAAAGCTGCGGGAAATATGTCTGCGGATATTTTGAAAAGGTCATTAAACCTGCAAGCGTAGGGACTCCGCCACTGGTAATTCCCATAAGTTCTAAAACTTCATTCTCCATAACATTATCGGCGAGGTTTTTGCGCTCATTTTTTACAGCTGACATATAGTTCAACATACGCTCTTCATCTATCAGTATGAATTTAGCGTTATCAACTGTGCGAATATCGTCACGGATTCTCTTGCGAAACGCTTCATAGCTGTAAATTTCATATTCACTCATTGGTTCATCGGATTCGCCGACACGAACATACGACCCTTTGATACGCCCGACGCCTTTATAAAATACAGGACGTTCAGAAATATCAACACCGGGGATTTCTGCGGAAACTATCGATTTACCGTCAATATCACACACGGTAAATAGGGCACGAACTGCAGGTTCCATCTGTTTACATTGCTCTGCTACTTTCTTTTGAAGATCCCTGGCGTCATACACGCCTTTAACGGCGAAATTATCTGCCTCATTAATGCCAAAAATAATAATACCGCCTTCATCCTGATTGGAAAAAGAAGAAAGAGTATCATACAGTCTTGTCGGGCAGCCTTGTACTGCGGATTTCAGTTCAATTGTCTGCGTCTCGGTTTTCAGTGCCTTTATATCTGAAACTATTTTTTTTAATGCTTCCGGTTGCATAAACGATTCCTCCGCGAAAATACTAAAATTATTTTATCATATTTCGATATGAATTTCAATAATTAACTGTGATGGCATTAGAATTAACTGTAAAATTACAAAATTAACGATTTCGTTAATTCGTATCGTTAATTCGGACGTTCAAAATATTCCCTCTTGTGCTAATTCGCAGGGTATTTAGAGTTGCTAAGCATTACCGACAGGTATAATCACCGCGAAAAAGAAATCGAGTGCTCACTCCAACTCTCAGGTTGGTTATGATCACTCGATACAATGCGGGTAGCCGGACTTGAACCGGCACGGGATTGCTCCCGAGAGATTTTAAGTCTCTTGTGTCTGCCTATTCCACCATACCCGCCTGCCTGCAGCCCGGACATTCCACGCCGGTCTGAAAACATGCCCGGCGCCTGCACCGCAGGCGCCGAACCAGTGGATGGGGGTGGATTCGAACCACCGAAGCGTTCCGCAACAGATTTACAGTCTGCCCCCTTTGGCCACTCGGGAACCCATCCATGTACCGCCGACCCGGGCCCTGCACAAATGCCGCCACACTGTCAGCGAAAATCAGTTTATCACAATCAGTGAAAAAAAACAAGGTTTTCTGCCGGATTTTCTAAACATTCTTATGAATTTTAGTTTCGCTGTCATTTATGGCCGCTTCACCGACATGCTGTGAATACCATAACAGACTGCGGACAGAGACGGGACCGTCTCTGTCCGCTACCCTTGTAAACCAGCCGGATTCAGGTTAAGATCTTATTGTAATCATCATTTCCGTCGTCCGGATATACCAGAAAACTATCAATGATAAGCCCGACTTTATCACCGACGCGCAGTGTGTCGTAGGTATGGGCGTCTGCAGTAACCCGCAGGGTCGTATCGCCCACTTCCACGCGGCAGTCATTAACGTCACCCAGATAATACATGGAAGAAAGGATACCGGTCAGATGACCTTCCGCCGATGTCAGCTCAATATTCTCCGGTCGGATTGCCAGTACCACATCTCCTCTCATCTCCCCATCGTACTTCACGGACTGGTCGATGCCCTTGATACGGATCCGCCCGGCTTCCGCCAATCCTTTAATGAAATTAACCTTTCCAACGAAATCCGCTACAAACTGATTCGCCGGATGACGGTAAATCTCGATAGGATGGCCCACCTGCTGTATCACGCCGCGATTAATGATATAGACCCGATCGGACATGGTCATAGCCTCAATCTGGTCATGAGTTACATAAACCACAGTAATCCCCAGCTTCCGCTGAATCTCCTTAATCTCATAACGCATACTTTCACGCAGCTTCGCGTCCAGGTTCGACAGCGGCTCGTCCAGAAGCAGCAGCTTCGGCTCCGCCACCAGCGCGCGGCCCAGGGCTACCCTCTGCTGTTGTCCGCCGGAAAGCTGGGACGGCATCCGGTCAGCATACTGGCTCAGATGAACAACTTCCAGAATTCCTTCCACCTTTTCCCTGATCACATTTTTCGGCATCCTTTTAATCTTCAGCGGATAAGCCACATTATCAAATACATTCATATGCGGCCAGACCGCATAGGACTGGAACACCATGCCAATCTCTCTTTTTTCCGGCGGCACAAACACATCTTTGGAACTGACTACTTTTCCGTCAATACGGACCTCGCCGGTGGTAGGTTTTTCAAACCCGGCGATAATCCGCAGCATCGTGGTTTTGCCGCAGCCGGACGGCCCCAGCAGGGTGATAAACTCTCCATCCTGAAACTCCTGAGTAAATTCTTTCAAAACTTCCACATTTCCGAAGGATTTTGTCACATGATCAATGGTTATAACAGACATCTTCCCGCCTCCTAAATTGAGAATTTCCCTTTTGTCACTTTATCCAGAATAACATTAAGCCCAATAACCATGATCAGGATGCCGCCGGCTAGAGCCGAGGCTGTCTGCTGGCTATGGTATGTCTGATACGTGAACAGCTCCACGCCCAGCGTCTTGGTATCCGTGGAATACAGCAGATTTGACATCGTCAGTTCATAGAAGCAGGGCATAAAGATCAGGAACCAGCCTGCCACAATAGACGGGATGATCAGCGGGAACAAAACGTCCTTCAACCGGCGCAGCCACCCTGCTCCAGATATCTGCGCTGCTTCCTCCAGAGACGGGCTGACCTGGGAGAACGCCGAAACCACGGTCCGCATTCCCATCAGCATATATTTGATCATATAGGCTACGATCATGATGAAAATCGTGTTGTAAATGTTGATCCCAAACCGGCCGGACATAGTCATGATCAGTGCCAGGGCGATAACCACGCTGGGAGTTCCGGAACCCACGGTAATCAGGAAATCCGGGACTGCTTTGCCTTTTACATTGGTCCGTTTCAGCAGATAAGCCATAACCAGACAAACGATCATGCCAAGGGTAGCTGCCCAGACGGCGGAAATCACCGAATTTTTGGTTGAGCCGAGAATGGATTTGCGCGTCAGCGCCGTATTCCAGAATTTCAGCGTAAAGTTACCGGGAGCAAACAGGCTCTTGCCCATATTTGTCGTAAAGGATGTCATGAAAACCGTAGCAAACGGGATGATCACAACGATCAGCGCGAATATGCTTACCAAAATGGTAATCGGTATACGCCATTTCCCCAGATCGACGATATTGGGACGCGTCGATTTGCCGGAAACGGTAATATAATCTTTCTTCCCTACTACAAAATTTGAAATATACAAAACAAGCAGGGCAATCGCCATCAGGAATACCGCCAGTACCGTCGCGTCCGTCAGGCCCTGTTGAGAACCCACGGAGACATAGTCCATAATACGGGTCGTCACCGTATAAAGCTGCCCCGGCGCCCCAATGATGGATGGAATCCCGTAACAGGAGGCCGCTGCCACAAATACCAGCAGCGCGGCCGCCACAATACTCGGCATCATCAACGGAAGCGTCACGGTAAAAAGCGTCTTCAACGGCGATGCGCCGGAAATGCGGGACGCCTCCTCAAGGGAAGGATCCATCTTTTCCATCGCTCTGGATATGGTGATAAACGCGTACGGATAATAAAATGTAGTCAATACCCATACCAATCCCCAAATCGAATAGATGTTAAACGGATTCTCCGACAAATGAAGCAGATTCTTAATAAATACGTTCAGAGTTCCTACCTTGGGATTTAAAAGACGCAGCCACGCCATAGCCCCTACATAAGGAGGAACCATGTAGGTGGTGACAAACAGGAAACGGAAAAACTTTTTTCCGTAAAGATTCGTCCGTCCTACCAGCCACGCCAGAGGGAACGCCAGGATCACCCCGAATATCATCGCGAATCCCGCCGTAATGATGGTGTTCTTCAGGCAGGACCAGTTCATCTCGTATGTATATATTCTCGAAAATCCCTCCAGGGAAAACTTACCCGTGGAGAAAAAAGAGCGGTATACTAAATACAGCAGCGGAAACACCTGAAATACCAGCAAAAAAGCCACAATAACCAGGATTACTGCCCATTTTATATCAAAGTAATGTTTTTTCTGCACTCCTACATACCTCTTTTCCGCCAAAACTACCGATAATTTCCTGTTTCAGATATTACAGAACAAGAAGGGGCCGAAGCCCCTTCTCAAAATAACACATTGTATCAGCCTTCAGGAACCGTAACATTTTCCTGGAACAGGGTGCGGATTTCTTCACGTTCACGGAAGCAGCGCTCCCAGTCCACAGGCATTGTATTCTTGAGGATCTCCGCTGTAGGAAGCGCGTCATACGGAGCTTGATCAAAATCGCTGCGCACGGAATGCATCCAGCCTGCCACGATATATTCCTGGCCTTCCGGCGACAGGAACCAATCCGTGATTGCTTCACAGGCGGCGATGTTCTCATTGGCGCTCTTGGCCTCGTCTATCGTCATAATAGTGGACGGAATTGTAATGGTGCCATCGTCCGGATAAATCACTTCCAGAAGAGAACCTTCTTCTTCTCTTTTCTTAAGAACGGATTCCTCCAGAATCATGATTTCCTTACACTCTCCGGTCTCCAGCTTCGTCAGAGCTACGGAACCGGATTCCACAGCCGTTTCCTGACTGCCAAGCTGCGCGAAGTACTCGTCGCCGTAAGCGTCCTGCAGTGCCACGATAGCGGCATAAGACGTGCCGGATGTCAGCGGATTGCCCATGGAAACATATCCCTTCAGATTCTCGTCTGTCGCAAAATCCTTAAAGTTTGTAGGCAGCTCTTCCTTGGAATACATCTCCGGATTATAGGCCAGAACCATGTTGCAGACACGAACCGGATACCAGTAACCCTCTTCATCATAATCAAAGAGGAGCTTATCCTTCTCCGCGTAATCATAAGCATGGAGCAGTCCCATCTCCTTCAGTTCCAACGAGTAGGCCGGCTCAGCTACCATCAGCATATCGCAGCCCAGCTTGCCGCTGTCGCCTGCGGCATCAATCTCCGCAGCGACCTTAGACTGGAGCGTTCCCGTACCTCCATAGAAAAACTCAATGTCCGCGTTGGGGAAAACTTCCTCCAGCTTCTCATCAACCATGGCGATAATGTCCTCATACATTGACGTATAGATGACGACCTTTCCGGTAACATCCTCTGCTGAAGTGCCTCCTTCATCAGGGGTCTCCGCCGCCTCTGTCTCGCCTGCGGCTTCTGCTGTTTCCGCTGCTGCTGTGGTTTTTTCCGCTTCTGTGGCGCTGCTGCCGCTGCTGCTTCCGCCGCTTCCGCAGCCCACAAGACTCGCCGCCATGATAAATGACATGGCAACTGCAGTCAGTTTTTTCATAGTACCTCCTCCTTTTCGTGTCGGTTGATTGTTAATAAATAACTGCCGATTTTTATTATACCCTCCCGAACTGGAAAATGTCAAGTCTCAGAGCATCTTTTTTTCTGTCTTTTTTGCGCTTTATTATTCTTTTTCAAAAAATTTTATCCAAATAATGAAAATCTTTTAGCATGAGCTCAGCCGGCGGCCTCGGAAACCAGCAGGATGGAACTGTTGCCTCCCAGCTCCAGCTTCACGCAGCCGTCCTCTACCGGATAATCCAGCGCTCCCACATTGTAATCCTTCTCCGATGTCAGCATAACCCGGGTCAGACGGTCCGTATCACGAATCCCAATCTGCCACACCGGAAGGGAAATCGTCTGAGGTCCGGCGCTGTTGTTGATCGCTACCACACAGCGGTTTTTGCCGGTAAACCGCCCGTAAGCAATCACCTGGCGGTCCGCCACAAGCTCCTTCAGCGAACCTCTCCGCAAAGCCGGATTGGTCCGGTGAAGCCGCGTCATGTAACGGTGGAACTCGATCATCTCCTGATTCTCCCGGCCCCAGGGGTAGGTCCGCCTGCTGTCCGGGTCCGTCCAGCCGCAAAGTCCGGTCTCATCTCCGTAATAGATGGTAGGCGCTCCCGGCCAGGTCATCTGAACCATGACCGCTTCCCGAAAGACTCCGGGGTGAATATTGCGCTCCGCAGCTTCCGGCCCTGACGTTCCGATCCGGCCGTTGGTCCGGTTGGTCCGCGTCATAAACCGTGAATGATCGTGATTGGACAATTCGTTCATGGACGTGAGAATGGATGTCTCCTGCATGCGGCACATATAGTAATTCATGGACCGGAAGAATGCCTCACCGTCACCGAACAGATTAGGATTATACTCATCGCTGTGCTTTTCCATGCCGGTCAGGAACCATGTCAGCGGTTCCATAAAGGCGTCGTAATTCATGATGGTATCCCACTCATCGCCCTCCAGCCATGGCGCCGGATTACCGTAATGCTCCGCCAGAATCACCGCCTCCGGGTTAGCCGATTTGACCGCTTTCCGGAAATCCTTCCAGAACTGATGATTAAACTGGCTGCTGTGGCCCAGATCTGCCGCCACATCCAGCCTCCATCCGTCCACATTGTAGGGCGGGGACACCCATTTGCGTCCGATCTCCATAATGTACTGATACAGCTCCGGGGATTCTTCATAGTTCAGCTTAGGCAGCGTCTCATAATCCCACCAGCCCTCATAGCTCTTATTGTAGGGCCAGCCGTTCTCATCTTTAAATCGGAAAAATTTCCTGTAAGGACTGTCCTTGGACACATATGCCCCCGGCTCATAGCCCTCTGACTGTTCATAGATTCCCTCTCTGTCCAGCCATTTGTTGAAGGAACCGCAGTGATTAAATACGCCGTCGATAATGACCCGCATGCCCCGACGGTGAATCTCCGCTACCAGATCCGCGAAAAAGCGGTTGCTGGCCTCCAGATTTTCCCGGTCCGTAGTGCGGATACGATATTTGGAAGCATTCCGATTATCTGCCGCATCCCAGCTCACCGTCTCCCCGCCGTCCTTAGGGATCTTTCCGAAATGAGGATCGATATAGTCGTAATCCTGAGTATCGTATTTGTGATTGGACGGAGATACAAAGAGGGGATTAAAATAGATGACTTCCACCCCCAGGCTGCGGATGTAGTCCAGCTTATCCCACACGCCCTGCAGATCTCCTCCGTAAAACCGATCCACATCCATGGCTGCCGGATATTCATACCAGTCCTTCACATGGGTCACCGGTTTTCCCAGATAGATATACTCCTGATCCACCACATCGGTGGAAACGTCGCCGCGGCAGAACCGGTCCACAAAAATCTGGTACATGATCGCTCCCTTTGCCCATTCCGGCGTAAAAAATCCCGGCATAAGGCAGAAATCAAAATACCATTTTCCGTCCTTATCCGCTCCCAGGCGATTATAGTAGCAATGATCATCGCCATGTACCACATGAAAACGGTAATAAACCGGATAATCCGGCACCTTCATCTGATATTCATAATAATCAAACAGGCCGTCCGATTCGGCCTTATTCATTTTCTTCTCTTCCTCGTGCTCCTCTGCAAAATAGACGTCATCCACATCATTTTTCCCGGTCCGGAACCGAAACGTCACCATATCGCCGGTGTTGACCTCCATCGGTATCCGAAATTCCTGGGTGGAATCGGTGAAAAGCGCCCTTCTGTCCATTATGTCAGTCCTTCCTGTCACCAAATATGCTCCCGCTTCTTTTTCGATACTATATTCTATCTGATTCCATGGAAATATACAAGAGAGAACTTGGGGAAATTTTAAAAACGCCGCGGATTTTTGGACAGCGAAAGAGCCGGTGGGGTAACCGGCTCTTTCAGGAGAAGGTATTTCGTTTCTTATGGGGTGTAGCAAAAACTATATAATGTATTGGGGGGTACGTGATTATACTAGCATGATTTCGATATTTTGAAAAGGGATAGCCTTCACAAACTTCACAAAAGATTTGTCAGTTTTTTGTGCAAATCGTCCATTATTGACCCCTTTTAGACAAATAGCTGCTCAAACTCTTCCTGGCCGATTTTTTCTTTTTCGATAAGCAGTGCCGTGCACTTATGAAGGACATCCATGTGCTCTCCAATGATGGCCTTTGCCTTTCCATAGCACTCGTCAATGATTCTCTTCACTTCATTATCGATAACCGTCGTCACCTGTTCGCCGTAATTTTTAGAATGTCCCAATTCTCTTCCGATGAAAACTTCTTCACTGTCGGTTTCATAATTGATAGTGCCTACCTTCTCGGACATTCCGTATTTCACTACCATAGCTCTTGCCAGAGCCGTAGCCTGCTTGATATCCTGAGACGCTCCGGTAGTGATATCGTCAAATACCAGTTCTTCCGCAATACGTCCTCCCAGATATACCATAATATTCTGCAACATCTTGCCTCTGGTATTAAACATTTCATCCTTCTCGGGCAGCGGCATAGTGTAACCGGCCGCCCCCATACCTGTGGGAATAATAGAAATCGTATGCACTGGGCCTACATCCGGAAGCAGATGGAACAGGATAGCGTGACCGGTCTCATGATAAGCCGTAATCCGTTTCTCTTTCTCAGAAATAACGCGGCTGTGTTTTTCTGCTCCGATTCCCACCTTAATGAAAGAACGGTCGATATCCGACTGCATAATATATTTCCTGTTCTCTCTGGCTGCCAGAATTGCCGCTTCATTTAACAGATTCTCCAGATCTGCTCCTGTAAAACCGGCTGTTGTCCGCGCCACTCTCTCCAAATCCACGTCTTCACCCAGCGGCTTATCCTGGGCATGAACCTTAAGAATCTCTTTGCGGCCCTCCACATCAGGACGTCCCACAGCGATCTTGCGGTCAAACCGGCCGGGACGCAGAATCGCAGGATCCAGAATATCAACCCTGTTGGTTGCTGCCATGACGATAATGCCCTCGTTAACACCGAACCCATCCATCTCTACCAGAAGCTGATTTAACGTCTGCTCTCTCTCGTCATGTCCGCCGCCCAAACCGGTTCCTCTCTGCCTGGCTACAGCGTCAATCTCATCGATAAATACGATGCAGGGAGCATTCTTTTTGGCCTCTTCAAACAAATCGCGAACACGCGAAGCTCCTACGCCTACAAACATCTCCACAAAATCAGACCCGGATATGCTGAAAAACGGTACTCCAGACTCTCCGGCAACCGCCTTGGCAAGAAGCGTCTTACCGGTTCCGGGAGGACCCACCAGCAACACGCCTTTAGGAATTCTCGCGCCGACAGACGTATACTTCTGCGGATTTCTCAAAAAGTCCACCAGTTCCTCTAAATCCTCTTTCTCCTCTCTGAGACCCGCCACCTTCGTGAAATTAAACTTCCCGGCATCCTGAGCCATCTTCGCCCGGCTCTTGCCGAAGTTCATCATTCTCGCGTTTGCTCCTCCGCCTCCGGCAGCGGCCCTGGAATTCATAAACATCATGAAAACGATCATAATTCCGCCGGACACGATGACCGGGAGCAAAAATGTCAGCCAGTAGTTATCATGCGGCACGTCCTGTACCGTGTATTCCACATTCTGTGCCGTCAGATAGTCCTGTTCGGCCTCCACGTTGGACACATACATCTGCTGACGTGTTCCGTCCTTCATTGTCAGGGTCAGCTGTCCCGTAGGTGTTTCCTGGTTAGGCGATATAATGACAAGTTCCACATTGCCTGCCGCCACCTCTTCCATATATGCCTTATGGGTTAATATTTCATCCTGTCCCGACCCGGTCAGAGTACTCGCCAGAAATAAAATAATCAGCGCGACTAAAATAATCCCCAGACCGCTGCCCATGGTTTGTTGTCTTCTCAAATCCGCTTGCCTCCTTAAAATTCAACTACCCCGATATACGGCAGGTTACGATATTTCTGGTCATAATCCAGCCCGTAGCCCACTACAAACTCATCTGGAATAGAAAAACATGTATAGTCCACTTTAACCTGCTTCTTCACCCTGCGTTCAGGCTTATCGAGAAGCGTGCACAGACGAATGCTTGCAGGGCCTCTCTTCTGAAGAATGTCAATGAGATAAGCCAGTGTTCTTCCTGAATCGATAATATCCTCTACAATTAAAACATTCTTTCCCTCCAACGGCTCATCCAGATCCTTGACAATACGGACAACTCCGCTGGATTCTGTGCCCGAACCGTAACTTGACACGGACATAAAATCCAGAGATACCGGTATCGTGATTCTCTTCGCCAGCTCACAGGTGAAGAAAACTCCCCCCTTCAGAACACAAATCAAATGTATCTCCCTGCCCTGATAATCTCTGCTGATTTCAGCCGCAATCTGGCTGATTCTTGTATTCACCTCTTCTTCAGATAACAACTCCCGAATCTTCTCTGCCATGTTCTTCTCCTCCTGTCTGCACCTGCAGAATTTCTTTTGTTTCATCTGTTATTTTATAATATTCACTGATTCGATACCCGACAATCCACAATACATGATTTCCTTCTGTCAGAAGAAGAATTTTGTCTCGCTGCTGCCGCGGTATTTTCTCGTCTATCATAAACGACTTCACAGTCTTATGTCCGCCGTCCTTCAGAGTAATATAATCTCCGGCCTGACGGGTTCTTACGGACAACGCGCTTTTTATTTTATCATAATCAAACCATTTCGTATACTTTTTTTGTGGTATTTCCTGGTTTTTTTTGTACGGAAAATGAGAAAATGAAAAATTCTCCTCCGCAAAATCATTATTTGCCGCCTCCCGGTCCCTTTCCAGCCACAGCATATCATATTCCCGCAGCGCGCGCAGACCGTAGGGAAGGCTGACCGTTCTCCCGGTTCTTCCGTCCGCCAGCATACATATCTGCTCCACATGCGCTGACGTAATATCTTTAGCGGAACCGGTCATAACACGCAGCATCTTCATAACCAGGTATCCCGCTACAATATCCGGCTGATCTCGCAAAACCGAGACTTTCATTCCGCAGCGTCTTCCTTTATCCTCTGTTCCTTGTTCTTCCCAAAGCGCGTCTGCCATATTCCCGAAATATTCGTCCGCCAGAGCTATCTTTTCTCCTGCTGCCAGAATGTGCTTTACCGCCCCGGCATTGACTTCGCCGCAGACCTGCGAAAGCATCCGGCGTATGCGGTTTCTGGTATAAGCAGAAGTCTCGTTCGTAGAATCCACGCAAAAGCTCAGACCGTTCCGCTTCAGATAATCTCTGATCTCCTGCCTGCTGACACAGAGAAGCGGACGTATAATATCCCCGCTGACAGGCGACATACCGGCAAGCCCCTTCAATGAACTGCCGCGAAAAAGATTGTGAAGGATCGTTTCTGCCTGATCTTCCATCTGATGGCCCACCGCAACGCGGACATTACCGCCTCCCCATTTTGATGCCTGGCGTCTCAGTGCCTGATAGCGGAGGATCCGGCCGGCTTCCTCTTCGGATACTCCATGCTCTGCCGCATAGGCGGGCACATTTACATAAACTATAACACTAGGCGCCTCGTACTCGGCCGAAAACCGCTTCACAAATTCCGCGTCCCGATCCGCTTCATCCCCCCTGAGGCCGTGGTGAACGTGAACCGCCAGGATATCCAGTTCAAACTCTGCCCGAAGCTGAGACAGCACATGAAACAGGCAGACCGAATCCGGCCCGCCCGACAGACCAATCACAACGCGGCTCCCTGTTTCCAGCATATTATATTTTCTTATATACGCCGCTACGCGTTTCAGCATATGCGTTCCACCTTTTCTTATGTATCTATACTATATACGGATTCACGTTTTATTGCAATCTTCTTTTCTGCCGTTTCCAGATTCCCGCCACCAGCACGGTCATATCGTCCCGAAATTCCTTCGAATTCTCAGCGGCAAATCCCAGTATTGCCTCAGCCATAACCTGCGGATTTCTCCGTTCGGTCCCTTCCAGATACTCTTTCATGGTCCGCTCCTTATCATCCCCCGGCAAAGAGTCCAGAACACCGTCGCTGACCATAACTATCCTGTCATTCTCCCACAGCTTCCACGACAGTATCTCAGGCTCTACCGGATTCAGAATACCTGCCGGCGCCGCGCAGGCCTGAATGATCTCCACTCCCGAATCCCCCGACACAAAAGCTGCCGGAGCACCCAGCTTCATGGCTTCCAAAACTCCTGAATACAGGTTTACACAGCACAGGTCAATAGTCGCCGGATGTTGTTCCTCCCCCATAAGCAGGAGGACCGCGTTCACCATCTTCAAAGCCGACCTGGGCGCATAGCCAGCCGTCAGCAGCTGCTCAATCAGTTCAATAACACGGCGGCTTTCGCCGTCCGCCTGTCCTCCGCTTCCCATTCCGTCAGACAGGCACATAATTACATGTCCAGGCATGACACAGTTGAACGTGAAGTTGTCCCCAGATACAGCCTCTCCATTTTTAGGTCTGCGCGCGAATCCGCAAATCATCTGGTAACTCCCGTTTTCCAGAAAACGTATCGTAGAAAACTGCCGGCTGACAATACTCCTCGAATCCTGCGCCACAACCCATCCGGGGCCTTCCACAACATGTCCCAGACAATCAGCCGCATCCTTAGATGTCACGCATCTGCCATTTGTCGTCCTTACGGTTAAGAACGCCTCTCTTCTTTCTTCCGCGTAACGAAGAATCAGCATCCGGCTGATCTCCATATGGTTCTTCTGAAAATATCTATGGACCCTGGCCTCTTCATGTTTTGTCACATCTTCCGCCTGCCCGATCTGCCGGGAAAACTCTTCCAGAATCACAGCCAATTCCCGGAACTGGGTAATAATCACATCCCTGCTTTCCAGAAAACGGTTCTTCCAATTCAGATTCATCGTAGCTCTTCCCAGATTGCGGTTCAGATGGCCCACATATTCCTCCTGTCTTCTGCATGTTTCCTGGAACAATCTGGGCATGTCCCCGCAATCCAGACATCCTTTCTGCTCAAAGGACCTCAAAAGATAATACAAATAGTAATTTTCATCGCCGGAATCATCCGGATGGAAGCAGCATCCGCGGCAATCCCCGCAGACTACGGCGGCCGCCGTCTGCATAGCCATCAATCCGTCTTCCCTGCTGAGACTTCCGACGACCATATCCTCTTCACGAAAAGTTCTGGCCAGTCTTTCCAAAGATCCAGCCATGTCACTTAATTTTTTTGCCGTATACACGTGGATATCCGACATATCTTCATAGCTTCTCTGCTTTTTCAGCCGTTCAAACACAAAAATCCCTCCCGACCCGGCACTCTGCAAATTTCATTTGCATTATACACAGTCAAAAGGGAAATATTTGTCAAATTCCGGATGCCGGTTCCAAAAAATCTTCGACAAAAATTACTCTGCCGGCTTTAAAAGAATCTCATCAGGATTTACAAGCCCCAGTTTTTCTTTTGCTACCTGTTCTATATACTGCTTAGTCTGGACAAAAATTCTCCGCTCCTCCAACTCCTCCGCTCTCTTCTCTTCCGCTTCCACCTGGCGGCTGAGAATCTCCTGGCGGACCTGATATTCATGATTCTTCGTCTCCAACGAGGATTTGCGGACATTGATGGCGACAGCCAGACTAACTACCACAAACGTGATTCCCACCAGCGCCAGTCTATTTCCGGCATGTCCCTGTTTTTTCCTTCTGGCCCCTCTCGTATTCCTCATCTCCCAACCTTTTCCGTACGTGTTCGCGTTTCTTAGTCTTTATTCTAATAGATTCCCGTACTTTTTTCAAGTATTTTAATAAAATGGAGCCTGCTGTCCGCCGATAAACCGCCATACCCAACAGAATACTCCCGATCACATACCCCCGCAGAACTCCATCCGTCTGCTCGTACAGCAGACTGAATGTCAAGAGGGCAGAATAAATCCAGTAAAAAAAGTCTTCTATGCTTATAACAAAATAATTATGCGGACAGAACATCCGAAAAATTCTGAGCAGGTCGTACACCATCATGAGTCCGATTCCGGTCAGAATACCGGACGCGGCCAGCCTGAGTTCATAAAAAATAGTCCGGCTCATAGCTGCTTATTTAAACAAACGCGCAAAAAGGGATTCTTCGGACTTACGGTAGCTGTCATTGGAAGAATACGTCAGGCTGTCCACCGTTCCCGTCATGTCCACTTCTCCCTTTTCAAGAGTAAGCCGGTTGATATGCAGCTCTTTCCCCTTAATAGTCAAAAGACCCATATCCGTATCCAGAATGACCTGGCTTTCATCAAAGGAAACCACATCCTGGACGCCCGTCAGACTTCCTGACTGGCGGTTGACAAAGATCAGCCTGTGACTGACCGCACCTGTCCTTTCATCCATGTAAAAGCCTCCGTCATATACTGAAATTCATAATTCCAATATATGGCAGAGGCTTCCTATTTATGCTCAAACATACCGATACAGTTCTCTGGCTTCATCCTTCTTTACTGTCTCCGCTACACTCAAAACTTCCGCTTTCACCGAATTCGTTCCAAACTGTATCTCGATAATATCACCGCACTTTACATTCTGCGATGCTTTGGCCTGTTTGCCATTGACCAGAACTCTTCCTCCGTCACAGGCCTCATTAGCCACTGTCCTGCGCTTAATCAGGCGCGACACCTTCAGAAACTTATCCAATCTCATAAATATTATTTATTAACAGCATCCTTCAGCGCTTTTCCTGCTTTGAACTTAGGAGCCTTGGAAGCCGCAATCTTGATGGGCTCGTTCGTATGCGGATTTCTTCCCTCTCTGGCCTCTCTCTTGCTGGCCTCAAACGTACCAAATCCAACAATCTGAACCTTCTCACCCTTAGCCAGTTCTTCCGCAACAGTCTCGGTAAACGCCTTCAGCGCTTTCTCAGCATCTTTTTTGGAAAGCTCTGCCTTTTCAGCTACAGCTGCAATTAAGTCGTTCTTGTTCATTGATATTTTCCTCCTAAATATTGCTTTTCTCTACAGCGCCGCTATCCGGCACTATCATACCATATCATTTATATCCTTTTTATCAAGCTTTGTCAAGGTTTTTCAGTGTTTTTCGGTACTTGCGCCTTACTTTCCTGCCATTTTCTCCTGTCTCCGCCGCCATATTTCTCAGCTGTACGAAAAAAGGCTTCCCCAAAACCGGCAGGATTCCGGGAAGCCTTATCAAAACCATTTTGTTTCCGCGCCTCAACTTTCCATCTGTCTTCCCAAAAAGCCTGCCGCCGTAGACACCATCTTCATCTCCGGTTCACCCAGCTTTATCTTGGGATCACGGCTGAGAAGAGCCACACTTCCGATCGCATCTCCCTCGCAGATAATCGGAGCCATAGCCATCGCTGTCACGCCTTCCATCTCCTCAGACGTCATAAAGAAAAAATTTTTATCGTCTCTGGCCGCAATAACGGATTCCCTCTCATTAACCGCATGTTCCAGCTGCCTGCTGACCGGTTTCTGAAGCAAATCTTTTTTAGGTCCGCCTGACACGGCAATTACCTGATCTCTGTCTGTTATACAAACCATAAGTCCCGTAGCCTGCGCCATGGCTTCGGCATACTGAACGGCAAAGGAAGTCAGCTCCACCATAGGCGAATACTTTTTGAGAATGATCTCTCCTTCTCTGTCGGTGAAGATCTCCAGAGGCGTCCCTTCACGCAGTCTGAGAGTTCTTCGAATCTCCTTGGGAATAACCACCCGGCCCAGATCGTCAATTCTTCTTACTATTCCTGTAGCTTTCATATCTTTTTCCTCCATTTTACATTCTCTTTGTTATTAATAACATGTATTATGCTGTAGATGTATTATCTGTAAAATGGGGGAATTTATACTTCAGCCTGTGCGCAAAACAGATTGGATAAAAATACCGTTTATCCGGGCAGGCCGCTTTCTTCCGGTCCCTTTTCGCTCAGCTCTCCCAGTTTTTTTAATAACTCTTCAGTTTTTTTCATCATGTCCCGAACATCGCCGCCTTTATTTCCCCTCTCCTGATAGATGAATCCCGGAGTCTCGCCTGGAAGCATCTTAAGCCTGCCCCCATATTCCTGCACCAGCGCCGGAATCCGCAGAGTATCCAGCCTGGCCTGAGGGAACATCATCAGACGAATCTCCTGCCGGTTAATGTCCATTTCCGTCACATAGGCCTTATGACCCATGGATTTTAACTGTGCCACCTGAAGAAGATTCTCAACCGGCTTCGGAATATCGCCGAATCTGTCTATCAGTTCATCCTGCATATCCATAGATTCTTCTTCATTCTCGATGGCGGAAATTCTTTTATATATATCCAGCTTTTGATATTCATTCTTAATATACGAAGAGGGAATGTAAGCATCAATATCACATTCTACCGCGGTATTGAAATCCTCCCTTTCTGTCCTCTGACCCTTAAGGGCGCGCACCGCCTGATTCAGCAGCTTGCAATACAGATCATATCCTACTGCTTCCATATGACCATGCTGTTCAGCCCCCAGTACATTGCCGGCGCCGCGAATTTCCAGGTCGCGCATCGCGATACGGATTCCGGAACCAAGCTCCGTAAAATCCCGAATAGCCTTCAGACGTTTTTCCGCCTCCTCCTTCAGTATTTTATCCCGCCGATACATCAGAAACGCATAAGCGGTTCTGCTGGAACGCCCTACCCTGCCGCGGAGCTGATACAACTGGGCAAGTCCCATCCGGTCCGCATCCTGTATGATGATGGTATTCACATTGGGAATGTCCAGTCCCGTCTCGATAATGGTGGTAGAAACCAGCACATCGATGTCTCCGTTTACGAAATCCAACATAATCTGTTCCAGCTGCCGCTCCTTCATCTGTCCATGAGCGTACACAACCACAGCGTCCGGAATCAGCTGAGATATCCGCGCGGCCACATCAGCGATATCCTGGACCCTGTTATATACGTAGTATACCTGTCCGTCCCTGGCCATCTCCCTGCGTATAGCCTCCCGCACCATCTCATCATTATATTCCATGACATAAGTCTGAATCGGAACGCGGTCTACAGGCGGCTCCTCCAAAACACTCATGTCACGAATTCCGGCCAGACTCATATGAAGCGTCCTGGGAATGGGCGTCGCCGTCAGCGTGAGCACATCCACATTTTCTCTGAGCTTTTTAATCTTTTCCTTATGAGCCACGCCGAATCGCTGCTCTTCATCAATAACCAGCAGTCCCAGATCCCTGAACTGTACATCCTTGGAAAGAATCCGATGGGTGCCGATCACGATATCGACCAGTCCTTTTTTTAAATCTTCCAGGGTCTTTTTTTGCTCCGCCGCAGTCCGGAATCTGGATAAAAGATCTACCCTGACAGGAAAATCCTTCATTCTCTGAACGAAGGTATTATAATGCTGCTGAGCCAGTATGGTAGTCGGCACCAGATATGCCACCTGCTTGCTGTCCTGCACAGCCTTAAACGCGGCTCTCAGAGCAATCTCCGTCTTTCCGTAGCCCACGTCCCCGCAGATCAGACGGTCCATGATCTTCCTGCTCTCCATGTCCCTCTTGGTAGCCTCGATGGCATCTGCCTGATCTTCCGTTTCTTCATAAGGGAACAATTCCTCGAATTCCCTTTGCCAGACCGTGTCGCTTCCATACTGATACCCTTCAGCGGACTGACGGACTGCATAAAGCTCTACCAGGTCCTTCGCAATATCTTTAACCGCGCTTTTCACCCGGTCTCTGGTTTTTTTCCACTGTTCGCCTCCAAGCCGGTTCAGCTTCGGTGCCCTGGCCTCTGAACCGGCATATTTCTGGACCGCTTCCAACCGGGTGGCAGGCAGATACAGATTGCCTCCGTCTGCATATTCTATTTTCAGATAATCTTTAACTGCCTTATCCTGCTCTATCTTCTCAATACCACGGTAAATTCCAAGGCCATGTTCTTCATGGACCACATAGTCTCCCGGCGACAGTTCAGAAAAGCTTTGAATCTTCTGACCTTCATAAGAAGCCTTTTTCCTCCTCTTTTTCTTTCTGGCCGCGCCAAACATGTCTCCTTCGGTAATAACTACAAATTTAATCTGAGGATACTCGAATCCGCGGTGGAGATTTCCGTAAGTCACAAGAATTTCCCCAGGCTGAACGTTTTTATCCGGTTCATCTGTGCAGAATGCGTTCAGCTCATAGTCCCTCAGATCTCCTGCCAGGCGGCTGGCCCTGGTATGGGATCCCGAAAGCAGAACGACCCGGAATTTATCCTTCTTCCACCGCTTCAGGTCCTTAATCAGCATATCAAAGCTGTTCTGATAGGAATTGACATTCTTGGCGCTGAGAGAGAATCTTCTGCGCGCCGGCATCCCGGCCGTCTTCTGTTTCAGCCCGGTCAGCATAAGCGTATGTGCCGTAAGGATTCCCGCTACAGCCTCCCCTGCTGAGTACAAAAGTTCTGTCTGTTCCGGAAGAAGGTATCCCTTCTCCAGACGGTGAACCATACTTTCTCTGAATTCCAACTCTACAGTTTCTCCCTTTTCTTTGAGCCTTGCAGGCTCGTCAAGAAATATCGCTGTGTAATCCTTGGGAAAATACTGAAGAAAAGAAACCGTCTCACGGCAAAAACAAGTGAGAAATCCATCCAGACCTCCGGCGTTTAGGCCATACTCAAGCCGTTCCTTAACATCCCCCACAACCGAAGAAATACGATAAGCCTCCTCCGTTTTAAATTGCTCCCGCAGCTTCTTTTCATACTGTCCGGCAGATTTCTCAATCCGGGCAAGACCATCCGCGATCTGTTCTTCGGTCAGCACCAGTTCAGTAACCGGATAGATAACGGCCCGGTCAAGCTGTTCTACAGACCTCTGGCTCTCTACATCAAAGCTTCGAAGGGAATCCACCTCATCATCCCACAGTTCAATTCGAACCGGCAGTTCTTCCGTCAAAGGAAAAATATCCAGAATTCCTCCTCTGACAGAAAACTGTCCCATGCCGTCCACCTGAGCCATGCGCTCGTATCCCAGAGCGGTCAGTTTTTTGGTCAGCTCTTCCATATTAACGATTTCTCCCTGAGAAATCTCAATAATCTGCCCGCTTATCATATCAAGCGGCAGGAGACGATCCATAAGTCCGTCCAGCGTAGTAACCACAACACCGCTGTCATCCTCCAGCAAATGCCGCAGCACCTGCATCCGCTGTCTGGTTATGAGATTGCCATGAATATCCGCATTGTAAAAAAGGAGATCCTTCGCCGGATACAGCCATACCCGATCTGTAAAACACCGAAAATCATCATAAATCTCCTTCGCTCTGGAATCATCATAGGTGACAACCAGTTTCCAGGGCAGAGATTCCCCTGCCTCATACATGAGATGAACCCTCTGAGAATCCATACAGCCGCTAATCTGAAGCGGTCCTTTTCCTCTATTCAGGTCTCTGTTCAGTTCCTCATACTCCGCCAGTTCTGTCAACGGATTGGCAAACACTCTGCTCATAAACGTTTTCTTCTCCATCTGCGAATGCAATCGTCTTCTTTTTATTAAACCGATTCATGGCTGTTTCAATTCCCTGACTTACCATGACGGTCACAGCATCCGCCGCCTCTTCGAAAGCATTTTCCATCTGCTTCCATTCTCCCTGAGAAAAATGGCTCAGCACATAATCAGCCAGGTCCATTTTGTCCGGCTTTTCCCCTATGCCCACCTTCACTCTGGGAAACTCCTGGGTCCCCAGCTGAGCGATAATATTCTTGATTCCGTTATGACCGCCGGCGCTTCCTTTTGCCCGTATCCTCAGCTGCCCGGGATCCAGACTTACATCGTCATATATGATAATCACATGGTCCTGCTCCGGTTTATAAAAATCCGCAGCGCTTCGGACGCTTTCGCCGCTGAGATTCATAAAGGTCTGGGGCTTTACCAGAACTACCTTTTGCCCCTCTAGAATTCCCTTCCCGCAGAGAGCCTTATGCTTTTTTTCACTCACGCTGATTCCCAGGCGATCTGCCAGCCGGTCAACCACCTCAAAACCCACATTATGTCTTGTATGCTCATACTGCCGTCCCGGATTGCCCAGGCCTACTATAATATACATCTATCCACGTCTCCTTATGCTGTATAGAAATCTGACACGCAAAACGCCGGTCCACAACCCCTGGGGAAAGCCGTTTCCCAGGCTCGTGTCCGGCGTCACACGTCTACCCTATAGACTCCCATGTTGCTGGATATGTCAAATACGCATCTATACTGTGTTTCCGAATATTCCGTCGCTGTCAGTCTCTGTTGTCTCATATTTATCCAGAATCACACGCTGAATCATATCTCTGGTCGCTGAATTGATAGGATGCGCGATATCACGGTACTCACCGTCCGCTGTCTTGCGGCTTGGCATCGCTATGAAGAGCCCCTTCTCACCTTCGATGACTTTAATGTCATGAATGACAAACTCGTCATCAAGCGTGATCGATACGATGGCCTTCATTTTCCCCTCCTTATCGATTCGTCTGACTCTTACGTCTGTGATCTGCATACTGTACTCCTCTCTCATTTCATAAATTCCTGCGAGATATTCTCCACAGGTGGGACACGATACTGCATGTGTCCCCTTCTATCATCCCTATAGAGTGTACCGCTCGTTCTTCTCAACGACGATTCTTATGTTGTCAGGAGTACCGATGTAAGTTGTATTTGCCCGAATCGTGTCACGGCTTTCTACGATGCAGTTCTCAATGACGGTATTATCCCCAATATACACGTCGTTGAGAATGATAGAATTCTTGATCACACAATTATTACCAATATATGCCTGACGGAAAAGAACCGAATTCTCCACCAATCCATTGATAATATTGCCGCTGGATACCAGACTGTTCTTCACTCTGGCACCGGGATTATACTTGGCCGGCGGCATATCGCCTACCTTGGTGTAAATCTCCGGATATTCGCGGAAGAAGTAATTTCTCACCTCCGGTTTCAAAAAATCCATGTTAGTTTTATAGTAAGACTCTACGGAAGCGATGTTGCTCCAGTAAGTATCCAGTTCATAAGCATAAATCCTTTTCAGGTTTTTGTAACGGACCAGGATATCCTTAACAAAATCATACCGGTCTTCCTGAGCACTCCGCTCAATCAGCTCGATCAGCTGTCTCCGGCGGATCACATAAATTCCGCAGGAAATGGTATTGGACTCAGCCAGCACCGGCTTCTCCTGAAAGTCTATGATACGTCCGTCCCAGTCCGTCCTCACCACGCCGAACCGGGTCACATCCTCCTCCGGCGGCATGGTCTTGCACACCACGGTAATATCCGCTTTTTTCTCCACGTGATATTCAAGCACTTTATTATAATCAAGCTTGTAAATACCATCGCCGGATGCCAGAACCACATACGGTTCATGGCTGTTCCTCAGGAAATCCAGATTCTGGTACAGGGCATCCGCGGTTCCCCGGTACCAGTCGTTATTATCCGCCGTGATCGTGGGCGTCAGCACATACAATCCGCCCTGTTTTCTTCCGAAATCCCACCACTTGGAAGAGTTCAGGTGCTCGTTCAGAGAGCGGGAATTATACTGTGTAAACACCGCCACGCTGGGTATGCGGGAATTGGACATATTGCTCAGCACGAAATCAATACTCCGGTAGCTCCCCGCCACAGGCATGGCCGCTATGGCCCTCTTGTTGGACAGCTCTCTCATCCGCTTGCTGTTTCCGCCTGCCAGCACGATACCTATCGCTCTCATGACACACCACCTGCCTTCATAATGTACTCTCCTGCAGGCAGCCGGCCTTCCGGATAATCCTCCGGATCCGTCGTGCCGGATATAGCCGTATTCTTTCCAATGGATACGCCGTCAGGAATCCGGCTCCGCTCGCCGATGGTCACGATATCCGCCTGGTATACCTTCGGATCAAGTCTGCTGGGAGCATATTCGCCGGAGCCTATACGCACGTTCTTTCCGATCACTACATCTTCAGCAACAATGGCCTTGTCCAGTATGCTTCCCTGTCCTATGGCGCTTCCCCGCATGATGATAGAATCCCGGACCACCGCTCCTGCTCCGACCATAACTCCGGCGCCAATGACAGAATTGATGACCTGTCCATAAACTTCTGTGCCTTCGCCGATAATACTCCGCTCCACTACCGCATCCGCGGAAATAAACTGGGGAGGAATCATATCGCTCTTGGTATAAATCTTCCAGTATTCCTCATAAAGATTGAATTCCGGAATGATATCGATCAGTTCCATATTGGCTTCCCAGTAAGAACTCAGGGTACCTACGTCCTTCCAGTAGCCGTTGTATTCATACGCGAAAATCCTCTGCCTTCTCTCGTGGCAGTACGGAATGATATGCTTTCCGAAATCGCAGCCCGGCACTTCCGACAAGGCGACCAGCGCCTCCCTGAGCACCTTCCAGTTGAAAATGTAGATCCCCATGGAAGCAAGATTGCTTCTGGGATGTTCCGGCTTCTCCTCAAAATCCACAATCCGGTTTGTATCATCCGTAATCAATATGCCGAACCGACCGGCTTCCTCATAAGGCACCGGCATGGCCGCTATAGTCACATCAGCACCGTTCGCCTTATGGTAGTTCAGCATAACCTCATAATCCATTTTATATATATGGTCTCCTGACAGAATCAGAACATATTCAGGGTTATAAGATTCCATATATTCCAGATTCTGGAAAATTGCATTGGCAGTACCGGTATACCAGTCGCTTCCTCTGCTCTTCTCATATGGCGGAAGTATGGTAACGCCGCCTACGTTCCGGTCAAGATCCCACGGGATTCCGATTCCGATATGGGAGTTCAGCCGAAGAGGCTGATACTGCGTCAGCACACCTACCGTATCGATACCGGAATTAATGCAGTTGCTTAAAGGAAAATCAATGATCCTGTATTTGCCGCCAAAGGACACAGCCGGCTTTGCAACCTTCTGAGTCAGCACCCCCAGACGGCTCCCCTGACCGCCTGCCAGCAGCATAGCAATCATTTCTTTCTTAACCATGCCAGTACCCCCTGCTGCTTGTTAAACTTCAACGGATATATTATAACACATCTTTTTGGAATAGTGAATAAAATATTTTATTTTCTTACTGCGGCATAGACCTTGAATCGTAAATAAAAATAAAGTATAATACAATCAAACAATTTTATGGTAATTTTAGACAAGGAGTGTTCCGCATTATGAATTTAACGACTGTAAGAGAATTATACCGCAACCGCGAAAACTATTACAACAAAAATATCAGTGTCGGAGGCTGGGTCCGCAGTATCCGGGATTCCAAGGCTTTCGGCTTTATTGTGGTCAGCGATGGAACTTATTTTGAGACGCTGCAGGTTGTCTATCACGATACTCTGGAGAATCACGACGAGATCCGCAGACTGAATGTCGGCGCTGCCATTATCGTCACCGGAACTCTGGTAGCCACTCCGGAAGCCAAACAGCCTTTTGAGATTCAGGCGGATTCCGTTGCCGTAGAAGGGACTTCCGCTCCGGACTACCCTCTTCAAAAGAAGCGCCATGGTTTTGAATATCTGCGCACCATCTCCCATCTGCGTCCCAGAACCAACACGTTCCAGGCTGTGTTCCGCGTCCGTTCTCTGATCGCCTACGCGATTCATAAATATTTCCAGGAAAGGGATTTCGTATACGTCCATACACCCCTGATCACGGCCAGCGACTGCGAAGGTGCCGGCGAGATGTTCCAGGTGACCACTCTCGATCTGGACAACCTTCCCCGAACCGAAGACGGCGCTGTAGATTATGCCCAGGATTTCTTCGGGAAACACACCAGCCTGACGGTCAGCGGCCAGTTAAACGGCGAGACCTACGCCATGGCCTTCCGCAACATTTATACCTTCGGTCCTACCTTCCGGGCAGAGAACTCCAATACTACCCGCCACGCGGCTGAATTCTGGATGATCGAACCTGAGATCGCATTTGCGGATTTGCAGGACAATATGGCCATGGCGGAAAGTATGCTGAAATACATCATCAATTTTGTACTGGAAAACGCACCGGAAGAGATGAATTTCTTCAATCAGTTTGTGGACAAGGGTCTTTTGGAGCGCTTGCATGGAGTTGTAAATTCCGAATTCGCCCATGTGACATACACGGAGGCCATTGAACTTCTGGAAAAAAACAACGATAACTTCGATTACAAGGTTTCCTGGGGCTGCGACCTTCAGACGGAGCATGAGCGCTATCTGACGGAGCAGGTATTTAAACGCCCGGTATTCGTCACCGATTATCCCAAAGAAATCAAAGCATTCTACATGAAGCTGAATGATGACGGAAAAACCGTAGCCGCCATGGACTGTCTGGTTCCGGGCATCGGCGAGATCATTGGCGGAAGCCAGCGTGAAGACGATTACGACAAGCTGACCGCCCGGATGAAGGAGCTGGGGCTTAAAGAAGAGGATTACCGGTTCTATCTCGACCTCCGCAAATACGGTTCTACTCGTCACGCCGGATTCGGCCTGGGCTTTGAGCGCTGCGTTATGTATCTGACAGGCATGTCCAACATCCGCGATGTCATTCCGTTCCCGAGAACAGTTAAAAACTGCGAATTGTGATAAGCGGCGCAAAACTGTGAATCCGGCAGGCGTCCCGCGTTATAAATGGGAGGATTTAAACCATGAAATTCATCCACACCGCTGATGTCCATTGGGGCATGGTTCCTGACGGCGATAAGCCATGGAGCCGGGAACGAACTCAGGCCATCAAAGAAACATTTTCACAGATTGTCAGTCTGGCAGGACGGCAGGAAGCCGACTTCCTGTTTATTTCCGGTGATCTTTTTCACCGGCAGCCTCTTCTGAAAGACCTGAAGGAACTGAATTATCTGTTCTCTACCATTCCCTCCGTCCATGTAGTGATCATAGCCGGTAATCATGACAGGATCCGCAGCAGTTCAGCTCTTTTGAGTTTTAACTGGTGCCCTAATGTCACTTATATCATGGACGGCGAGATGACCAGCGTCTACTTTGACGACTGCAATGTGGAAGTTCACGGTTTCAGCTATCACACTGCTGAGATCCGGGATTCTCTCCCTGACAAGTACCTGGAAGTGGCCTTTGACGGACGAATCCATATTCTGATGATCCACGGCGGCGACGCGGCCCATTTGCCCTTTGACAGAAACGCGCTTGCCTCTTCCAATTATTCTTACGCAGCGTTAGGGCATATTCATAAGCCCGAATTAATCGCTGAGAAAAAAGCTGCTTTCCCAGGTTCTCCGGAACCTCTCGACCTGACGGAGACCGGTGAGCACGGAGTTTACATGGGAACGATCAACCCTGTCACACATAAGGTGGATTCTCTGGAATTTCTCCCCATGTGCAAAACCCAATATGTGCCTCTGGTAGTCAACATCACTACCAATACGACCCATGCGGAACTGGAACTTAAGATCGCTCAGGTCATAAAGAAACGCGGCACAGAAAATATTTACCGGTTCAGAATCAGAGGCATGCGGGATCCGGATGTGGAATTCGACCTGGAACATCTGTTAAGCAAATACCGTATCATTGAGATCATGGACGAATCGGAACCTCAATATGATTTCAGCGCTCTGTTTGCGGAACATCCCAGTGACATGATAGGCTTTTATATCCGGGCGCTGGACAAACCGGACATGAGTCCTGTGGAAAAGAAGGCCCTCTACTACGGTATCAACGCACTGCTTCACACTACCGATGAAAGGAGATAATCCATGCGGTTCCTCGAACTTCAGATAAAAGGTTTCGGAAAATTTCATGACTGCGATATCTCCTTTGAGGATGGCATCAACATTGTTTATGGCAAAAATGAAGCCGGAAAATCCACAATCCACACGTTTATCCGCTCTATGCTTTTCGGCCTTCAGCCCGCCCGCGGTAGAGCCGCGCGAAAGGATCTGTACTCTCAGTATGAGCCCTGGGAGAACAGCGGAACCTATGAGGGATCTCTTCGAATGGAACACGGCGGACATATTTACCGGCTCGAGCGGACCTTCCGCAAAGACAAAAAAGAACTGCACGTGATTGATGAAACCCTGGGCAGAGAGCTGGACGCCAGCCCCGCTCTTATGGACGAGCTGATGTGCGGGCTGACTGAGACTGCCTACAATAATACCGTCAGCATCGGTCAGCTGAAAAGCGCTACTGACGGCGGTATGGTGTCAGAGCTGAAGAATTATATCGCCAATATGAATACCTCAGGCAATATGGCCCTGAATATCACCAAAG
>CANQBN010000014.1 GCA_947588855.1 uncultured Lachnospiraceae bacterium
GGAGCTGGTGGAGAAGGAAGGAAAGCATTATGACGTGTGCGTGGCCATCGGCCCCATGATCATGATGAAATTTGTCTGCCTGCTGACCAAAGAACTGGGGATCCATACCATTGTCAGCATGAACCCGATTATGGTGGACGGAACCGGCATGTGCGGCGCCTGCCGTCTGACCGTAGGAGATCAGGTGAAATTCGCCTGCGTGGATGGGCCGGAGTTTGACGGCCATCTGGTGAATTTTGACGAGGCCATGAAACGGCAGCAGATGTATAAGACCCAGGAGGGGAGAGCGCTTCTGAAGCTTCAGGAGGGCGATACCCACCATGGCGGCTGCGGAAATTGCGGAGGTGACAAGTGATGGATGTGCTGAAGAAAGTGCCGGTCCGTGAACAGGACCCCAAGGTGAGGGCTGCCAATTTTGACGAGGTGTGCCTTGGATATAATAAAGAAGAAGCCATGACGGAGGCCTCCCGGTGCCTGAAATGCAAGAATGCCCGCTGCATGAGCGGCTGCCCCGTATCCATCAATATTCCGGGATTTATCAAGGAAGTAGAGAACGGCGATTTTGAGGCGGCGGCCAAAGTGATCGCTCAGGCGTCAGCTCTGCCGGCAGTCTGCGGAAGAGTATGTCCCCAGGAGAGCCAGTGCGAGGGCGTCTGCGTCCGAGGAGTTAAAGGCGAGCCTATCTCCATCGGCAAGCTGGAACGTTTCGTGGCCGACTGGTCCCGTGAGAACGGTTTTGTTCCGGCGGCTCCGGAGAAGACCAACGGCCATAAGGTGGCGGTCATCGGTTCCGGACCTTCCGGACTGACCTGTGCCGGCGATCTGGCCAAGATGGGCTATGAGGTGACCATTTTCGAGGCTCTGCACCAACCGGGCGGTGTGCTGATCTACGGGATTCCCGAATTCCGTCTTCCTAAGGATACGGTGGTAAAGACTGAGATTGAGAACGTGAAGAAGCTGGGCGTAAAGATCGAGACCGACGTAGTCATCGGCAAATCCGTGACCATCGACGAGCTTCTGGAGGAAGAGGGCTTTGAGGCCGTGTTTATCGGCTCTGGC
The DNA here is from genome assembly GCA_947588855.1 of uncultured Lachnospiraceae bacterium. Lineage (GTDB taxonomy): Bacteria > Bacillota > Clostridia > Lachnospirales > Lachnospiraceae > UBA3402. The sequence continues at coordinate 1,060 of CANQBN010000014.1, forward strand.
GCCGGCCTTCCCATGTTCATGGGAATTCCCGGAGAGAACGCCAACGGCGTGTTCTCCGCCAATGAATACCTGACCAGAAGCAATCTGATGAAGGCTTTCCGCGACGATTACGATACGCCCATTGCCGCCGGGAAGAAGGTGGCGGTGGTCGGCGGAGGCAACGTGGCCATGGACGCGGCCAGGACGGCCCTGCGTCTGGGAGCCGACGTCCATATCGTCTACCGAAGAAGCGAAGCGGAGCTTCCCGCCCGAGTGGAGGAGGTCCATCACGCCAAGGAGGAGGGCATCCAGTTCGACCTTCTGACCAACCCCACGGAGATTCTGACCGATGAGAAGGGCTGGGTCCGGGGTATGCGGTGTATCCGCATGGAGCTGGGCGAGCCGGACGCCTCCGGAAGAAGAAGGCCGGTTCCCATTCCCGGAAGCGAGTTTGAGATGGAGCTGGACACGGTGATCATGTCCCTGGGCACCTCCCCCAACCCGCTGATCTCCAGCACCACCAAGGGCCTGGAGACCAACCGGAGGAAATGCATCGTGGCGGAGGAATCCACCGGCAAGACCAGCAAGGAAGGCGTCTACGCCGGAGGCGACGCGGTGACGGGAGCGGCCACGGTAATCCTGGCCATGGAGGCAGGAAGAGCCGGTGCCAGAGGGATCCATGAATTCCTGTCCGGCAAAAACGAATAACCATAGGAGAAACGCCATAAGGACACGGAAAGAGAAACTTGATGAAGCCAGGGACGATTGGGTGTAAATTCGGATTTTATATGAGATAAATGATTTATTTTGGCGTTTCAGTCAGAGGAGTGTGGCAGAAGACATGAGTAGATATCGTCGGATTTTTGTGATCGTGATCGATTCCCTGGGAATCGGGGCCATGCCGGACGCGGCGGACTATGGTGATGCCGGGACGGATACTCTGGGACATATCGATGAAAAGATGAAGACATTTGCGATTCCCAATCTGGTCAGGCTGGGTATGGCCAATCTTCATCCTCTGCACCATGAGATGGCTGTGACGAATCCTCTGGGCCGTTTTGCCAGACTTTATGAGGCCAGCGTGGGCAAGGACACCATGACCGGGCACTGGGAGATGATGGGACTTTACATCACGAAGCCTTTCAAGATCTTTACCGACACCGGGTTTCCCCCGGAGCTTATAGAGGAGCTTGAGAAGCGGACCGGCCATCGGATCGTGGGCAACAAGGCGGCCAGCGGAACCGCCATTCTGGACGAACTGGGAGAACATGAGACAGCCACGGGGGACATGATTGTCTATACGTCTGCGGATTCGGTTCTGCAGATCTGCGGCAATGAGGAGACCTTCGGGCTGCAGGAGTTGTACCGGTGCTGTGAGATTGCCCGGGAACTGACCATGAAGGATGAGTGGAAGGTAGGCCGTGTCATCGCAAGACCCTATGTGGGAAAGAAAAAGGGAGAGTTCCGGCGGACGGCCAATCGTCATGACTATGCCCTGAAGCCTTACGGCAGAACGGTGCTTAACGCGCTGAAAGACGGAGGCTGTGACGTGATCAGCGTGGGAAAGATCAGGGATATCTTCGACGGTGAGGGCATCACCGAAGCCTATAAATCCCGGAGCAGCGTCCACGGCATGGAGCAGACCATTGAGATCGCGGACAGGGATTTCCACGGACTTTGCTTTGTCAATCTGGTGGATTTCGACGCTCTGTGGGGACATCGAAGGAATCCCGTGGGCTACGGACAGGAGCTGGAGCGGTTTGATGAAAAGCTGGGAGAGCTGCTGCCGAAGCTTAAGGGGGACGATTTGCTGATCATTACGGCCGATCACGGCAACGACCCCACCCACACCGGCACGGACCATACCAGAGAGACGGTTCCTTTCCTGGCTTACTCGCCGTCTATGGCGGGAGGCGGTCCTCTGCCGGACCAGGATACCTTCGCAGTGATCGGAGCCACGGCGGCGGACAACTTCGGCGTGACCATGCCGGAAGGGTGTATCGGGAAGTCGATTCTGAGTATGCTGGAATAAAAGTTCCAGATAAAAGGAACGAAAAGAAACGAAAGAAGTGGAAAGAAACGAATCCATAGACAGGGTATTTGACGGCTTGCGTCAGCCCTGTTTTTATGGTATGATTGATAAACTGAAGAATAGAGACTACCATTTTGCCCAGGAGGAAACGATGATTCAGAAACTGATTGAGAAGATTCAGAAGACCAAAGCGCCTATCTGCGTGGGGCTGGACCCCATGCTCAGCTACATTCCGGAACCTGTTGTGAAGAAAGCTTTTGCCGAGTACGGCGAAACCCTGGAAGGGGCGGCTGAGGCGGTCTGGCAGTTCAATAAGGAGATCATAGACTGTACCTGGGATCTGATCCCGGCGGTGAAGCCCCAGATTGCCATGTATGAGCAGTTCGGGATTCCCGGTCTGGTATCCTATAAAAGGACGGTGGATTACTGTAAAAGCAAGGGCCTGATCGTCATCGGAGATGCCAAAAGAGGGGATATTGGTTCCACTTCCGCGGCTTACGCCACAGCCCATCTGGGCCATGTGAAGGTGGGAAGCCAGTCTCTGGCTGGGTTCGACACAGATTTTCTGACAGTGAATCCTTATCTGGGAACCGACGGCGTGAAGCCGTTCGTGGATGTCTGCAACCAGGAAGACAAGGGTATTTTTGTGCTGGTGAAGACCTCCAATCCTTCCAGCGGCGAGTTTCAGGACCGCCTCATCGACGGGCGGCCGCTCTATGAGTGGGTCGGCCAGAAGGTGGCGGAGTGGGGTTCTGCTTCCATGGATGGAACCTACAGCAATGTAGGCGCGGTGGTAGGAGCTACCTATCCGGAGATGAGCAGGGTGCTGAGAAAACAGATGCCCAACACCTACTTCCTGGTGCCGGGCTACGGCGCCCAGGGCGGCACAGCTCAGGATCTGAGATACTGCTTTAACGAGGACGGCCTCGGCGCTATCGTCAATTCCTCCCGCGGAATTATTGCGGCTTACAAGAAGGCTCCTTATGATAAATTCGGACCGGAGCATTTCGGTGAGGCGTCCCGGCAGGCCGTGATAGACATGGCGGCGGACATCGGCAGTGTTCTGTGAGAAGCCGGGCCGGATGTGACAGGCATGGCGGAAGATATCGGCGCATTCCGTTAGATGGCGAACTTGCCGCGTGCCGCAGATGAAGGAGACAGAGACACAGGGGAGATCGATAAATGGCAAAATCAAAGATAACCGCAGATGTGATCCGTCAGGAGAGGATTGCCGGTGGAATTTACAGCATGTGGATCAAGGCCGGGGAGATTGCGTCTCAGGCGCGGGCGGGACAGTTTATCTCCGTTTACACCAGGGACAGTTCCAGACTGCTGCCACGGCCCATCAGTATCTGTGAGATTGACAGAGAACATCAAAGCATTCGGATCGTATACCGGATTGCCGGAGCCGGAACGGAAGAGTTCTCCGCTTATAAAGCGGGGGATCCCATTGATATTCTGGGACCTCTGGGCAACGGTTTTCCGGAGATTGCCCCGGAGAAATCAGCCTTTCTCATTGGCGGCGGAATTGGGATTCCGCCGTTGCTGGAGCTGGCGAAGGAGCTGAACTGCAAAAAGACGGCGGTTCTGGGATACCGGGACAGTCAGATGTTTTTGAAAGAAGAATTTGAGGCTTACGCCGATGTGATTATAGCCACTGAGGACGGCAGCGCCGGGACGAAGGGCAATGTGCTGGACGCTGTCTGGGAGAATAGCCTGAAGACAGACACAGACGGACGGATGGGGACGAAACCGGCGGATGTCATTCTGGCCTGCGGCCCCACACCCATGCTGCGGGCCCTGAAGGCCTATGCGGCAGAACAGAAGATGGAGTGCTGGCTGTCTCTGGAAGAGCGGATGGCCTGCGGAATCGGAGCGTGCCTGGCCTGCGTCTGCAGGTCGAAGGAGATCGATGAACATTCCCACGTCCGCAATAAGAGAATCTGTAAGGACGGCCCGGTCTTTGCGGCGGAGGAGGTGGAGCTGTGAGAAATACGAAAGTAACCATCGCCGGAGTGGAGCTCAAGAATCCGGTTATGACAGCTTCCGGAACCTTCGGCTCAGGAGCCGAGTACGGCGAGTTTGTGAATCTGAACAAGTTGGGAGCTGTGGTTACCAAAGGAGTGGCCAACGTACCCTGGCCCGGCAATCCCACGCCAAGAATCGCGGAGACCTACGGCGGCATGCTCAATGCCATCGGCCTGCAGAATCCGGGAATCGATGTGTTTGTGAAGCGGGACATTCCCTTCCTGAAACAGTATGATACGAAGATCATCGTCAATGTCTGCGGCAGGACCACGGAAGACTATGTGGAAGTGGTGGAGCGGCTGGCGGAGGAATCGGCGGATTTTCTGGAGATCAATATTTCCTGTCCCAATGTGAAGGAGGGTGGAATCGCTTTCGGTCAGGATCCAAAGGCAGTGGAGGCCATCACCAGGGAAGTGAAAAAACATGCCAGGCAGCCGGTGATCATGAAATTAAGCCCCAATGTGACGGACATAACCGTCATGGCGAAGGCGGCCGAGGCAGGAGGAGCCGACGCTCTGTCCCTGATCAACACACTGACCGGCATGAAGATCGATATTCACAGGAGAACCTTTGCCCTGGCCAACAAGACGGGGGGCATGTCCGGTCCGGCGGTGAAGCCGGTGGCGGTGCGGATGGTATACCAGACGGCTCAGGCCGTGAAGATTCCCATCATCGGCATGGGCGGCATCATGAACGCGGATGACGCCATAGAATTTATTCTGGCAGGGGCCACGGCCATATCCGTGGGAACCGCCAATTTCCACGATCCGTATGTTACGGAAAAGATTGTGGACGGAATTGAAAGTTACATGGAGCGCTATCAGGTGGAGGATATCCGTGACCTGATCGGCGCAGTGAGATAGAGGGCGGCAGCAGAGTGATACAGCGATATAGAACAGGAGAGTGCGGCATGGAACAGTACAAGCAGGAATTTATTGAGTTTATGGTAGAGAGCCAGGTGCTGAAATTCGGAGAGTTTACATTGAAGAGCGGGCGGAAGTCCCCCTTTTTCATGAATGCGGGCGCCTATGTGACCGGTTCTCAGCTCCGCAGGCTGGGACAGTATTACGCAAAGGCCATTCACGACCACTACGGCACGGATTTTGACGTGCTTTTCGGGCCGGCCTACAAGGGGATCCCTCTGAGCGTGGCCACAGTCATCGCCTTCAGCGAGCTGTACGGCAAGGAGATCCGTTACTGCTCCAACCGTAAGGAGGAGAAGGATCACGGCGATGCGGGAATCCTTCTGGGCAGCAAGATGAAGGACGGCGACAGGGTAGTCATCATCGAGGACGTGACCACCTCCGGCAAGTCCATCGAGGAGACATTTCCCATTATCAGGGCCCAGGGCAATGTGGAGATTGTGGGGCTAATGGTTTCCTTGAACCGCATGGAGCGGGGCAAGGGCGAGAAGAGCGCCCTGGAGGAGATCCAGGAGCTGTACGGATTTCCTGCCAATGCCATCGTGTCCATGGCGGATGTAGTGGAGCACCTGTACAATAGGGAGTGCCAGGGACAGATCGTCATCAACGACGCCATCAAGGCAGCCATCGACGCATATTACCAGCAGTACGGCGCAAAATAGAAGAATGCGCCAATGTACGGGCCGCGACGCAGGACAGCGCCTGAATGGAAAACAAAACCGTACGGGGAACAGAACCAGGATAAAAGCGGAATCGGAGACAGGAAGGAGAGATGATAATGGAAAGAATTTATAAAACTATGAGAAATACGGGAGCGGCCAATATTGTTATAGGAATCATTATGATTGCCGCAGGAGTCTCTACCGGCGTGATTGCCATTGTCACAGGAGCTAATCTGCTGAAGAAAAAATCGGAGCTGACGTTCTGATCGTTAAGACATACCAGACTGAAACAGGAGTCTAACACATGGAAAATGATACCACAAAAAATCAGAGACTTGTTCAGATTCTGTTTGTGGAGTATATGATCGTTCTGATTTATCTGGTCTTTTTCGCGGAGTCCATGGGAAGAGTTGACAGGGAAACAGGGGCTTACGCTTATAATCTGGAATTGTTCAGAGAGATCAAACGATTTTATATATATAGAGAGCAGCTTGGAATAAAAGCGGTCATTCTCAATCTTGCGGGCAACGTACTGGCCTTTGTACCGTTCGGCTGTATGCTGCCGGTGGTCATACGTAAAAGAACATGTTTATTTGACACGATCCTGCTGAGTTTTTCTCTCAGCTTCTGCATAGAGATCATACAGCTTGCCTTTAAGGTGGGCAGTTTTGACGTGGATGACCTGCTTTTAAATACCATTGGCGGAATTCTGGGATACATGATTTACCGGACCGTTCAGACGGTTCGAATAAGGAGGAAGCTTCGTGCCAGACAGAAGAAATTCCAGGAATTTTCGGCGTAAACGTTCCATGACGGCGGAAGACAGGGAAGCGCTCAGGGCAAGAAGAGAAAGAAAAGAAAAAAATATCAGGGAGCAGAAAGCAGCGGCCGCCGGAAGAGTTTCTTATGTCAAGAAGCCTTTGTCCGGCAGAAGCTGTATTTGTATTGGGCTTACGGTTCTTGCCATGCTGTTCGGATATGGAGGCTTGTATTCCGGCGTTGCGACAAGAGGACAGGCGGCTGTTCAGGCCGGAGCCATGGGACTTTGCAGTATTCTGTGCTGTCTGGTGTCCATCGGCTATGGCGTCGGTTCATTTCGGGAAAAGGACAGAAAATATATTCTGGCCAGACTGGGTCTTGGCATTGACGCGGTTCTTCTGGTCATATGGATTGTTATCATCATTATAGGAGTGAGAAGCTGAGAATGATCTATCATGAATTTTGGAAAGAGGAAAATGAGTCGGTGAGGGAACGGTATGAACTGTCTTTGGAGCGGATTGCTGCCATGGAGACGGAGAGGACAGTGGCGGAACCTTACCGGCAGTATTTTGTACATATTGCGCGCTTTATCCGGATGGTGTCCGATGTTTTCCGCAGAACGGAAGGAGCAGCGTTCCGGCAGGCCGGTCTTGCGGAGCTTCAGGAGGTCAACCGCAGGCTTTATGAGGACATTCTTCCGAAACAGTATGAGGAAAGCTATGCCAATCCGGCCTGCGCCGTGAAGCGCCTTGGCCCGGAGCTGGGCGCTGTGCTGTCATATCTCTATGCGGAGATTCGCGGGCAGATTGCTTTTGCCCATGAGTGCCGTCTGACGGAGATGACTATTTTAAATGAGCTGTTCATCGAGATATATAATCTGTTTGAGGTGGATATCCCATCCTGTGAAACGGTTCAGGAAATTATTTATTGGTTTGTCAGTGATTACGCGGATGTGACGGTGCCTTATCGGATCAGGGAAACGCTTGATCCGACTCTGCCCTTTGCGAAAGAACTGGTCATGGAAACCGATCTGTCAGACGTCAGGTATCTGTATTTCTATGGCGAGTATGTATCTGAGGAAGAACTGGCTGTCGCGCGTTTTATGAACCGCCTGCCGCAGGATACCATTGACAAAATGGCGGATACCTATACAGAAGGATATCGGAAGGGCTTTCAGGTTATGGGGCGGAATCTGTCTGTCAAGAAGACGGTACAGATCATTTATCCGATTGGCTTTGAGCGTATGGTGAGAAAAGCGATCCTTAATTTCAGGGCTATGGGGTTGGAGCCTGTCCTTTACCGGAAAGCCGTCTGGTCTTCGGATAAGAAAAACGGAAGCAGCAATGGTTACAGCGGCACTTCTCCCAACCGTCAGTATGATTATGACCACAGGTATGACAACGCTCTTTACCTTCAGAAAGCCTACACGGATCGAAAACTGTCGGTGCAGCGCTCGGCTTATGAGACGTACAGGAAGGAAGCCGCCCGGTATGGAGGACCGGCGGTTATTGATACGTTCGGCGAATCCGGCTTTCAGCCTGTCAATAAGCCGGAAGCTTTTTCTCTGAGCGGAAAGCAGGAGAAGCTGGCCCTTTCAAATGCCAGCGAATCAGCCCGGCTGAGCAATCAATATGTTCCCGGCGATGAAACCAGCTTTACGATCATCGCGTTTCCCAAACCGGAAATCGGTCCGGACTTTGAAAAAATCTTCGCGGAAACGATCCGGATCAATACGCTGGATTATGAGGTATACAAAAAGATCCAGCAGAATATTGTCGACCGCCTGGACCGGGCGGAGCATGTGATCGTCACGGGCAGAGGAAACAACCATACGCATATGAAGATCATGCTTCACAAGCTGGAGAAACCGGAATCTCAGACTAATTTCGAGAATTGTGTGGCGGATGTGAATATCCCTCTGGGCGAAGTGTTTACATCCCCTGTTCTTGCCGGGACAGAAGGCGTTCTGGAGGTCAGTTCCGTGTACCTCTATGATATTCAGTTTAAGAATCTGCGCCTGGAGTTTAAGGACGGGCGCATTGCCGGATATTCCTGTGATAATTTCCCGGACAGGGAAGAAGGGCGGAAGCTGATTAAACAGCGCATTCTGAAAAATCATGAGACCCTGCCCATAGGCGAATTTGCCATCGGGACCAATACCGTGGCTTACGCCATGGCCCGGAGATTCGGAATTATTGAGAAACTTCCGATTCTCATTGTGGAGAAAATGGGTCCTCATTTTGCCGTGGGAGATACCTGCTACAACTGGTCTGAGGATGTGGCGGTCTACAATCCGGACGGTAAGGAAATAATCGCCAGAGACAACGAGATCTCCATTCTTCGTAAGGAAGATCTGTCCAGGGCGTACTTTAACTGTCACACGGACATTACCATTCCGTACAGCGAATTGGGAGAAATCTATGGCGTGAGCAGGACAGGGGAAAAGCTGCCTGTCATTGCGGACGGACGTTTTGTAGTGCCGGGAACGGAGATTCTCAATGAAGCACTGGAAGAAAATGCTTGACTTTTTTATTTCATATGCTAAAATCAATAAAGATTTACAGTGAAAGGCAATGACGGCGCACAGTAGAGGCTTTTGATTCTGTCAGAGAGAAGGAATCACCGGCTGCAAGTTCCTTTCAGTTCCCTTAAGCGCTTGAATTTCACGCCAGAGCCGCGCGGCTGAATCTGTCATGTTTGTAGGCCGCGACGTATGATGCACGTTACGCATAAGAGTGCCCGCGAATCATGCGGGAATCAGGGTGGTACCGCGGATTTTCGTCCCTTCATCGTATGATGAGGGGATTTTTTATGAGGATTCCGGCTGACGCTGAAGAAAATGAAACCATATTTTGAGAGGAGACCAGCAGTATATGAACAATCAGTTGGAGAAAATCAAGGAGGAAGCGTTAAGGCAGATTCAGGCTTCCGGAACTCTGGATACGCTGAATGAGATCCGTGTGGCCTATCTGGGCAAAAAAGGCGAGCTGACCAGCGTTCTCAAGAGCATGAAGGATGTCGCTCCTGAGGACCGGCCGAAGGTGGGTCAGATGGTCAATGATGTGAGGGCCATTATCGAGTCCTCCCTTGAGGAGACCAAAGCGATCCTGGCGAAGAAGGCCAGAGAGGAGCAGCTGAAAGCGGAGGTCATCGATGTGACTCTTCCGGCGAAGAAGAGCAACGTGGGACACAGTCATCCCAATACCATCGCCCTGGAAGAGCTGGAGCGAATTTTCGTGGGTATGGGCTACGAGGTTGTGGAAGGACCCGAGATCGAGTATGACGAGTACAATTTCACCAAGCTGAACATTCCCCCCAATCATCCGGCCAAGGACGAGCAGGACACCTTCTATATCAATAAAGATATTGTGCTGAGAACCCAGACCTCTCCGGTTCAGGCCAGAACTATGGAAAAAGGCAAGCTGCCCATTCGCATGATTTCCCCGGGACGCGTGTTCCGCTCCGATGAGGTGGACGCCACCCATTCGCCTTCCTTCCATCAGGTGGAAGGACTGGTTGTAGATAAGAACATCACCTTCGCCGACCTGAAGGGGACCCTGGCGGAGTTTGCCAGACAGCTTTTCGGCGAGGACACAAAGGTAAAATTCCGCCCTCATCATTTCCCCTTCACAGAACCCAGCGCTGAGATGGACGTCAGCTGCTTCAAGTGCGGCGGCATGGGCTGCCGGTTCTGCAAAGGATCCGGATGGATTGAGATCCTGGGCTGCGGCATGGTTCATCCCCACGTATACGAGATGTGCGGCATCGACCCGGATGTTTACACAGGCTTCGCCTTCGGCGTAGGCCTGGAGCGAATCGCCCTTCTGAAATATGAGATTGACGACATGAGACTTTTATACGAAAACGATGTCCGCTTTTTGAAACAATTTTGATCAGCAATGAGGCATGCGCGGGAAAATTGGCTGGCATTTTCTGAGTGAGCTTGCTCGCAGAAGAAAATGACAGACAGTTTGCACGTATAGGGCGAATGCCCACAAGCGAGAAAGCGCAGCTTTCGAGCTTGCGCATGCCGAATGTAATGCATGCAGCGGAAGCCGACCGACATTTTCTGAGTGAGCTTGCTCACAGAAGAAAATGACAGACAGTTGACACGCATGCTGCGAAGTAGAAGAATAAAAAGGAGAATTCAATCATGAACACAGCGTTATCATGGATTAAAGCATATGTCCCGGATCTGGATGTGACGCCCCAGGAGTACACAGACGCCATGACCTTATCCGGTACCAAGGTAGAGGGCTATGTCTGTCTGGACAAGAATCTGGAGAAGATTGTGACAGGCCAGATTACGAAGATTGAAAAGCATCCGGATGCGGATAAGCTGGTGGTTTGCCAGGTGGATATCGGCATGGAGACGATTCAGATCGTCACCGGCGCCCCTAACGTGGAGGTGGGGCAGAAGATTCCCGTGGTTTTAGACGGCGGCAAAGTGGCAGGCGGCCATGACGGCGGCCCCATGCCGGAAGAGGGAATCGCCATTAAGAAGGGAAAACTCCGTGGAGTGGAGTCCAACGGTATGATGTGCTCCATCGAGGAGCTGGGTTCCTCCAGAGATATGTATCCTGACGCTCCCGAAAGCGGTATCTACATTCTGCCGGAGGATACGCCTCTGGGCGTGGACGCAGTGGAAGTTCTGGGCCTTCGGGACGCGGTGTTTGAGTATGAGATCACGTCCAACCGTGTGGACTGCTACAGCGTCATCGGCATTGCCAGGGAAGCGGCGGCCACGTTTGACAAGCCTTTCTATCCTCCTGTGGTTACCGAGACCGGCAACGACGAGGATATCAACGATTACCTGAAGGTACGGGTGGAAGATCCGGAGCTTTGTCCCCGGTACTGTGCCCGCATGGTGAAAAATATCAAACTGGCTCCGTCTCCTCAGTGGATGCAGAGACGGCTGGCTGCCAGCGGTATCCGTCCCATCAACAATCTTGTTGATATCACCAACTATGTGATGGAAGAGTACGGACAGCCCATGCATGCTTTTGACTATGATCTGCTGGCCGGCCATGAGATTGTGGTAAAATGCGCCAGGGACGGAGATGTGTTCCAGACCCTGGATGGTCAGGACCGCCAGCTGGACCATACGGTTCTCATGATCAACGACGGCGAGAAGGAAGTCGGTATTGCCGGAATCATGGGCGGTGAGAACTCCAAGATTACCGATGACGTGAAAAATATGGTCTTTGAGGCGGCCTGCTTCGACGGCACCAATATCCGCCTGTCCGCCAAGAAGATCGGGCTGCGGACCGACGCTTCCGGCAAATTCGAGAAGGGACTGGATCCCAACAACGCGGAAGAAGCCATCAACCGCGCCTGCCAGCTGATCGAAGAGCTGGGCGCCGGCGAAGTGGTAGGCGGCATGATTGATATTTACAGTAAGAAAACGACGGAGAAGCGGATTCCTTTCGACCCTGCTCAGGTGAATAAGCTTCTGGGCACGGATATTGACGAGGAGACCATGCTTTCCTACTTTAAGAAGCTAGATCTGGGCTATGATCCCGAGACCAGAGAGGTAATCGCTCCCACCTTCCGTCAGGATCTGGAGCGTCCCTGCGATATTGCCGAGGAGGTGGCCCGGTTCTACGGATATGACAACATTCCTACAACCCTGCCTTCCGGCGAAGCCACCATGGGCGGCCTGCCCTACAAGCTGAGAATTGAGAATGTGGCGAAAGAGATCGCTCAGTTCTCCGGCTTCAGCCAGAGCATGACCTACTCCTTTGAGAGTCCCAAGGTCTTTGACAAGCTTCTGCTGCCGGCGGATTCCGCCCTGCGGCAGGCAGTTGAGATATCCAATCCTCTGGGTGAGGATTTCAGCATCATGCGCACAACGCCCTTAAACGGCATGCTGACTTCCCTTTCTACCAACTACAACCGGCGGAATAAGAACGTCCGTCTCTATGAGATGGCCAACATCTATCTGCCCAAAGCCCTGCCCTTGACGGAGCTGCCTGATGAACGCCAGCAGTTTGTCCTCGGCGCCTACGGCGATATGGATTTCTTTGTCATGAAAGGCGTGGTGGAAGAATTCTTCGACAAGGTAGGCATGAAGGAAAAGCTTCACTATGATCCCCAGGCAGGAAAATCCTTCCTCCATCCGGGACGTCAGGCTGATGTGATATATCACGGCACGGTGATCGGATATCTGGGCGAGGTTCATCCTGAGGTAGCTGACAATTACAAGATCGGCGAGAAGGCTTACCTGGCGGTTCTGGATATGCCGTCTCTGATTCCCTTTACTACCTTTGACCGGAAATACGAGGGTATCGCCAGATTCCCGGCAGTGACCAGAGACATCAGCATGGTGGTTCCCAAAGATATCATGGTGGGTCAGATCGAGGATATGATCCAGCAGAGAGGCGGTAAGATTCTGGAAAGCTACAATCTGTTCGACATCTACGAGGGCGCCCAGATTCTGGCCGGCTTCAAGTCTGTGGCTTACTCCATCACCTTCCGGGCCAAGGATCATACTCTTGAGGATAAAGAGGTCAGCGACGTGATGAGGAAGATCCTTCACGGACTGTCCGGAATGGGAATTAAGCTGAGAGAGTAAAGCTTTAAGAATGATTTATATAAAAATGGCCATCCTAATAGCACAGATTGTGCAGACAGGAGGGTCATTTTTATGTATGATAAATTTGAGATCGCAGGAGTGCAGGGACGGGAAATTCTGGATTCCAGGGGAAATCCTACAGTCGAAGCGGAGGTGCGTCTGGAAGGCGGAGCCGTGGGCAGGGCGGCTGTGCCTTCCGGCGCGTCCACAGGAAAATTTGAGGCTGTAGAGCTGAGGGACGGAGGCACCCGGTACGGCGGAAAAGGCGTACGGAGGGCAGTGGAGCACGTCAATACAGTGCTGGCAGAGGCCGTTATGTTCGAGAGCGCTTTAAATCAGCGGAGGATTGACGGCCTGCTTCGCGAAGCCGACGGTACGGACAATAAATCAAAGCTGGGCGCCAACGCCATTCTGGGTGTGTCCATGGCTGTGGCCAGAGCTGCGGCCAACGCGCTTAACATTCCCCTGTACCGTTATCTGGGCGGAATCGGAGCCGGTCGGATGCCGGTTCCCATGATGAATATCTTAAATGGCGGCGTCCATGCGGACAACACAGTGGACTTTCAGGAGTTTATGATCATGCCTACAGGAGCGGAGACATTTTCAGAGGGACTCCGTATGTGTTCGGAGATCTATCACACTCTGAAAAAGCTTCTCAGAACAAACGGATATTCCACTGCAGTAGGCGATGAAGGCGGTTTCGCTCCCGATCTTAAAAATACGGAAGAGGTACTGACTTATCTGACGGACGCCATTCAATTAAGCGGTTATGAGCCCGGAGCCCAGGTGAACATCGCCATGGACGCGGCGTCCAGCGAACTGTATGATGAAGAGACCGGGAAGTATGTATTTCCTGGCGAAAGCCGGATGGAAGGGAAGCAGATTGAACGTACTTCAGAGGAAATGGTAAGTTATTACAGCCGTCTCGCGGAGAAATTTCCCATCTGCTCCATCGAGGACGGACTGCAGGAGGACGACTGGACGGGCTGGCAGTTACTGACGCGGACGCTGGGAGACCGGATTCAGCTTGTGGGCGACGATCTGTTTGTAACCAATACGAAACGTCTGGCCAGAGGCATTAAGGAAAAAGCCGGCAACGCCATTCTTGTAAAAGTAAATCAAATCGGAACCCTTACGGAAAGCTTTGAGGCTGTGGAGATGGCAAAAAGGGCCGGCTTTCAGACCATTATTTCCCATCGGTCCGGCGAGACGGAGGATTCCATCATCGCTGATATCGCGGTGGCGGTCAACTCGGGCCAGATCAAGACAGGCGCTCCCTGCCGGAGCGACCGCGTAGCAAAATACAATCAGCTGCTTCGAATCGAAGAACAGCTGTAAATTGCTCAATAAATTTAAAATAATGGTTGTTTTTCGGACAAATATGTGCTAGAATACTTATGTTTAACCATAGGAGGTGTGGGAATGCTTAAGACGATTTTGATTGTAGTGTTTGTTCTTGTGTGTATCGCCCTCAGCGTGATCGTTCTTCTGCAGGAAGGAAAGTCCGCAGGCCTGGGTTCTATCAGCGGTATGGCAGACAGCTACTGGGGCAAGAATAAAGGACGTTCCATGGAAGGCAATCTGGAGAAGTTCACCAAGTTCGCGGCAGCGGCACTGCTTATCCTGGCGCTGATCTTGAACATAATCTGGTAGATAAGACAGACACTCTTGGAAACAAGAGTGTTTTTTCGTAGAAAACGGTTCGGATACACTATGGTTGTGAACAGTCAGGAGCGGAGAAAGTGACAGAGGAACAGGTAAGGCAGCGGAAGGAGATGCTGGTACGGCTGGTTAATGATAAGGCATATATCCCCATGAAGCTGAAGGAACTTGCGGTATTTCTGGATATTCCAAAAGAGCAGCGCGGCGAGCTTCAGGAAATACTGAACCAGCTTGTGGAGGAAGGAACAATCGGCGTCTCCAGGAAAGGAAAATATGGAAAGCCTGATCTTTGCGGTGTGTCTGGGATATTCAGCGGCCATCAGAAGGGCTTTGGTTTTGTGACGGTTCCGGGAAGGGACAGCGATATTTTCATCCCGGCGGATAAGACCATGGGAGCCATGCACGGCGATACGGTTCTGGTGGTGGTCAGATCGGAGGGCGACGGTCCCCGGGCGGAAGGCGAGATTGTCAGAATCCTGAAGCGTGCCAATGAGACTGTCGTAGGCCTTTACCGTCGGAACAAGACCTTTGGTTTCGTCATTCCGGACAATCAGAAGCTGACACGGGATATTTTTATTCCGACAGGAAAGGATAAAGGCGCCGTCACCGGACATAAAGTGGTTGTGAGAGTTACGGATTTCGGAGGGAACGGCAGGAATCCGGAGGGAAAGATCACGGAAATACTGGGACATGTCAATGATCCCGGAGTGGATATTTTGTCTATCGTCAGAGCATATGGACTTCCGGAAGAGTTCCCGGCGGATGTCATGAACCAGGCGGCCGGAATCCCGGATCATGTGCTGCCGGAAGAGACAGCCGGAAGACTGGATCTGCGGGATCTTCCCACCGTGACCATTGACGGCGAGGACGCCAAAGATCTTGATGACGCCATTACTATATCTAAAGAAGGCGATGACCACTACACGCTGGGCGTCCATATAGCGGATGTAACCCATTATGTCCGGGAGAATACGCCTCTGGACAGGGAAGCCCTGAAACGGGGAACCAGCGTCTATCTGGTGGACCGGGTGATCCCCATGCTGCCTCATCGGCTTTCCAATGGAATCTGCTCTTTGAACGCGGGGGAGGACCGGCTGGCCCTCAGCTGTATCATGGAGCTTGACAGCCGCGGCAATATTCTGGGACATCAGATTGCGGAGACGGTAATCCGCGTAAACCGCCGTATGACCTACACTGCCGTCAACGCCATCGTAGCGGACAGGAATCCGGAAGTCATGAAGGAGTACGCGGATCTGACGGAGATGTTCGGACTGATGAAGGAACTGGCGGATATCATCAGAGAAAAGCGGGGCAGAAGAGGCTCCATTGATTTTGATTTCCCGGAGAGCAAGATTGTTCTGGATGACAAGGGCCGGCCCATCGATATTAAGCCTTATGAGCGCAATGCCGCTACCAGAATCATTGAGGACTTTATGCTGATGGCCAATGAAACCATTGCGGAGGACTATTTCTGGCAGGAGCTTCCTTTTGTGTACCGGACCCATGATTATCCGGATCCGGAGAAGATGAAGAAGCTGGCGGCGTTTATCAGCAATTTCGGCTATTCCATCCGGTTCCAGAACGGCGAGGTCCATCCTAAGGAGATTCAGAAGCTGATTGCGGGAATCGAGGGGACGCCGGAGGAAGCTCTGATCAGCCGTATGACTCTCCGCTCCATGAAGCAGGCCAGATATACCACCGTATGCATGGGACATTTCGGTCTGGCAGCCAATTATTATACTCATTTTACGTCTCCCATCCGCCGGTATCCGGATCTGCAGATTCACCGGATCATCAAGGAAAACATGAAAAACGGCATTAGCCAGAGACGGTTCGCCCACTACGACCGAATCCTGCCGGAAGTGACGGTTCAGTGCTCCGCTCTGGAACGCAGGGCTGACGAGGCGGAGCGCGAGACGGAGAAGATGAAGAAATGCGAGTATATGTCCAGGCATATCGGAGAGATTTACGAGGGTGTCATCTCCGGTATCACCGGCTGGGGAATGTATGTGGAACTTCCCAACACCGTAGAGGGCATGATCCGCGTCAGCGATATGGACGGCGACTACTATGTGTTTGATGAGGAGAATATGGAACTGGTTGGAGAGATGACTCGGACAAGGTATAAACTGGGGCAGAAGGTAACGGTCCAGGTGGCAGGGACAGACAAGCTGACCAGAACCATCGATTTTATCCTGGCGGACGAGAGGGCTGACTGATCTGTCCGGAGCAGCAGAGCCTTTCCTTCGCGGGGAGAAAGCTTTGCAGAGACAGAAAAAAGATATGGAAAAGGGCGGAAATGATTATGGGAAAAGAGTCCGTTAAGCTGATCGCCAACAATAAAAAGGCGTATCACGATTATTTTATTGAAGATAAATATGAGACCGGCATCGAACTGTTCGGCACGGAGGTCAAATCGATCCGTATGGGCAAATGCAGCATCAAGGAGGCCTTTGTCCGCATTGAGCATGGAGAGGTCTACATTTACGGCATGCATGTGAATCCCTATGAGAAGGGAAACATTTTCAATAAAGACCCGCTGCGGGTGAGAAAGCTTCTGATGCACCGGCTGGAAATCCGCCGCCTGGAGGCGAAGATTGCCCAGAAAGGCTATACGCTGGTCCCTCTTCAGGTATATTTTAAGGTGAGCCTGGTGAAGGTTGAAATCGGCCTTGCCCGGGGCAAGAAGCTGTATGACAAGCGGGAGGACATTGCGAAGAAGGACGCCAGAAGGGAAGTCCAGCGGGAATTCAAGCAGAATCTGCGGTAAGGGAAATCCGAATGGGAACGCAGACGTTCCGGTACGGTAAAAACGTAAGAATTTCGGAAGAAATATGCAGGAAATGCCGCATTGACACTGTAAAACGAATGTGATAAGATAAGAATGCGGCGGTGAGCCGCGCCCAGTAAGGGGCTGTACTGGTTTCGACAGGGATCATGCAGCTGGTGAAGCTATCCGCATGCTATGCGTTAAATGGCAAACCTAAATATAAACGCTGAAGATAATTTAGCATTAGCTGCTTAACTGCAGCCGTCGGCCTTAGCGCACTCACACGTTAAGATACCGGCGTCGACTATGTGAGAAACGACACGGGCAAAGCTTTGAGCCCGCGGGCGTATTATGAAGCTACTGAACCCGTCAGGGTGTCGCCTCCCGGGCGGCGGAGGGAATGTCAAACAAGCGACTATGATAGTAGAAGAACAGGGAATTGGTTTTTGGACACGGGTTCAAATCCCGTCAGCTCCATCATTTGTTAGGTATACAAAAAACGCGCCAGTGACGCGTTTTTTGTATTTTAATTTGCCAAAATATGTGCTTTTACATATTTTTTCCGATTTGAGAATAATTTCTTCCCAGCCTGCATAAAATTGGAATAACTGGACAATCATGAAATTGTCCGAAGCATTTCGCAGCGAATGATTGTAAATTTATCAATGCAGGAGGGAGCTATATGGAGCGCAGACATAGACGCAGTAAAAAAGAAAAGCTGGAGGAGGAACTGTTAAAGACTACGGAAGCCATCGCTCAGTACACTCAGTCCTTGGCGGACATGGAGGAGAAGCGCCAGTCTCTTATAGAAGAGATTGAGAATGAGAGGGTGCGAGAGGTATCAAAACTGATGAAGGAAAACAATCTTTCCGTAGACCAGCTGAGGGATATGATTGGGAACATGCAGCCGGCCGAGACGGCAGGATGAGATTGGAATGAACAGGAAGGGACTGTGACAGAAATATTGCGGCGGATCCTTAAATGCTGCAGCAATTCTGTCACAGTTCCTTTTTTTGTGCACTTCTGTCCGGAGCCTTATTGGCAGGCTGATTCTCCGGGATCTGTAACTTTCCGATTATGATTTATCTCTTCTCTGGACAAGCCGCGTGAAATCTGCTACAATTCTCTGGATGAAAAAATCATAATATAGATGCCTGAAACCGGAATGCATATTATAATACAGGATATGCCCGGATTCGGGCGGAAAAGAAAGAAGTCTTAGCATTGAATGAGCGGAAAAATGATTTTTCCAAAGGAAGTATTATCGGAAATATTCTGAGTCTGGCAGTCCCCATGACTCTGGCCCAGCTGATTAATGTTCTCTACAATATCATGGACCGGATCTATATCGGCAGAATCCCGGAGAACGCCACCCTGTCTCTGACCGGACTGGGACTTTGCCTGCCTATTATCTCCATTGTCATGGCCTTTGCCAACCTGTTCGGTATGGGAGGCGCGCCTCTCTGTTCTATCGAGAGGGGCCGGGGCAATGACGGAGAAGCGGAAAAAATCATGGGCAACTCCTTTGTCCTCATGGTGATAACCGGCGTAATCCTGACCGCCGTGGGACTGGCCTTTAAAAAACCGGTTCTCTATGCTTTCGGAGCCAGCGACAGCACCTATCCGTTCGCGGATAAATACGTGACGATCTATCTGATGGGCAATCTTTTCGTGATGATCGGCCTGGGCATGAACGCTTTTATCAATTCTCAGGGATTCGGAAAGATCGGCATGCTGACAGTTCTTCTGGGGGCCGTGTCCAATATTATTCTGGATCCGATTTTTATCTTTCTGTTCAATATGGGAGTACAGGGAGCGGCTCTGGCAACGGTGATTTCCCAGTTTCTGTCAGCGGTTTGGATCGTGCGATTCCTGACGGGAAAGCAGACGATTCTCAAACTTCGTGTGTCCTCCTTTGCCTTAGACGGCAGGAGAGTGATGAAGATCGTGGCTCTTGGCATGAGCGGATTTGCCATGTCCATCACCAACAGCGTGTCTCAGGTGGTTTATAACGCCACCCTTCAGAAATTCGGCGGAGACCTGTACGTGGGCGTTATGACCATCATCAATTCGGTCCGTGAAATCATCTCCATGCCTGTGAACGGCATCACTCAGGGGTCTCAGCCGGTGATCGGGTATAATTACGGGGCTGGAGAGTACGGCCGTGTGAAGAAATGTATCGTATTTATGTCTGCAATCAGCATACTGTATACAACAGTGGTTTGGTTTTTTGTTCATACCTTCCCGGAATTCTTCATCCGCATCTTCAATCAGGAGCCGGACATGATTGCCGCCGGAATTCCATCCATGCAGGTATACTATTTCGGGTTCTTCTTTATGTCCCTCCAGTTCGCGGGCCAGGCGGTGTTTGTGGCCCTGGGGAAATCAAAGAATGCCGTATTTTTCTCTATTTTCCGGAAGATCGTGATCGTCATGCCTCTGGCCCTGATCCTTCCTCACCTGTTTGGGCTGGGAACTACGGGAATCTTCATGGCGGAGCCTATTTCCAACTTTATCGGAGGAATGGCGTGTTATATCACCATGCTCGTGACGGTGTGGCCGGAATTGCGAAAGAAGGATCAGGGTGTCCTGACTTGATTACGGCAGGCGTATGATTTGACGAAAGCAGAAAATAAGAGTAAAATAAAAAAAGAATTCAGTAAAACAGGAGTTTTGGTTCGCAATGGGCAGAGACTGGCTTCGAAATAAAAAAAGGATCGTCATAAAGATTGGTTCTTCATCCCTGACTCACAAAGAGTCTGGGGAACTTAATTTGTACAAGATAGAAAAACTGGTCCGTATCATCAGCGATCTGAAGGGATCCGGAAAAGAAGTGGTTCTCGTGTCCTCCGGGGCTATCGCTGCGGGGAGACAGGCTCTTCATTATGAGGGAAGACCGGATACGCTGGCGCTCAAGCAGGCGTTCGCGGCAATTGGCCAGGCCAGACTTATGATGATCTACCAGAAGATATTTGCTGAATATAACCAGATCGCCGCCCAGGTTCTGCTGACCAAAGATACCATGGTCAACGACGGTTCGCGTTACAACGCCCAGAATACATTTGAAGAGCTTTTAAATATGGGAGCAGTGCCGGTGGTTAACGAAAATGATACCGTATCCACATCGGAGATTCCTTTTGTTGACAATTTCGGAGATAATGACAGGCTTTCGGCGGTAGTTGCCGCTCTGATCGGCGCGGACCTTCTGATCCTTTTGTCAGACATTGACGGACTGTATTCTGACGACCCCAGATCCAACAGAAACGCCAGATTTATCAGTGTGGTGCCGGAGATCACGCCGGAGCTTCTGGCCATGGGCAAAGAGAACTCAGGAAGCAGTGTGGGCACCGGAGGTATGGCGGCCAAGCTGGCAGCGGCGCGGATCGCTACGGACAGCGGTTCAGATATGGTGATTGCCAACGCGGAAGATGTGGAGGTGATTCATCAGATCATGGACGGTCAGGAAACCGGAACCCTGTTCATGGCACATGAGAACATAAATTTTGATTTGATGCACTATCTTATGAATGAGTATTAGGAGGACACATGATTACACAGGAAATGCTTGACCGGATCAACACATTATATCACAAATCCCAGGCAGTAGGACTTACGGAGGAGGAGAAAGCCGAGCAGACAAGGCTGCGCCGGGAATATATCCAGGCCATCCGGACCAATATGCGGGCGAACCTGAACAATATTTCTATTGTGGAGAAGGACGGGAGCATTACGGATCTGGGAAAGAAGTACGGAAATATAAAGGAAGTATAGAAGCCGGGTAGAAGGATAGGTGCCGGGCAGAAGACAGAAAACCAGGAAATACAGTAGAATGAATCGTCTTTAGGCAGAACCGGCAAAAATGAGCAGATGGTTTGCAGGAAAGGAGTTTCCCATGACGCTTGCGGAGATTGGCAGACAGGCAAAGGATGTTTCGAGAGTTCTGAATAATCTGGGTGTTTCTGAGAAAAACAGGGGGCTGAAAGCCGTAGCTGAGGCCCTGACGAACGGTCAGGAGGAGATTCTGAAAGCCAATGAGGAAGATATCCGGGCGGCGGAGGAAAAGGGAATGAATCCCGGCCTGGTGGACCGGTTGTCGTTAAATCCCGCAAGAATCCGCTCCATGGCAGAGGGGCTTTTACAGGTGGCTGCGTTGGAAGATCCGGTTGGCCAGGTGATTTCCATGAAACCCAGGCCTAACGGCCTTCTGATTGGACAGAAGAGGGTTCCCCTGGGCGTGATCGGGATTATCTATGAGGCCCGTCCCAATGTAACTGCAGATGCGTTCGGATTGTGTTTCAAGGCAGGAAACGCTGTGATTCTCAAAGGGGGAAGCGACGCTCTAAAGTCCAATAAAGCGATTGTATCTCTGATTCAGAGCGGTCTTGCAGACGCAGGCCTTCCAGCGCTCTCTGTTCAGCTGATTGAAAGCACCGACAGAGAAACAACCAGGGAATTTATGAGAATGAACCAGTATCTGGATGTGCTGATTCCCAGAGGAGGATCCGGCCTGATCCGCACTGTGGTAGAGAACAGCACAGTGCCCGTCATTGAGACGGGAACTGGGAACTGTCATATTTTTGTGGACGAATCCGCAGATTTTAATATGGCTCTTGATATTATTTTTAATGCGAAAACCCAGAGAATCAGCGTCTGCAACGCCTGTGAATCCCTGGTAGTCCATAAGGCTATCGCCAGAGAATTCCTTCCGCTTTTAAAGAAACGCCTGGATGAAAAAAATGTGGAAATCCGCGCCGACAGGGAAGCCTGCGATATGGTGTCAGGTTTTGTCCCGGCATCGGAGGAGGACTGGGGGAAAGAGTACCTTGACTATACGGTTTCTCTAAAGCTGGTAGATTCGGTGGAGGAAGCTATTGCTCACATTAACCGTTACAATACGAAGCATTCTGAGGCAATCATTACCTCCAATTACGCCAACGCACAGAAATTCTTAAATGAGATTGACGCGGCGGCAGTCTATGTGAACGCGTCCACCCGGTTTACCGATGGCTTTGAGTTCGGTTTCGGAGCGGAGATCGGGATCAGCACCCAGAAGCTCCACGCCAGGGGGCCTATGGGGCTTAAGGAGCTGACCACCACCAAATATATTATTTACGGAAACGGACAGATCCGCGAGTAGCGGTATCGGTGATATTTTATCCGAAAGAGTAGGAGAAAGGTGTCTGATTGTGCAATAGGAGTATTGAATGAAAAGAAACATCCAGGTAATTCAGGATTTACAGGGAAATAAGATTGTTGTTGTAAATGATATTATTTTTAAGGGCAGGCAGAATATTGACTGGAATGACGTTGAACGATACCTGAAACAGTATATTGGCGATTTTATTGAAATTACAGAGAGCAAAGATCTTGTATATATAGGCAGTGATCTGCCGGATGAATATGCGGGTTCTAATTATACATCAAAATTAAAAGGCGCCCTGGCCAAGGCAAAGGCGAATGCCGCCCAGGGAATTCCTGAAATAATTGAAATCGCGGTAAATAAGAGATTTCAGGAAAATCTGGCTCCAAAACATAATAAGAATGCAAAATTCGGCTGGTACCGTTATGATTCCAGATTTGCACTTCCGATTTTTGATGAAAATGGAGAAATATTACGTTATAATGTTTTTCATGCGGAATTGTTGATTCGTCACGCTTCTAATGGAAAATTGTATTTATATGATATTGTAAACATAAAAAAAGAAACGGGTACCCCGCTTGGGCAATAAGCCGTACGGTTAAAAACTCGCTTCCTTTTACTAAAGTATATGATATTTTATCCGAAAGGTCAAGAGGAATATGGAGCAAAATATAGATTTTGATAAAATAGATTGGGCCCTGCCTCCGCCGGAGGAGGAACCTGAACGGCAGTACTATTTTATAGGGAAATGCCGGCGGCTGGTAGAGGAGTTTGAAAAAAAGACCGGAAGGGCTCCCACTGCATGCATCCAGACTTTTGGATGTCAGATGAATTTTCGCGATTCTGAGAAGCTTTCAGGCATTCTGGAACAGATTGGCTATCAGGAAACGGATGACGAGAGGGCGGATTTTGTGCTGTACAATACCTGTACCGTGCGGGAGAACGCCAATAAGAGGGTTTATGGCCGTCTGGGGTATCTGAATACTTTGAAAAAGAAAAATCCGGATATGATAATTGCTCTCTGCGGCTGTATGATGCAGGAGAAAGAGGTTGTAGAACGGATTAAAAAGAGCTACCGCTTTGTGGATATTATTTTTGGAACGCATAATATTTTCAGGCTGGCAGAGCTTCTGTGCCAGAGGCTGGAAGAAAAGAAAATGGTGGTGGACGTCTGGGAAGGGACGGACCGCATTGTGGAAGAACTTCCGGTGGAGAGGAAATATCCCTTTAAGTCCGGCGTCAATATTATGTTTGGCTGTAATAATTTCTGCAGCTACTGTATCGTGCCTTATGTGAGAGGACGGGAACGGAGCCGCAGGCCGGAGGATATTCTTTCCGAGATCCGCCGCCTGGTGGCTGACGGAGTGGTGGAAGTGATGCTTTTGGGCCAGAATGTAAATTCATATGGCAAAAATCTGGAAAATCCCATCACCTTTGCCCAGCTTCTCAGCCAGGTCAGCCAGATTGACGGCCTTGAACGGATCCGATTTATGACTTCCCATCCCAAGGATCTGTCTGATGAACTGATTCAGGCTATGGCCAGGCTCTCGAAGGTATGCCATCATCTTCACCTGCCGGTTCAGTCAGGAAGCACACGGATCCTGAAAGAAATGAACCGCCGTTATACGAAGGAACAGTATCTTGGCCTGGTGGAAAAAATACGGAAGGCGATACCGGATATTTCCCTGACTACGGATATTATTGTAGGTTTTCCAGGAGAGACGGAAGAAGATTTCCTGGAAACTATGGACATTGTAGAGAAGGTTCGCTACGACAGCGCATTTACTTTCATCTACTCTAAACGGACCGGAACGCCTGCTGCACAGATGGCAGACCAGGTTCCTGAAGACGTGGTAAAGGACCGGTTTGACCGCCTGCTTAAGCGGATTCAGGAGATCTCTGCAGAGGTTTGCGGCCGGGATGTCCATACAGTACAGAAGGTGTTGGCGGAGGAGCCGGACGATCATCTGGAGGGATATCTGACCGGACGCATGGATAACAATACTCTGGTCCATTTTCCGGGAGATGTGTCGCTTCTTGGAAAAATAGTGGACGTATATCTGGAGGAAAGCAAGGGCTTTTACTATATGGGGCGGATGACTGCCTCTGGCTCATGATCTGGGCAGCTGCTGCATTTAAGATAATGCTGAATCAGATGAACAGTTGAATCAACTGTTGCGGCAAAACCGTGGATAGAATGGTTTTCATTTTAAAATTTTGGAGATTTAACTGCGACAAACAGAGAAAAGCGAGGAAATGAACGTGGCCGGATTATCACCTATGATGGCTCATTACATGGAAACAAAGAAACAGTACCCGGACTGCATTTTGTTCTACCGGCTGGGGGACTTTTATGAGATGTTCTTCGAGGATGCCCTGACTGCGTCCAAGGTGCTGGACATCACCCTGACCGGCAAGGAATGCGGGCTTGAAGAGCGGGCGCCTATGTGCGGTGTCCCTTATCATGCGGTGGATTCCTATCTGTACAGGCTGGTACAGGCCGGATATAAGGTGGCTATCGCGGAACAGATGGAAGACCCCAAGCTGGCCAAGGGCCTGGTGAAGCGGGAAGTGATCCGCGTGGTGACGCCGGGAACCATCACTGCCAGCCAGGCGCTGGATGAATCCAGGAATAATTATCTGATGGGGATTGTCTGCCTGGACGAAAATTACGGTATTTCCATCTGCGACATCAGTACCGGGGATTATCTGGTTACAGAGGTAAAAAGCACCCGGGAGCTTCTGGATGAGATTCATAAATTCGGGCCTGCAGAGATTATCTGCAACGAAGCCCTGACTATGTCCGGCATTGATTTGGAGGAACTGAAAAACCGTTATCAGATGGCAGTTTCCTCACTGGAAAGCCGCTATTTTTCCGACGACAGGTGCAGGCGGATTCTGCGGGATCATTTTCACGTGCAGAATCTGGACGGTCTGGGCCTGGGAGATTACGATGCAGGCGTAATTGCCGCCGGGGCGGTCATGGAATACCTGTATGAGACGCAGAAAAGCTCCCTGGAACATATAACGACCATAGTCCCTTATACGACAGGGGAGTTTATGGTGATCGATACCTCCACCAGAAGGAATCTGGAACTGACGGAGACTTTGCGGGAGAAGCAGAGGAGAGGTTCCCTTCTTTGGGTCCTGGACAAAACCAGGACGGCCATGGGCGCCCGCCTGATGAGAAATTTTATCGAGCAGCCGCTGATTCACCGGGAGGCGATCCTGGACAGGCAGAATGCCATTGAAGAACTGAATCTAAGCTATATTTCCAGAGAAGAAATCAGGGAATATCTGAATCCGGTCTACGACCTGGAGCGGCTGATTGGGCGGATCAGCTATAAATCGGCGAATCCCAGGGATCTGATTGCCTTTAAAAACTCCCTGAAAATGCTTCCCTACATACGTGACCTTTTGAAGGATTTTCAGAGTCCGCTGCTTCTGCATATTCTGGAAGATCTGGATCCGCTGGAAGATCTGTTTCAGATCATTGATCATGCCATCGAGGAGGATCCGCCTCTGGTTACCAGGGAAGGCGGGATTATCAAGGAGGGATACAGTGAGGAGGCGGATCGGCTGCGCCATGCCAAAACAGAAGGCAAGAACTGGCTGGCCAATCTGGAGGCTGAGGAAAGAGACAAGACCGGCATCAAGAACCTGCGCATCAAATTTAATAAAGTGTTCGGCTATTATTTTGAGGTGACCAATTCCTTCAAGAATCTGGTGCCAGATTATTTTATCCGCAAACAGACCCTGACCAACGCGGAGCGGTATACTACTGACAAGCTGAAGGAGATGGAGGATGTAATTCTGGGGGCGGAGGACAAGCTGTTTACCCTGGAATATGAGCTGTTCTGTGATATCCGTGACCGGATCGGCGCACAGGTGACCCGGATCCAGCGTACCGCCAAGGCGATTGCAGGGCTGGATGTGTTTTGCGCTCTGTCGCTGGTTGCCACCAGAAATGATTACGTGAAGCCAAATATCAATGAAAAAGGTGTTATCAAGATTAAAAACGGCCGCCATCCGGTGGTGGAGCTGATGCTTCGGGACGAGCTTTTTGTGGCAAACGATACCTTCCTGGACAACGGCAAGAACCGGATTTCCATTATCACAGGCCCCAATATGGCGGGAAAATCCACCTACATGAGACAGACGGCCCTGATTGTGCTGATGGCCCAGATGGGAAGCTTCGTTCCTGCGTCCGAGGCGGACATCGGCGTCTGTGACCGGATTTTCACCCGGGTGGGAGCTTCTGACGATTTGGCTTCCGGGCAGAGTACCTTTATGGTGGAAATGACGGAGGTGGCCAATATTCTGCGCAACGCCACCAGAAGCAGCCTGATTATTCTGGATGAGATCGGACGCGGCACCAGCACATTCGACGGTTTAAGCATTGCCTGGGCTGTGGTGGAACATATCAGCAACACCAAGCTTTTAGGGGCCAAGACGCTCTTTGCCACCCATTATCATGAGCTGACGGAACTGGAAGGGACCATGGCAGGCGTCAATAACTATTGTATTGCCGTGAAGGAGCAGGGGGACGACATTGTTTTCCTGCGCAAGATTGTGAAAGGCGGCGCCGATAAGAGTTACGGCATCCAGGTTGCCAAACTGGCAGGCGTGCCGGACCAGGTGATTGCCAGGGCAAAAGAACTGGTAGAAGAATTAAGCAGCGCTGATATTGCGACCAGGGCAAGAGAAATTGCTGAGGCGGGGGCCAATGTGACGGCGAAGCCGGCCCATAAGGCGGTGACCAGGCCGGACGAGG
>CANQBN010000015.1 GCA_947588855.1 uncultured Lachnospiraceae bacterium
CAGAAAGGTGCCCTGGTAGCAGGTGTCGTTAGTCTGGTTGCGCATCTGGATGTCCGTGCCGATACTGGCCACGAAGATCCGCTGATTGAAAAACGGTCTGGTGGCGAGAATTCCCTTGGCGGCCCGCAGCTGTTCGATGGCGTAGCTGGGATTGGAGGAGAACCGGGTATGGTCTCCTCCCGGAGAATTGGCTGCCGTGGAAAGGATCTCTCTGGGGAAAATGCTGATGGAGATAAAATCCGGGCAGGTGTTCTGCCGTTCCAGGGAGTCCAGCAGCCGGATGAAAAAATCATTTCCCATAGCGGTATTATAGACGATTCCTCCTACCTGAGCGGCAGGGAGGAGTTTTTTAATGTCCTGATAGCTGGCCTTGAAGCGGATGGCAAATTCATCCGGAGTCTCCGACGGACTCAGATACTCGTCGTGAAGATAACCGATTTCGAAGATCCAGCGCTCCACCTGGGAGATTCCGTAGATGTTGATGCAGTGCTTGATCAGCGCCCGCACCTTGTCCGCGTATTCCCGCCGGGTGGCAAAATTATAGCTTCTGGTCTGCCGGTCGTGGGTGTAGATGATCTTGGGCGTGAAGAAATACAGGGCGCTTTCCGACAGGTCCAGGTAAGGCGTCAGATTTACGGAGAGAAGCATTTCGATGTGCCGGTCAAAGTATGTAAAATTGTAATTGCCGTCGGAAAGCCGCGGCATCAGATGACTGGTCAGAATACCCTCCATTCGGCCGTACTGGAAACCTACGTCCCTCTGGATATCCCGCAGCTGGGACTGGAGAAGAGCACTGTTCTGGGTGTCAATGAAGCCGATGTTGACAGCCTGCTTCCAGATGGGTATGATTTTCCGGCTCTTCTGAATGTTGCTGATGGAATATTTGGCGGTGGATGGATACAGAATATCTTCCTCGTCGATGCCGGTATCGGAAAGGACCTGAAGCCGGCGGGCGGCAATGGTCATGGCCTCCGGCGACAGCTCGAACTGGCCATCGTTTTTGGAATCCTCCGCGGCTGCCTGAAGACGGTACTGTTTGGGGGAGACATGGTAGGTTTCCTGAAATGCCCGGTTGAACACAGTCGCTCCGGAAAAGCCGTTGGCAATGGCAATATCTATAATCTTATGGTCGGTCTCCCGCAGTTCTTCCACTGCATGGCGGAGACGGACCTTTTTTAAATATTCATAAAAATTAACTCCAAGCTGTTTCTTGAAAAAACGGGACAGGTAGGCAGGTGTCAGATAGACGGTCCTGGCCAGCATGTCCAGGGAAATATCGTCCATGTAATTCATCTCGATGTAGGACAGGATGACGGAAGTCCGGGTCTGGTAGCGGGAACTGTCGCTGCTGTTCATATCCAGGACGTAATGGTAGGTATTCAGGTAGTACAGAAGCGAATAGGCCATTTCCATGGTCTTGATCATGCGAACGCTGGAGTGATATCTGGAATTTAAGGCGATCTGGGCCAGCATCCTGCGGAGAGGCGTGTAGTCCCGCTCCTGATCCAGGACAGAATTGCACACGTAAAAGCCCAGATGCTCGTTCTGTCCCTGGGCGAAGAAGCTGCTTTTCATACTGATGATCTGAACCATGTTGGTTCCGCTGCCGGAGATATAAAGCTGGTCGGAGGGCATGGCCAGAAGCACGTCTTCGCTTCCGGCGGCAAAGGGCTGGCCGTTCAGCTCCATGTTCAGCGCTCCCTGAAGTACGATCAGAAACAGAATCTCATTATCTTTTTTCGTAAATTCCCCCTGAACAGAAATGGTATCGATCCGGGTAAATGGATTGTCCAGTACATATGGCATAAAGCGGTTCTCCTCATCTTACGGAATAGTTTTGCAGTTATCATAGCATATACGGAATAAAAAGACAAATATTTCATACCAATTTTTGTCCTGATTGCCAGAAAAATGATTTTTGATAAGAAAAGTAAAGGAAATGAGACCAGACAGGACAATTAAAGAAGATAAATTTTGCGCCAATTATACTATACTTGATGCAACATAACAGCAATGGCCGGGCATGGGGAGATCAGGAGACCGTTCCCCAGCGGAACAGCTGAATAAGGAGGATAAGCAACATGGCTAAGAAAGTGTTAGGAATTTCTTTCGGAAGAAAGATGAGCAACTGCGACATCATGGTAAAGCATGCCCTGATGGAGTGTGAGAAAGCCGGATTTGAGGTAGCGTTCATGCGCGGAGATGATCTGAATGTCTCCAACTGCACCGGATGTATCGCCTGCACCGTGGGAATGATCATGGAAAAAGGCAGAGGCTACTGCGTGCGCCACGATGATTTCGATATTCTGGACGAATGTCTGATGCAGTCTGACGCGGTGATCCTGGCGTGCCCCACTTATGAGACTTCTGTGACCGGCCGGTTTAAGACCATCTGCGACAGGATCGGGCCCAGCCACGACGTTACCTTCCGTAAGGCCCTTTATGACAAAGGTATGGCTGAGGGACGCCCGGAATCCGAGCTTCCCGATGCCAGGACATTTAAGAAACGTACGGCTGCCCTGATTTCCGTAGGCGGCGCTATGACAGAGAACTGGATCGCTCTGACACTGCCCATGATGTATGAGTTTACATTCCCCATCGGAATCGACGTGGTGGATACGGTAGAGTATTACGGAGCCATGGCTCATGAGTCCGTGCTTGGTTATCCGGAGATGATGGACCGCATGACCAAGGTCGGACAGAATATCGTAGCTTCCTTAAATGCTGAGACTGAGGAAGAGCGGATCAAATGGAGAGGCGACGAGGAGGGCGTATGTCCCATCTGCCACACCAGAATGCTTCAGGTTTCCCACGACGCAAAGACGGTTGACTGCGTGGTCTGCGGAAGCCACGGTACTTTGGAGGTTGTGGACGGAAAGATCAAGGTTCACTTTACTGAGGAAGAGCAGATGCGCTCCCGCTTAAGATGGGGCGGAAAGCTGGAGCATTCCACAGAGATCAAGACCCAGGCCCAGCCGACAGGTTCCATCAAGAATCTGAAAGAGATGAAGGCCCCCTACGCTCAGTTTAATCCGGGCGTGTTCGAGCCGGATCCCAACAGCTACGGCAACATTAAGAAATGAGAAAAGGAGTGAGCGAGAATGAAGTTTGATACATCGGATGAGTGGAAGTGGGATGTGCCCGTAGACCATGAGCGTCCCATACCTTTTCCCAAGCACTGCAGGCTTCCCCTGCCGGATAAGGATCATTACAGCGAGCTTTACGACCTGACTACCGACCTGACGGAGGAGGAGAAAAAATCCCCCTACGCGAAGTATTACTACATGGGGCAGGCCATGCCGGATAAGGATGATCTGGCCCAGGTGGAGTTTGACACCCCCATGGATCCGGCGAAAGCGTTTCTGGTTGAGGACTATGCGGCCAATATGGACATACCCGGCTGCTGCCCGGTGCGGAACGGCTACTGCGTCCTGCCCAATGGGATTGCCTTTGCCACGGCGACTACCACCTACGAGGGCGTGACCGCCCAGGTGATGGCGAATTTCATCGAGAATTTCAATCCGCCCAAGGATCTGTACTACAAGATTTGGTGCCCCGGCGCCCATGTCCGTCACGGTATGGGATACGCCCTTGAGGATACCGGCACCGGCATGAGCCTGATCCAGTTTACGGAAGGCCTGGACGCGGAAAAGGTAGGCTTAAATGTTGGCTCTAAGGATAAGGAATGCATCGGCCTGACGGGAGCCAATACCTTCTGCCGGCCCCTTCACAACCCGGACGGCGAGCCTCTCTATGTGACGGAGCTTTGCTATTACCGCCTGGTGGGCAACGCCTACGAGGAGAGGGTGACCTTCTGGATCGGAGCGGAGTTTAAGGACGGCAAGACCATTCCCAGGCTGCACCACGGAAAACCTGTGGACGCGACCTTTGCCCAGACCCTGGCAAGGCACAGCCTTTGGGAGACCACGACCCTTATGAGGATCGCCCTGGATTTCTGGAAGGAATGCAACGAATAAAGGAATGAGGCGCGGGGATCCGCCGTCATGGTGGCCGCGCCCACATATAAAGAGGTGTGAATGATGATGAAAATGGGTATTATCGGATTCGGCTTTATGGGACATGAGCATGCCAATATGCTGCTGGCCCATTTTAAAGACGAGATCCAGCTGACAGCAGTGTGCGACATTGTAGAGGAACAGCTGGCGGACGCGCCGGAGGGCGTGACCACCTGGATGGATGCGGACGATATGATCGCCAATGGGGATTTTGACACGGTGATCATTTCCGTGCCCAACACGCTGCACCTGACCATGGTTCAGAAATGCGCCGCGGCAGGCAAAAACATTATCTGTGAGAAACCGGCGGCCATGACCGTGGCGGAGTTTGATCAGATGGTAGAGACAGTGGAGAAGGCAGGCGTCCATATGACCATCCATCAGCAGAGGCGCTGGGATGTGGACTACCGGACCATGAAGGAAGTCTATGACCAAAAGCTTCTGGGCGACGTCTACATCATCAAATCCCAGCTGTACGGCTTCAACGGAAATATGCATGACTGGCATGTGTATCCGGAGCTGGGCGGCGGAATGCTTTATGACTGGGGCGTCCATCTGATTGACCAGATCATCCAGATGGTGGATTCCAAGCCGCTGACTGTCTACGCGGATATGAAGAACGTGATCAACGCCAATGTGGACGACTATTTCAAGATTATCTTTGAATATGAGAACGGGATCACGGCGGAGATCGAGCTGGGCACTTACTATCTGACGCCAAAGAGAGCCTGGTTCATCGGAGGAACCACGGGAAGCGCCGTGATCGACGGCGTGTTCCGCGCCCAGGGAAATACGGAAGGCAAGATTGTCCGGACTACCCACCTGCTTCAGAGCGTACCCGGGAAGCTGACCATGACTTCCGCAGGACCTACCAGAAGCTTCGGCGAGCCGGAGCCGGGACTGCTTTATGAGGAGCCGCTGCCCGAGATCCATACGGAGCATAAGGATTTCTTTGTCAATTATCTGAGAGCCAGAAAAGGGCTGGAAGAAGACGCGGTGAAGCTGCCGGAGGTCCGCCGGGTACTCTGTATCATGGACGCCATCCGGGAGTCGGCCAGGACCCATCAGTCAGTGAAGCTGGATTAAGGAGTAATTTCAATAAATTAAGGAGGCATACAGAATGGATTTTCAGGCGTATAACAAGATTTTAATCTGCAAAAGCAATATGAAGAACGTAGCGGTTGACGGCGTTGTGATCGGTTATGAGTTCCAGATCAAATATCCGTCCTACCGCGGAGCGTTTTTAAGCTGTATCGAGGATCTGAAGTTTTTCGTGGATGATGAAGAGGTTCCGGCCGGAAAGATTTCCTTTAAGCTGAACGGAAAAGATTTCCTGCTGTCTGAGCTGAAGGAGTGCTTCAAAGAGTACTGGTTTGTGCGTACCCCGGCCACGATTTTCGTGAGACAGGACGGCGGCATTCCTTCCGGCGGGCATAAGCTTCGCGTTTACATGAAGCACAGGGTTCCCTACACCGGATATTTCGGGCAGTACCTGGTGCTGGACAGCGACGTTACCGAGACGAAAATTGCAGAATAAGAAAGGATGGAATCGAACATGAGCGATATCAAATTAGGAATTTCCCTCTATAGCTTTTCTACCGAGTATATTCACGAGAAACTGGATCTGGAAGGCATTCTGAAGAAAGCGAGAGACATGGGATATCGGGGCGTCGAGATCGTAGCCGCCCAGATGGTTCCCCAGTATCCTTATCCCACAGATGAGTGGCTGGCTGAGTTTAAGGCCCTTCTGAAGAAATATGACCTGGAGCCGGTATGCTGGAGCGCTTACATCGATATGGGTATCCGCAGCGACAGGGATCTGACGGAAGAAGAAATCATCCAGTTTACGGTCAACGACCTGATTTACGCGAAAAAAGCCGGATTCCCCCTGGTGAGGACCCAGCACGCCATCACTCCCAAGATTTTCCGCGCCATGATTCCTTACTGCAAGGAGCTGGGCGTAAAGCTGACCATCGAGATGCATCATCCCCATCATCCGGAAGTTCCGGTATGGAAAGAGTACTTCCAGATCATGAAGAACGAAGGCAAGGGCTGGCTGGGCTTTGTTCCCGATTTCAGCATTTTCCAGACCATGCCTCACAAGCTGTACCTGGATCAGGCTATCTCCTTCGGCTGCCGCAAGGATAAGCTGGATCAGATCGTGGAGATCCACAAAAACGGCGGCGATTACTCCCTGGTGGAAAACGGCGATTTCAACGACATCGAGAAGCACACTGCGGAAGAGATGTTTGCCAAATTCAGCGCGCCGGCTAAGATCGAGCAGCTGAAGGACGTGATGGACTGCGCCTTCTACATTCACGGCAAGTTCTATTATCTGGACAACGACGACCATGACGTCTGCATACCCTTTGAGGATCTGGTAGCTGAGATTAAGAGATTAGGTTACAAAGGTTACATCGCCAGCGAGTACGAGGGCCATCATTTTGACGAGACCATCGACTCCGAGGAGCAGCTGAAACACTTTGTAGCACTGATGACCAAGCAGATCGAAAAGTAACAGAATCTTTGGCGTGTCCGCCGGGCGGGCACGCCGGAACATAGATAACAAGGAGGAATTTCACTATGAAGAACGGAAAATTACAGGTAGGAATCATCGGCTGCGGCGGTATCGCCAACAACAAGCATCTGCCGGCCCTGAAGAGCCAGAGCGCCCTGTGCGACATCGTGGCCTTCTGCGATACGGTTGAGGAGAGAGCAGCCAAGGCTGCCGCTGAGTACGGCACGAAGGACGCCAAGGTTTACACCGATTACAATGAGCTTCTGAAGGATAAGGACATCGATGTGGTTCACGTGCTGACCCCCAATGTGGCACACTGCCCCATTACCGTCGCCGCTTTTGAGGCCGGAAAGCATGTTATGTGCGAGAAGCCCATGGCTCACTGCACGGCAGACGCCCAGAAGATGATCGACGCCTGGAAGAAATCCGGCAAGAAGTTTACCATTGGCTATCAGAACCGGTTCCGTCCTGAAGTTCAGAACTTAAAGAAAGCCTGCGACGCCGGCGATCTGGGAGATATTTACTACGGCAAGGCCCACGCGGTAAGAAGACGTGCCGTTCCCACCTGGGGCGTATTCCCCAACAAGGCCCTTCAGGGCGGCGGTCCCCTGATCGACATCGGAACCCATGCCCTGGATATTACGCTCTGGTGTATGAACAACTACGAGCCTGACACGGTCAGCGGCAAAGTGTTCTACAAATTAGGCCATCTGCCCCAGGCTACGGAAGGCAACGAGTTTGGTCCCTGGGATCCGGAAACCTACGAGGTAGAGGATTCCGCCATGGGATTTGTAAAGATGAAAAACGGCGCCCTGATCAACCTGGAAGCTGCATGGGCCATTAACCTGCGGGAATCCAAGGAGGCTTCCACGACCCTGTGCGGTACCCTGGCCGGCGCTGAGATCCTGTCCGGCATGGGTTATCCGGTAGACCAGCTGATTTACAACCGCGGCAGAAACAACCAACTGATGGAAGAGCACATTTCCGCCAAGGGCAACGTGGCCTACTTTGAAGGCGCCAACGGCGAGCCCGGAACTGTGGAAGCCAAGCAGTGGCTGGAAGCTATCATCAACGACACAGAGCCTTTGGTAAAACCGGAAGAGGCGTATGTGGTAACTCAGATTCTGGAAGCCATCTATGAGTCTGACAAAGAAGGCAAAGAGATTAAATTTTAATTGACTTGATATAGGAGGATATCGATATGAAGCTTGGATTTGTAAGCGCGATTCTTGACCAGTCCAACTATGAAGAGATGATGGACATCGCTTCCGAGCTGGGGTTTGAGTGCGTGGAAGTGGCCTGCTGGCCTCAGGGCAAGGCAGAGCGCCGTTACGCCGGCGTATCCCACATTGACGCGGAGCGGGTGCTGGAAGACAATGAGTACGCCAACCATGTTCTGGATTATGCCAAAAAGAAAGGCGTACAGATTTCTTCCCTGGCCTTTTATCCCAATACCATGGACGGCGATCTGGAAAAGAGAGCCGCAGCCGTGGAGCATCTGATGAACCTGATCCGCGCCAGCCATAAGCTGGGCATCGGCATGGTTACTACCTTTATCGGCCGGGACCAGACCAAAACGGTGGAAGAGAACCTGGAGCTGGTGAAAGAGGTATGGCCGCCGATCATGGAGCTGGCCAAGGAACTGAACGTGAAGGTAGGCATCGAAAATTGCCCCATGCTCTTCGGACCGGACCAGTGGCCCGGCGGGCAGAATCTGATGACCACTCCGGCTGTCTGGAGAAAAGTCTTTGAGATCCTTCCCTATGAGAACCTGGGAATCAACTACGATCCCTCCCATTTCGTATGGCAGATGATCGATTACATCAAGCCCATCTATGAGTTTAAGGATAAGATCTTCCACGTTCATTATAAGGACATCAAGGTTTACAAAGACCGTCTGGATCAGTGCGGCATCATGGCTTATCCGCTGGATTTCATGTCCCCGAAGCTGCCGGGACTGGGCGATGTGGACTGGGGAAAATATGTAAGCGCCCTGACTGACATCGGCTACGACGGCTGCACCTGCATTGAGGTGGAGGATAAAGCGTTTGAAGGTTCCAAGGAAGCGGTGCTCAACAGCCTGAAGCTGAGCAAGCGGTATATGGAAAAGTACGTAATCTAAGGCTACGAATGGCCAAACAATAAAAAACAAGGAGAGGGAACATTATGGCAAACTATGAAGCACAGGTTTGTGTGGTCGCCGGCGGTCCTTCCGGCCTGTCGGCAGCCGTCCAGGCGGCAGAGGACGGAGCTTCCGTAATCGTTCTGGAGAAAGCCGCTGCCGTAGGCGGCGCGGCCAACATGGGAATGGGGCCTTTGGGAATCGGCACCCGCTACCAGAAACAGAACATGCAGGATGTGACCGTTGAGCAGGCTTTCAACATGTTCATGGAGTACACCCATTACAATGTGACGCCCGTCTGATCCGGCGGTACTTCGCCCAGTCGGCGGACACCATTGAGTGGCTGGAGGACATGGGAGTGGAGTTTGAAGGCGCGTTCCGTTACTTCCCCCAGTCTATGCCTACCTGGCATATCGTTAAGTGCGATTCCGGCATCGGCCCCAGGGCGGCTTCCTTCATGAATAAAGCTCTGTACGCCAGGGCCCAGGAGCTGGGCGTTAAGTTTCTTCTGGAAACCCCCGGCAAGAAGATCCTCAAAGAGGACGGGAAAGTAGTCGGCGTGATGGCCACGGACAAATTCGGAAACGAAGTGAAGGTTTCCTGCCAGGCAGCCATCATCTGCACCGGCGGCGCAGGTTCCAACTTTGAGCTGATCAAAAAAGAGACCGGCTACACCCACGGCAAGGATATGTTCAGCTTTGCCATCCCCGGCATCATGGGAGACGGTCTGCGCATGGCCTGGGAGGCAGGAGCCGACAAGCTGCCGGTGAGGATCGAGCAGGCGGCCCAGATCATGGGAGTGGAAGATCTGCCGGGCAGCGTGGGCAACGTGATGATTCAGCCCAACCTTCTGGTCAATAAGTTCGGAAAGCGTTTCATGAACGAGGACTTTATCCAGAACTCCACTTATCTGTCCAACGCCATCTCCCATCAGGCGGAGAAGAAAGCATTCAGCATTATCGATACCTCCATTGCCAGATACTACATCAAGCACGGCGTGGAGAACGTAAGTCTGGTCCGCCCCAACCCGGATGTGTCGGATTTCATTGACGGCATGAAGATGGCCAGGGCCAACGGCAACGAGGGAATGATCATCGCCGACACCATCGAGGAGCTGGCGGAGCAGGCGGGAATCGACGTACAGAACCTGGTGAACACCGTGGACGAGTACAATGATTTCTGCATGAGCACCGACGAGGAATTTTTCAAGAATCCCCGGTATCTGCGTCCCATCAAGAAGGCTCCCTTCTATGCGGCCAGAATCTGTCCCGGCGGTTACGGAACCGTAGGCGGCATCCGCATCAACGAAAACTGCGAAGTCTGCGATAAGGACTTTATGCCGATCCACGGCCTTTACGCGGCCGGAGCCGACGCCTGCAATATCTATGACGACAGCTACATGTTCCTGCTTCCCGGCAACTCCATGGGATTCGCGGTCAACACAGGCCGTATCGCGGGCATGACGGCGGCCGAGCAGGTGAAGAACGACAAATAAGCCGGAGGAATGGACAATATGAAACAGTATGGATTTGGCGTAGACGTAGGAGGCACCACCTGTAAGATCGGGCTTTTCGACATGAGCGGGATCGTTCTGGAAACCTGGGAGATCCCGACCAATACAAAAAACGGGGGCGCTTCCATACTGGACGACATTGCGGCGGAGGTTCAGAAAAAGCTGAACGAAAAAGGCATCAGAAAAGAGGATGTCCAGGGCATCGGCCTGGGAGTTCCCGGCCCCGTAGGAAATGACGGTACCGTGTATAAATGCGTCAACCTGGGCTGGGGAGTCTTCAACGTGGAGACGGAGCTTTTTAAGAAAACAGGCCTTCCCGTGAAAGCAGGAAACGACGCCAATGTGGCGGCCCTGGGAGAAATGTGGCAGGGCGGCGGAAAAGGCCATGAGGACGTGGTCATGATCACCCTGGGAACCGGAGTAGGCGGCGGCATCATCGTCGGAGGAAAGATTCTGGCGGGCCATCACGGAGCCGGTGGGGAGATCGGCCATATCATCATGAACAAGGACGAGACAGCCGTCTGCGGCTGCGGAAAGAAAGGCCACCTGGAGCAGTACGCTTCCGCCACGGGTATTGTGCGGATGGCACGGCAGAAGCTGGCTTTTGAGGAGCGGAAGACAGCGCTGACTGATATGGAAACTCTGACATCCAAGGACATTTTCGACGCGGCGAAGAAGGGCGACGAGGTAGCCCTGGAGCTGGTAGACGCCCTCTGCGAGATGCTTGCCATTGCCATGACAAACATTTCCTGTGTGGCGGACCCGGAGGTATTCGTTATCGGCGGAGGCGTATCCAAAGCTGGCGATATCCTGCTTGACGGGGTTCGGAAACATTTTAAAGAGAGGGCTTTCCACGCCTGCGAGGGCACTGCGGTGGCCCTGGCGACTCTGGGCAATGACGCCGGAATGTACGGCTGCGTAAGACTGCTGTTTGAACTTTAAATATTACAATAGGAGGTTTTTGTATGGGAGTCATAACGATTGACGGAATCCGTCTGGAAGTCGAGGACGGCAAAAACGTGCTGGAATGCGCCCTGGAAAACGGCATTTACATTCCCCACCTGTGCCATCACAAAGACTTAAATCCCTTAGGGTCCTGCCGGATGTGCATCGTGGAGGTGGAAGGCCGGGAGGGCGTGACCCCTTCCTGCACCCTGAAGGCGGAAGACGGAATGGTCATTAAGACAAAGACGCCGGAAGTGACGAGACTTCGTATGCTGGCTTTGGAGCTTCTTCTGGCCGGACATCCGGAAGACTGCTCTACCTGCCCCAAGTACGGCAACTGCGAGCTGCAGATGCTGATCCAGTACATCGGCCCCAAGACCGGCCGTCTGAAGATGCGCACCAAGGGCTTTAAGCCGGAAGAGAATAATCCCCTGATCCTTCATGACATGAACCGCTGCGTGCTCTGCGGCCGCTGCGTGCGGGCCTGCAACGAGTTGCGGGGAGTGAAAGTGCTTCAGTACCAGAAGAAGGAGCTGGAGACCTATGTGGGAACCTTACATAACCGGCTTCTGATCGATTCCGACTGCCGTTTCTGCGGCGCCTGCGCGGAAGTCTGCCCCACCGGCACCATCCGCGACAAGCTGATGAATTCGGAAGTAAAGAAAGAGGACGCCATTGTTCCCTGCCGGGCGGCATGTCCCGCCCACACGGACATTCCCAGATACATCCGCTTTGTGAAAGAGGGCAACTACGACGCGGCTGTGGCCGTGATCCGCGAGAAAGCCCCGTTCCCCAAGGTGCTGGGATATATCTGCACCCACGTCTGCGAGCTGGAGTGCAAGAGAAAAGAAGTCAGCCAGGCCATGTCCATCCGCAATATCAAACGGTACGCGGCGGAACATGAGACCGGCCTTTACTGGAAAAATAAAGGGAAACAGCTTCCCGACACCGGCAAGAAGGTGTGCGTGGTAGGCGGAGGTCCGGCAGGACTGACGGCAGCCTACTATCTGCGGAAGCAGGGCCATGACGTAACCCTGAAAGAGGCCCTTCCCACCGTAGGCGGCATGATGTCCTACGGAATTCCCTCCTACCGTCTGCCCAGGGAGATCGTCGCCGAGGAGGCGAAGGTCATCGAGGAAGCAGGCGTAAAGATGGAAGTGAATACCAGGGTAGAAAATCCCGTTGATCTGCTGAAGGAGTACGACGCGGTCCTTATGACCATCGGCGGCCATAAGGGAGTCCGTCTTCCCATGGCAGGCAACGACCTGGACGGAGTACTGTTAAACATTGATTTTTTGCGCAACGCCAGCATGGGTAAAGAAACCGGCATGGGCAAGCGCGTGATCGTGCTGGGCGGCGGCAACGTAGCCTTTGACTGTGCCAGAACGGCGAAGCGCCTCGGCGCGGAAGAGATCCATCTGGCCTGCCTGGAGGCGCGGGACGTGATGACGGCCGACGACGAGGAGATCGAGCAGGCTCAGGAAGAGGGCATTTTCGTCCATCCGGCTCAGACCTTCGAGCGGATCACCGGCGAAGGCCATGTGACCGGCGTAGATTTCATGAATGTGAAATCCTTCACCTTTGATGAGAACCGCCGGGCCATCATCCAGAAGGAAGAGGGCAGCGAGCACCATATCGACGGCGACACAGTCATTTTCGCTACCGGACAGAGACCGGATCTTAGCGAGGACTGCGGCCTGAAGCTTGGCAGAGCCAATTCCATCGCGGTTAAGGATATGGACAATGATAAATCCACTTCCGTGGAAGGGATTTTCGCGGCAGGCGACGTGATCTACGGCACCAAGTCGGTGATCATGGCCATCGAGTCCGGCCGTCAGGCAGCCAGCCAGATCGACAGATATCTGGGAGGCGACGGAGATATTTCCGAGAGCCTGGCTCCTGAGCAGAATCCGGATCCTTATATCGGAAGAGTGGACGGCTTCGGATACCAGCAGAGGAAACAGTCTCAGGTAGACAGCGCGGCCGAAAGAGAAGATAACTTCGGATTGTTTGACCACGGTATCTGCGACGCGGACATCTGCGGCGAGACCAGCCGGTGTCTCCAGTGCGACTTGCGGCTTAAGATATCCAAACCGCGGCTGTGGGGCGATTTCGCAGAGAGTAAGGAGGCGTGAGAATATGAGTGCGTATGAGAATGCAAAAACCATGAGCAGAGAAGAGATTATGGAAAAGATCGCCGCGCTTGGTATTCAGGAGGCCGGCCTCTGCGGAGGCTCTCTGGCCGGACGCCTTGCCGCGTCCTTAGCGGAAGCGGAGGAAGAAAAGAAAGAGACCGGGATTGTGGCGGCTCTCAACAACGCGGACACAGACTATGCCCTTTTGGAAGTGCTGAAAAATGACCCGGAGAAAGTCCTTCAGGGAATCGCCATCGCGGCTATGGCCATCGGGACGGAGCGAAAGACCCTCCATGTCCCGGAAAGCGAGACAGAGCTGGCGGACAGCCTGGCTCAGCTGGCTGCCAATTATCAGGTAGAAGTGGCTGCCGGGCTTGTCAATCTGCGGGCCAATAAAGGGAAAGCCATCATCCATATCGTTACGGCGGCAGATCTGGCAGACGCCTTTGGAGGAGAATATGTTCCCGGCGTTTACGTGTCGGTCAACGGCCGGCCGGTGAAGAAGGTTCCAAACGGCACAAAGGTGGCGGACCTTCTGAGCGAGGAAGAACGGGCCGAGGCCAGGGCGCTGATCTTAGGATACAGGATGTGCAAGGCTGACGCCGCTGCCCTGCCGGTGGAGGAAGCCGGTATCGCCAACGGCGTGGTGAAGGTTCTCACCTCCCATCACTGCGTGGTGGTCGAAACCGAGAAACAGCTTATGGCATCCCGGAAGCAGAGCTGCGGAAAATGTGTGTTCTGCCGCGAAGGGCTGATCCAGCTTCAGTATATGCAGAAGGAGATCACCCAGGGAAGGGGCAAAGCGGATTTTGCTGATCTGACAAAGGAGATCGGCGAGGCCATGTGCTTCTCCACTCCCTGCACGCTGGGACAGAATTCCGCGAAAATCGCCCTGACCGCCATGGAGAATTTCCCGGCGGAGTACGAGGCTCACATCAAGAAGAAAAAATGCCCCTCCGCGGTCTGCGCCAAGCTGGTTAACATTTATATCGATCCCAAGCACTGCAATGGATGCGGCGCCTGCGAGACGGTATGTCCCTACGACTGCATCGAAGGTCAGCCGGGATACATTCATATGCTGGATGATTTTGACTGCACCAAGTGCGGAAAATGCACGGAAGTCTGTGAGACCGGTGCAATCGTCATCACCACAGGGCGCGTTCCCAGGGTTCCTTACCGCCTGACCAAGGTTGGAAGGTTCCGTTAGGGCGGCAAAAGAAAAAAACCTGCAACGATTTTATGAAGAATCTTGCGTATCCGGCTCAGCCAAGACGGAAATACGCAATAAATGAC
This sequence comes from uncultured Lachnospiraceae bacterium, assembly GCA_947588855.1. Taxonomy (GTDB): domain Bacteria; phylum Bacillota; class Clostridia; order Lachnospirales; family Lachnospiraceae; genus UBA3402. Next base: position 14,543 of record CANQBN010000015.1, read on the forward strand.
AAGATTTTCCGAACCAAAGAGAAGTGAAAATCACAGGAATCAGCTACACTTAGAGTCATGAAAAATAACCAATGTCTAAGGAGGCACTTATGGCTAAACAAGCAACAGTGGCGGCTCCGGCCGTCGAAAAAACAGATTGGTTTACCGGTTTTTGTTACAGCTTCGGTGAGGTTGGCTGCCAGCTGTCATGGGCGATGATCAACACTTACCTGACCATTTTCTACACAGACGTTGTAGGTCTTTCCGCGGCGGCAATCTCCATCATCATGCTGATTGCCCGTGTCTGGGACGCTATCAACGACCCCATGATGGGCGTAATTGCGGACCGCACAAAGAGCCGCTGGGGCAAATTCCGTCCGTGGCTGATGTTTGCTTCACCGTTCCTGGCAATATTCAATATCCTGACCTTCACCGTATTCCCGGTGCAGGGCGTGGCCAAAGTAGTCCTTTGCCTGGTCTGCTACATCGGCGCCGGCATGGCTTACACAGCCCTCTGCATTACATACGGCGGACTGGTCAACCTGATCGCCAGAGATTCACAGGTTCGTATGAACTATACTTCCTGCCGTGCCATCGGCGCGTCTGTGATCAAGATCGCTATCTCCGCGGTGGCTATGCCCATCATCCTGTATTTCAGTAAGACCATGGGCCCCGACGGCGTGAAAGCCCCCGATGCCTCCGGATATTTCTGGGCGGCAGTTATCTGCTCCGTAGCCATGCTTCCCTGCTTCTGGCTGTGCTCCTGGAGATGTAAAGAGACCGTCAAGGTGGAATCTGCCAACCAGGCGGCTGAGAAGAAGCCTGTAGTTCAGACCCTGCTTCTTATGTGCAAGAACAAAATGCTTCTGATCACTGTATTCGCCGTATTCGCCGGCGCTCTGGCCATCATGAGCCGTATGTCCATGCTGACCTACTATGTGATCTATGTAGTAGGCAACCCCATGATGATCGCTCCTATTTTCACGACCATGACGATCACGGAGCTGATCGGAAGCACCTGCCTTCCTATCGCCACCAAGACCTTCGGCAAGAGGAACTGGCTGTTGATCTTAAGTATTGTTCAGATCATTGGTTTCGTAGTTATGTTTATGTTCCCCAGCGCCGGCACCGCGTTCCTTCTGGGAATCAGCGCCTTCATCGGATTCGGCAACTCCTCCGCCAACGTATGTACCGGAATGCTTTCCGACTGTATCGAGTACGGCGACTGGAAGTACGGCATCCGTGAAGAGGGACTTACCTATTCCTACATGAGCTTCGGCGTAAAGCTGGCTACCGCGGTAGGCGGTTCCGTGACCGTGCTCCTTTTGGCCGCTTCCGGCTATGTGCCCAACGCTGAGCAGACCGAGGCCGTTAAGACCGGTATCAACGCCGTTGTCAACCTGGCTCCGGCCGCCTGCATCTTCCTTTCCTCTCTGCCTCTTCTGTGGTATAACCTGGACGCGAAGATGATGGCAAAGATCAGAACCGAACTGGATGAGAGAAACGCTAAGACTGCGTAACTGTCAGGGACTCAGCCAGTAATTTAAGAAAAAGAATAGAGGACGCTGGAGCTTCTGGCGTCCTCTTGTCTTACGAAGGGTCCGCGAAAACGTCCCGACCCGCTGGGGATTTCCCGGCGAGGCCGGTTTTGGCGGATTTCGGGAGAGAGTATGTATAACTATAAGGAACTGGAGTTTGAGCTTTTAAAAGGCGTCGATGAAAAACAGCATTTTCACCCGGATATTGAGATATTGTTTGTCCTGGAGGGACAGGCCGGCGTGTGGATCCAGGGCAGGAAATTCCTTATGGAGAAGGAAGATATCATTCTGGTTAACGCCAGTATGCCCCATGAGATCGTATGTTCCGGAGAAAGCGTTTTGGGCAGGGTCTATTATTCTTACGCTCTTCTGGCCGATGTGCTTCAGGGGGAAAACTGTATCTTTTTCTGCAACAGCGTCTTAAGGCCCAATCTTTCCTACGGAGAACTGAGGGCCGTCTTTCATGACCTGGTGTACCAGCATGTGAGAGGGAGACGGAAGACCTACTGCCAGAGAGACAGCCTGCTGTTTCGGCTGCTGGATATCCTGGTGGAAAAATTCCATTTTCTCGAGACCGTTGAGACTGAGGGGAATCCCTGGCATGACGAGAGGATCAGCCGGATCATCCACTATGTGAACCGGAACTATCAGACGGGGATCAGCCTGACGGAGCTGGCGGAAGAGATGTATGTATCGGCGTCTACCCTGTCCCGGTTATTTAAGAAGGAAATGGGCGTGTATTTTGCCGATTATGTGAACCAGGTGCGGATGAAGTACGCCCTGGGAGAGCTGCTTTACACGGACAAAAGCATTACCAGGATCGCGGTGGACAGCGGTTTTTCCAATCCTTCCGGGTTTAACAAGGTATTCCGGGAGACCTATGGCCTGTCGCCATCCGAGTACCGGAGCGTACTCAAGGAAAATGCCAGAGAGGAAGAACTGAAGGAGCAGAAGCTGAAGGAAGAGCTGCGGCTGGAACTGAAAAACCGCGCGTTTGAGCCGGTCAGGCTGGCGTTTGTCCGGGACGAGGAGGTAAAGATCAGCTGCGGCCAGGGGATCCCTTATGAGAAAGTGTGGGGCCGGACGGTGAATATCGGGCCCATCAGCAACCTGACTCTGGCCAATCTTCAGTATCACGCCGTGTATTTTAAGGAACAGCTTGGGTTTACTTACGTCCGGGTATGGAATATATTTTCCAGAAAGCTGATGCTCACGGACGGAAAGACCATAGGAAACTATAACTACGATTATATCAACGGTATTTTTGATTTCCTGACGGCCCACCATATTAAACCCTTCCTGGATTTCGGGAAACGGCCGGATACGGCGGTGAGCGCCGAGGGGGAGTCTATCTATTTTGAGGAAGAATATGTCTGCTTCGAGTCGCGGAAAGCCTGGGAAGCTCTTTTTGAGGATTTTATCCGCCATCTGATCCGCCGTTACGGGAAGGAAGAGGTGGAGACCTGGATCTTTGAGTTTTCCTACAACCGGGCTTTCGCCGAGGACAGCCACTGCTACCTGGATGAGAATTACGACTATTTTCAGGTATATCTTTACGGATACCGGCAGATCAAGCAGTATCTGCCCGGCGCGAAGGTAGGCGGTTTCTCCGGCGTGTTCCACTGGGACAGGGAATATATGAGGGAGTTTCTGGATTCCTGCAAAAGGCACAGCTGCCTGCCGGATTTCGTGTCCTTCTTCCTGTTTCCCTGTGAGACCCTGGGCAGGACCTATAAGCGGATTCCCGACGAGCTGTATGAGAGAAGGGAAGTGGCCGGGATGATCCGGCTTCTGCAGGAGCTGGGGATTGACCGGAAGCAGTGCGAGATTTACCTGACCGAGTGGAATTCCACCCTGTCCAGCAGAAATTATCTGAACGACAGCTGTTTCCGCGCTACTTATCTGGCCAGGGGAGCGGCCGCTGTGGGGGACCAGGTGGACATGATGTGCGTCTGGATGGCGTCTGACTGGGTCAGCAACTACTATGACACGACCGGCGTCCTTCACGGGGGAAACGGCCTTCTCACCAAGGAAGGCATCTGCAAACCGGCCTATTACGCGGTGCAGTTTCTGAATAAGCTGGGCAGCCGCCTTTTAGAAAAGGGAGATCATTATATCATCACTCAGAGCGGCCCCCAGGAATTTTATATCCTGTGCTTTTATTTCAGCTGGTACAGCGGCAATTACTTTTTGAGGGAAGAAAATAAGATCCGGCCGGAGGATATGGACGATATCTTTGAGCACCGTGAGCCGGTCACCTTAAACATTACCCTGCAGGATATCCCGCCGGGCCGGTATGAGATTAAAAGGCAGACCGTCAACCGGGAGCACGGAAGTATTCTGGACGAGTGGAAAATGTTCGGCTACGCCCACAATCTGGACAGCGGGGACATGAAGTACCTGCGGGAGATCTGCATTCCCCATTTAAGCCTTCAGTGGCAGGAGGCGCGGGATTCCCAGATGAAGATATCCGTTGAAATGAAAGAACAGGAGATATCCCTGATTCATGTGTATGAGAAAACTTAAAAAGGATATGGGAGGGAATACTCATGGCAAACAAAATGAAAAATCCTATCATTCCCGGTTTCTATCCGGACCCCTCTATCTGCCGGGTGGGGGACGACTATTATCTGGCCTGCTCCAGCTTTGAGCTGTGCCCGGCCATTCCCATTTTCCACAGCAAAGACCTGGCTCACTGGGAGCAGATCTGCTATGCCATGACGACGGAAAACGGGTTCCATGTGGAGAAGAATACAGGCAACGGCGGCGTGATGGCCCCGACCATCCGGTACAATAACGGCCTGTTTTATATTATCAATACTAATTTCAGTGACAAGGGAAATTACATCATCACAGCCGAAAATCCGGCGGGGCCATGGTCCGAGCCCCACTGGCTGACCGACGTTCCCGGCATCGACGCTTCCATTTTCTTTGACCGTGACGGAAGCGCCTACATCATGGGAACCGGAAATGTGTGGGACAACGGAGCCGGGGTCATGGAGCGGGGCATCTGGCTGGCTCCCTACGACATGGTGAATTTCCGCATGGCAGGGGAACCGGTGACGATCTTTAATAGCGCCCTTCGGGTAGGGGCCGCCCCGGAATCGCCTCACCTGTACCATATCGGCGACTATTATTATCTGATGATCGCGGAGGGCGGCACGGAGCACTACCATTCGGTGATGGTAGCCAGAAGTAAGGAGCTGTTCGGTTTTTACGAGGGCAATCCGGCCAACCCGGTGCTGACTCACCGCCATATGGGATTTCACGCGCCTATCATCAATGTAGGCCACGCCGACTGGGTAGAGCTTCCCGACGGAAGTTGGTACGCGGTCTTTCTGGCCTCCCGTCTGATCGACGGGGAGTGTAAAAACCTGGGCAGGGAGACTTTCATCTGTCCTGTGGTGTGGGAGAGAGACTGGCCCCTGTTCAGCCCGGAGACCGGCAAGGTAGAGTGGGAGTATGACGCCCCGGCCTGCCTTCCTTGGACGGAATATCCGACGGAGAAAGAGCTGGAAGATTTCGACTGTGAGAAGCTGGATCTGTGCTGGAGTTTCTGGGGGACCCCTTATGAAAAATTCTATGAGATTGAAGATTCCAGGCTGAAGCTGAAGTGTATCCGCCAGAGCCTGGCAGACGACTTAAAGCCGATGGGCTTTGTGCCGGAATTCAATAAAGACCGGTACGCGTCCTTCCTGGCCAGAAGGCAGCGGCAGCCTGAGGCCGTGGCGGCCTGCCAGATGACTTTTGTGCCCCGGGAAACGGAGAGCGCAGGACTGGCGGTGGTCCAGGCCATGAACCATCAGTTCCATCTGGAACGCGCCGTCCAGGACGGGCAGCAGGTGGTGCGCCTGGTGCAGGTGACGTCGGATTTTGACCTGCAGCCCTACATGCCCGGATTTACCAGTCAGACCCACAAAGACGTGATTGCCTGGGCCGTCTGGGACAAACCGGAGATCGTGCTGCAGATCCGGATGGAGAATGAGAAATTTACCGTATCCTACGGGGACAGCCGAGAGAACCTGACGGAGCTTTGCGCGGCCGACGGCGGCCGGATCAATCCGGAGAAGGTAGGCTGCATGGTAGGGACCATGATCGGCATGTACGCCACCGGAAACGGGACGGACAGCGGTAACAGAGCGGAATTTGACTGGTATTGCCTGGAAGAGTAAGGAAAAGCATCATAAAAAAGAATAACTCAGTAAGGAGGACATTGCGATGTATCGCCTGACAGAAGAGCAGAAAGCAAAAGTAAAAGAGTTATTGTCACAGATGACCCTGGATGAGAAGATCGGGCAGATGAACCAGGAGTCTGTGTCCATCGTCGGCGGTTTTGACGTTCCTTTCGAGGAGCTGATCGAGATGATGACAGACGGACGGATCTCCCAGGAAGAGTTTGAAAAGATCATGAGCACTGCGGAACAGGACTATCATGAGGACGATATCCGGGCGGGCCTGGTAGGTTCTTTGATGGTACAGGATCCGGAAAAATGCAATGAGCTGCAGAAGATCGCCGTGGAGGAAAGCCGGCTGGGAATCCCGCTGATGTTCGGGCTGGACGTGATCCACGGGTACCGGACCGTGTATCCCATCGCTATCGCGGAGGCGGGAGCTTTTGATCCGGAACTGTTTGAGAGGACGGCCCGCATGGCTGCCAAAGAGTCCCGTACCCAGGGCGTCAACTGGCATTTTGCTCCCATGCTGGACGTAGCCAGGGACGCCAGATGGGGCCGTGTGTCCGAGGGACCCGGCGAGGATCCTTACCTGGTCAGTCAGTTCGCCAAAGCCAAGATCAAAGGCCTTCAGGGGGATATGTCCTCCACGGAAAATTACGTGGCCGCCTGCCTAAAGCACTATGTGGCCTACGGCGCCTGCGAGGCCGGCCGCGACTACAATACGGTCAGCATGGCCAATTCCATGCTGTACAACGCTTATCTGCCGCCCTTTAAGGCTGCGGTGGAGGCGGGAGCCGCCACGGTGATGGCGTCCTTTAATGACTTAAACGGCGTTCCCTGTACGGTCAACGAATTTACCCTCCGGCAGATCCTGAAGGGCAGCTGGCAGTTCCCCGGCTTTGTGGTCAGCGACGCCAACGCCATCCGGGAGTGCGTCAATCACGGAATCGCGGCCGACGAGGCGGAGGCAGGCGTCGAAGCCGCCAACGCCGGCATGGATATCGATATGGGGACCCAGATTTATAAAAAGACACTGAAACAGTCGGTGGAGGAGGGCAAAGTGCCCATGTCCGTCATCGACGAGGCAGTAGAGCGGATCCTTTCCGTGAAAATGTGGCTGGGCCTGTTCGAGCATCCCTATGTGCCCCAGGAGGCTATGAAGCGTTATGAGGTCCTTCCCAAAGAGCACACGGATCTGGCCCGGGAAGCCGCCGAGAAATCCATCGTTCTTTTAAAGAATGACGGCAAGATCCTGCCCCTTCAGAAAGGGCAGAAGATAAGCCTTACAGGCCAGCTGGCGGACAACAGGGAAGAGATCATCGGCGCCTGGGCCATGAGCTGGCGGCCTGACGACTGCGTATCCATCCGCCAGGGCCTTGAAAACGCGGGAGCGGAGTTTGAGTACTTCCCCTGCTGCGGACCGGAGACGGAGATAAACGAGGAAGAGGTGGAGAAGGCCTGCGCTTACGGCGATGTGATCGTGGCCGTGGTAGGAGAGCTGGTCAGTATGTCCGGCGAGGCTTCCTCCAAGGCGGACATTACCATTCCCGGAAAGCAGCAGGAAATGCTTAAGCGGTTCCTCGCCACAGGAAAGCCTGTAGTGGCGGTTCTGATGAATGGCCGTCCCCTGGCTCTTAAGTGGGAGGCGGAGCATGTGCCGGCCATTCTGGAATGCTGGCATCTGGGCGTCCAGATGGGCAATGCCGTGGCCAACGTGCTTCTGGGCAATAAGGTCCCGGAAGGCAAGCTGGCGTCCTCTTTCCCGGCTGTGCCCGGAATGTGCCCCATTTATTATAATCATCCCAATACGGGACGTCCCGGCGGCAGGAGCAAATTTACGTCCCGCTACCTGGATGCCGGCTTCGAGGCTTTGTACCCCTTCGGATACGGTCTGTCCTACGCCACATTCGCTTACGGGAATATGGAAGTGGAGGAGACGGAAGACGGCCTTTCGGTGAAGGCAGAAGTGGCTAACACAGGTGACAGGGCCGGCGTGGAGACGGTGCAGCTGTACATGCAGGATGTGACCGCCAGCATCGTGCGTCCTGTGAAGGAGCTGAAAGGTTTTGCCAAGGTGTCCCTGGCTCCCGGAGAGAAGAAGCAGGTGTCGCTGGTATTAAAGAAAAAGGATATGGGATTTTATAAGGATAACGGAGAATATGTGCTGGAAGACGGCCTGTTCCGTATCTATGTGGGAGGAAGTTCAAAAGACTGCCTGATGAAAGAAATTGTACTCGCTTTCTGAGGGATAGTCTGACTATATATCGAGGCGGGGCCGCATAATGGGGAATGCGGCCCCGCGGTATATTACCGTGCGGGCAGAGCGCCAGTGACGCTTTGCTCGTATTGGAGGATCCGTTTATTAAAATATTGGAATGACGCTGGATGTTTGGACGTCGGTTCTGCAAGACGTCCGTCCATTGCTTTCGGGCGGAATCAATGATGAAAAAGGAGGACGCATATATGGCGGAGGAGAGACATATTTTCCCATTCCTGTGGATGAGAGGGGAAGAAGAAGGAATTCTGAGAAATGAGATCGAGAAAATCTGCGAGTGCGGGATCCGGGCAGTCTGTGTGGAGGCCCGACCCCACGACGATTTCTGCGGCCCCGGCTGGTGGCACGATATGGATATCGTCATTGACGAAGCCAAAAAGCGGGATATGCAGATCTGGATTCTGGACGACAAACATTTTCCCACCGGTTATGCCAACGGCCTGATCGAGAAAAAATACCCGGAACGGAAAAAGCTGTACCTGGCCCATTCTACGGCGGATATTTACGGAGGGCAGCATCAGCGCACCTTGAATGTAAGCCGGATGCTGAAGCCCAACATCGGCTATTGGCAGATCGGGGATCCGGTGGATTACGAGGAAAGGGCCAACAATAAACTGTACGCCATTCTGGCGGTACGCCTGCGGGAGGGCAATGTATTTTCTGAGGACGTGGTGAACCTGACGGATACCTTTGACGGGACCTACGCCAAATTTACACTGCCGGAAGGCCAGTGGAGGGTGTTTGTCCTTTACCATACGAAGACCGACGGAGGCAACGACACCTACATCAATATGATTGACAGCGTATCGGCGGCTACCCAGATTGAGGGCGTCTATGAGTCCCATTATGAGAAATACGGAAGTGAGTTCGGCAAGACCATAGCCGGGTTCTTTTCCGACGAGCCTCAGCTGGGCAACGTGACCATTTTCAATGATTGGGACCCACAGGTAGGGCGGATGAAGATGCAGCTTCCCTGGAGTGGGGAGCTGGAAGAGGCGCTGAAGGAGAAGTACGGCGACAAGCTGCCGGAGGTTCTGCCGTTTCTGTTCACTGAGACGGAGGAACAGGATCTTCGGACGAAAATCCGCTATGATTATATGGATCAGGTATCCCGGCTGTACAAGAAGAATTTCAGCGACCGGATCGGCAAATGGTGCGAGGATCACGGTGTGGAGTATATCGGGCATGTGGTGGAGGACAACGGCCTTCACAGTCGCCTTGGCCTGGGCGCGGCCCACTATTTCCGGGCTATGTCGGGACAGCATATGGCCGGAATCGACTGTATCGGCGGCCAGGTCATCTACGGCGCTTCCAATTTAGGGCGCAAGGGCATGACCGATACCGACGGCGAGTTCTTCCACTATACCCTGGGGAAAATGGGAGCTTCCTGCAGCCATCTGGAACCGAAGAAGAAAGGCCGTCTCATGTGCGAGCTGTTTGGCGCTTACGGCTGGAATTTCGGCGTCCGGGATATGAAATACCTGCTGGATCATCTGCTGGTAAAAGGCGTCAACTATCTGGTGCCTCACGCTTTTTCCATGGCGGAATATCCGGATACGGACTGCCCGCCTCATTTCTATGCCAGAGGCAATAATCCGGAATTTCCATACTTCGTCAAGCTGATGAAATACGCGGACCGGATGTGCAGGCTGTTAAGCGGAGGACAGCATGTGGCCTCCGTGGCGGTGCTTTACGACGCAGAGGCTGACTGGCTGGGCGGCAATATGCCTATGCAGAAGGTGATCCGCCAGCTTCTGGAACATCAGATCGATCTGGATATCGTGAGTCTGGATATGCTGGAAAACCTGGAAGCCTACAACGGGAAGCTGGTAAGCGGAGAAGAAATTGGAAGCGAGGCAAAGGCTGGGAGCGGAGAAGAAATCGGAAATGAAGCCAAGGCCGGGAGCGGAGAAGAAATCGGAAGTAAGGCGAAAGCCGGCGGCAAGCTGATGATAAACGGCGTAACTTTCGGTGCTCTTATCGTAGGTTACACTCCAAAGGTACCGGAGAAACTGATCCGGTTCGCGGCTCGTGCTCAGGCGGCAGGATTGCCGGTGGTGTTCGTGGACAGGCTGCCGGAAGGAACCGTGGAAGGAGCGGACTGGTTAAGCGCGGAGGCGGCCGGCGGGAAAGCCGAAGAAAGCGCGGCAGGGAAAGCTGAGGGAAGTATAGCTGGGAAAGCCGAAGAAGGTGCGGCAGGGAAAGCTATAGGAAGTACCGTAGTGGTCGGCGTCGATAAGGTGAGTCTTAGCCGGAAGATTGCGGAGATTCTGGCAGGCTGCCGGGCGGTTCCCCTGGCGGAACTGGCCGGTTATGTGAAAGAACTGGGCCTGGAGGATATCGGTACGGACACAGAGTTTAAGGATTTAAGTTTCTATCACTATAACAAAGACCGGCAAATTTTTGTGTTCCAGAACGAATCCCCGTCCGGGACATATCGGGGAAATATCCTGTTGCCGACCGCCGGGCCTGTGGTGTATTATGATGCCATGGCAGATCGTTATGAGGCAGCGGAATACGAACCGGCAGAGGGCGGCGTAAAGACGGCCCTGGAACTGGAACCGGGAGAGTGCGTGGTGATTATGGAGCAGAGCGCAGATTCCTGCATCACCTGTGTTCATGAATCTTTCCGGCAGCAGCTTACTGGCCTGACGCCCATGGATATTTCCGAAGATTGGAAGGTCAGCATGGTGAAATCCATCGATTACCCGAATTTCTCCGAAGGAGAGAGAATGGAGAAGCTGGTTCCCATCTCCGATGAGAAGCCTTCCTTTGCCGGCATTATCCGCTACGAGAAGACGGTAATGCTGGAAAAGATTCCGAAGAAAGCGGTACTGCGGGCGGAGCATGTCTACGAGATGATGAAAATAACGGTAAACGGCCAGGAAGCGGCAGTCCGTATTTTCCCGCCTTACCAGGTAGAGATCGGCAGATACCTGAAGAAGGGTGAGAATACCATCGTCATTGAGGCGGCGACTACCCCGGCCAGGGATATGCTTGCGATTCCCCAGCCGCCTTTCGATTTTTCCTATGAAGCCATGGAGCCTACAGGAATGTTCGGAAAGGTGGAGCTGTTTCTGGGCTGATAAGATCTGTCTGAAAGATGCATCTGTCTGAAAGACGCATCTGCCAGAAAGACGCATAAACGGCAGTACCGGCAGAAAAAGAAGGAGGAAAACGATCATGGCAGTATTTCATGTGAATTTTATGGCGGAAACCCTGGGGCGGACTGTGCCCCTCTGCGTGATTCTGCCTACGGACAAAGTGTATTTTGGCGGCGGCCCCGTCCGGCCGGAGGGGAAGCCTTATAAGACCATCTATCTGCTTCACGGCATCATCGGCAGCCAGATTGACTGGCTGTACGGGACCCGCATCCAGCGGTACGCGGAAGAGCGGGATCTGGCGGTGGTCATGCCGGCGGGAGAGAACGGCTTTTACGTGGATCAGCCCTGGAACTGCGCCATGTACGGGGAGTTTATCGGACGGGAGCTGGTAGAATTTACCAGAAAGTCCTTTCCTTTGTCTAAGAAAAAAGAAGATACCTACATCGGCGGCCTGTCTATGGGCGGTTTCGGCGCCATGCGAAACGGCCTGAAATATCATGAGACTTTTGGGGCGATCATCTCTCTGTCCGGCGCTTTTATCACGGATGAAAGCCTGCTGGATAAGGTGGAAAAACCCAGATTTCCATCGGAATCAGAAGAGTATAAGCACAGCTGTTTCGGGCCGAATCTGAAGGCGGCCCTGGCCAGCGACCGCAATCCCCGTGTTCTGATCGGACAGCTGGCGGCGGCAGGCGTTCCCTTCCCGGCCATTTACATGGCATGCGGAACGGAGGATTCTCTTTTGGAGAAGAACCAGGCTATAGCAGACTGTCTGAAATCCCACGGCGCGGACTTTACCTTTGAGACCGGCCCCGGAGCCCATGAGTGGGATTTCTGGGATACTTACATCCTCCGGGCCCTGGACTGGCTGCCGTTGGAAGGAAAATCGGCCGGCGTCAGCAGCGGGAATGTGGGAATCTAGGACAGTGAAAAAGGAGATACAGATTTTGAAAAACCGGAAACCTGAGACCATTGAGACTTTAACGCTAGCGCTCTGCATCGCCGTCTTTCCGCCTATCTGGGCGGTGGCGGCGCCCTATCTGAATGTGAACACCGGAGCCATTGCCCTGATCTGCGCCGGGGTCTATGTGACCAACGGCAATAAAGCCAAAGACGCGCCGAAGCTTTCAGTCGGGTTTCTGCTGGGGGATGTGTGGGCCTGCCTGGCCATGTGGCTCATGGACAGAATGTCCTTAAACCCTGACATAGAGCTGTATCTGACGCTTTTTGTGATGGGCGGCCTGGCAGTTCTGATCGCCTCCGCCGCGCCCAGGCGGATTCATCTGCCCTCCTGGCTCTGCGGCTGGGCCATCGCCCTTCTGACTCTCGGCATGGCCGAAGGCGGTTATACAGGCAGTTATCCGCTTCAGATAGCGGTTTCCATGCTGGCAGGCGTCTGGTACGTGGGAGTGTTTATGGGCTGCGTCCAGAAGAAACTGACGGATATGATTGGAAGGGTGTGACCGTTTGCGTTTTCTTTGCCGCTGCGGGATTTCTGCCTGCAAATAAGGTCCTTATTTTTGAAAATAGGGACCTTACATTTTTCCGGCGGTTCTTCTATAATAAATCTTAGTAATTTTGGAATCGTTTATCACAGACAGAAAATCAATCAAAAGGAGGTTGTATCATGTTAGTTGAAACCAAAGCCAAAGTAGGCGTGTTTGCCATTGCTCTGGGCGCTTATCTGCCTCAGTTTCCCTCTCTGGTTCCAGAGTTTGAGGCTCAGTACAAGGATTTCAAGAAGATGATTCCCGATACGGTGGATTTAATCGACGGCGGTATCGTCACCACCAAGGAACTGTCCATGGAAGCGGGGGACAAGTTCCGTGCGGCGGATGTGGATCTGGTGATCCTGCAGCTTCTGACTTATGCGACGTCTTACAATATGCTGCCGGCGGTTCGCGACCTGAATGTGCCGGTGGTGCTGGTGAATCTGCAGAAAAAGAAAGCGCCCGATTACGCCAATACCGACACGGCCACCTGGCTGGGCGAGCTGTACGCCTGCGGCGCTGTAGGCGAGATGGTAGCGGATCTTGAGAGAGCAGGGAAGCGTCATGCGGTGATCACCGGCGTAGTGGAAGGCGGAGACGCTCAGGCTCAGGCGGAGATCGAGGACTGGTGCCGCGCCGCCCAGGTGCGCCGCCGTTTTCGTGACACCAACCTGGCCCAGATCGGACGTCCCTATCCCGGCATGATGGATCTGTACATTGATGAGACCAACCTTTACCATAGAATGTTCCTTTACACCAAGCAGTTTGACTGGGAGAAGATGTGGGCTATCGCCGACCATATCACGGATGAGGACGCCATCCGCGCCAAGGCCCAGGATATACTGGACACCTTTGATATCGAGGGCGGCGGAACCATCGAGAAGGTCTGGGATATGGCCAAATATGTGGTAGCCTTCGAG
>CANQBN010000016.1 GCA_947588855.1 uncultured Lachnospiraceae bacterium
CGTCCCATCTCCGAAATCGCGAAAACGCCTACGCCGCCGAAAGACTTGGTGGCTACCGGCAGAACCTCGCCCTGAGCCACATAAGCTCTCAGATGGTTGTCCGCCGTACTCTGGAGACGATAGAAGGTGATCTCACCGGGCACAATATCTCCCTCCAGGGTACCCTGGGTCACTTCCTCCGGAAGAGACCTGGCCATGATCAGCTGATACTTCATGGAGCAGCTGGTCAGCTTCTTGGAACAGGTATTGCCGCAGTGGAAGCCCATAAAGGTGTCCTTGTGAGTATAATCGTATTTTCCCTTAATATCGGTCTCGTACATGTCGTCCGGAACCGTATTGTTGATGTCAAGAAGGGTCACAATATCGCCGCTGACGCAGGCGCCAATGTACTCGCTGAGAGCGCCGTAGATATCCACCTCGCAGGATACAGGAATTCCCCGGCCCGTAAGACGGCTGTTGACGTAGCAGGGCACAAAGCCAAACTGGGTCTGGAAAGCGGGCCAGCATTTTCCGGCAATAGCCACGTACTTGCGGTAGCCCTTGTGGTCCTCGATCCAGTCAAGAAGAGTCAGCTCATACTGGGCCAGCTTGGGCAGGATCTCCGGCTTCTTGTTGCCCGTTCCAAGCTCTGCCTCCATGTCGGCTACCACCTCAGGAATTCTGGGATCGCCGGCGTGTTTGTTGAAGGCCTCGAACAGATCCAGTTCCGAGTTCTCCTCGATCTCCACACCCATGTTGTACAGCTGCTTGATGGGCGCGTTGCAGGCCAGGAAGTTGAGGGGTCTGGGACCAAAGCTGATAATCTTCAGCTGGGACAGTCCCACCAGGGCTCTCGCGATGGGAACAAACTCCTCGATCATATCGGCGCACTCTTCAGCGGTACCTACGGGATACTCCGGAATATAAGCCTTAATATTGCGCAGCTTTAAGTTGTAGCTGGCGTTCAGCATGCCGCAGTAGGCGTCGCCTCTTCCCTGGATCAGGCTGTCGCCGCTCTCCTCTGCCGCCGCGATGAACATGACCGGTCCGTCAAAATGTTTGGCCAGAAGGGTCTCGGAAATCTCCGGGCCGAAGTTGCCCAAATATACCACCAGGGCGTTGCAGCCGGCGGCTTTCACATCCTCCAGGGCCTGGACCATATGGATCTCGCTCTCCACGATACAGATGGGGCATTCATAAATATTGGTCTTGTCATACTTGGCCCCATAGGCGTCAATCAGAGCCTTGCGGCGGTTCACTGACAGAGACTCCGGAAAACAGTCGCGGCTGACCGCCACGATTCCGATTTTTACAGCTGGTACGTTGCTCATGTTCATATCCTCCATTTATCATCATTATTTTGCATCATTTATTTTGTGAGCCGCAATCCGCGGCTTCCGATACCCTTCGCGCCCCGGGGATATCCCCGGGCTTTCCGGCGCTGCCCCGCTATATAGACAGATTCTCGCCCTTCAGGCCGATGAAAGCATTCTCCGGCAGGCCGCCCTCCGCATGGCCGATGAGCCATTTATTCTTTGCGAACAAAAGCCTGTCCTCGCCGAACACTTCCTCCACCGGCTCCATATCCGTGTTGGTGTCCTTCGGCAGGATTACCACACAGCGGAATCCTCCTTCCTCCACGTTGCAGGGGGCATAGTGAAGGGTGGTGGCGTAGACCTCGATCACCGTCCCGGCCGGAACCAGATAGGCCTCCGCCTTCGACGTATCATAAGTATAATCCGCCTCAATATCCTGCTGCCTTCCGATGAGAAGCACCAGATCGCTGCAGGCTACGTTGATCTCCGAGGTTCTGTGGTACTCCAGAGCATTCAGCTTCTTGTTATGGCCGTTGCAGTATCCCACCTGAATGGGAATCTGGCCGTACAGGTTCTTCGCCATCTTCTGACACACGGGAAGCGCCTCCAGCTCCGGATCTGACGGAACATAGACCGTATCCGCCGGAAGCGGCGTCTTCTCCATGGCTGCCAGCAGTTCCCCGCAGTCATAACCAGTGATCACCTTGCCGTAGACCCCAAAAGACGGATCTGTGACTTTCTTAATATTCATGATAATATCCCCTCCTTCTCTATTCTCATGACGGCATAGCCGCTAGTTCCTTGTAGCTGTCTTTCAGATTGACGTAAAGCTTCTTATAAAGTTCATGGTATTTCGCGTACTGCTCCGCATCTCCCGCCGCCGGATCGCAGCACTTGTCGGCGGAAATCAGCTTATCGCAGGCCTCCTCCACGCTTCCGTAGATACCGCAGCCGACCCCGGCAAGAATGGCGACGCCGAGAGCCGGTCCCTCCGACTGATGAACGGTCTTCACCTGACAGCGGTACAAATCCGCCAGCATCTGCCGCCAGACCGGGCTTTTGCCGCCTCCGCCGCAGGCCATCATCTGATCCACGGCGACGCCCATCTCTGTCAGAATGTCATTGCAGTCCGCCAGAGAATAGGATACGCCCTCCATTACCGCCCGAAGCAGATGGGCCTTGGTATGAATGGCGGACAGCCCGAAGAATACGCCCCGGCAGTCCGGATCCAGATGCGGAGTCCGCTCCCCCATCAGGTAAGGCAGATAGATCAGCCGATCGCTTCCCACAGGAATCTTATCAATATCCCGGTTGATCAGATCGTAGACATCCACGCCTTCCTTCTCCGCCTCAGCCACATAGTCCTGACAGAAATTATCCTTAAACCACTTGAGAGAAAGGCCTGCGCCCTGGGTCACGCCCATGATGTGCCATGCTCCCGGCACAGCGCAGCAGCAGGTATGTACTCTCCCTTTGGGGTCGATGGTCACCTGGCTGGAATGGGCGAACACTACGCCGGAAGAGCCGATGGTGGTAAATGCTCTTCCGTCCCGGACCACGCCCGTTCCCACAGCGGCAGCCGCATTGTCTCCGGCTCCGCCCACCACCTTCGTATCCGCGGACAACCCCACAGCCCGGGCAATCTCAGGCAGAAGCTGTCCTGTCACCTGACAGGATTCGTAGACCCTGCCCAGCCATTCAGCCGGAATATCCAGAGTCCTCAGCACTTCCTCCGACCAGCACCGTCCCGGCACGTCCAGAAGCTGCATGCCGCTGGCGTCCGACACCTCCGTGGCAAATACGCCGGTCAGCACATAGCGGATATAGTCCTTAGGCAGAAGGATATGACGGCACCGGGCATAGTTGTCCGGCTCATTCTTCCGAACCCACAGAATCTTGGCCGCCGTCCATCCGGTCAGAGGCGGATTGGCCGTAATCTCGATCCACCGCTCTCTGGGCATCAGCTTCAGCATGTCCTCCACTTCCGCCCCCGTTCTCTGGTCGCACCAGATGATCGAAGGACGGATCACTTCCCCGGCTTCATCCAGCATCACCAGACCGTGCATCTGGCCGGAAATTCCGATTCCCTTAATATCCTCCGCCGATACCCCGGACTTCTCTTTCACCGTCTTAAGGGTGGCAAGAACCGCCGCCTTCCAGTCCTCCGGCTTCTGTTCCGCCCAGCCGTTATGGGGCTGATACAGCGGATATTCATATGAGGAGGACGCGATCACAGCGCCGTTCTCATCAAACAATACGGTCTTGGTGGCTGATGTACCTACATCAATGCCGATTAAATAGTTCATAAACCCCCGCCTCCCATCTGATCTTACCAGAATTGTACCACAGATTAACCTAAAAGGAAAGAAAAAACAAGACAAAAGAGACCGCTGCAAAAGATTCTTCCATTTTGCAGCAGTCTCCCCATACAGACAAACGACTTATCATATTTCAAGGCAGTCTTCAGCCGGCCACAAGAACTCCGCTCCAAGCCCCTTTTATCCAGCCGCCAAGGTTTCGTTCAGGATACTTTTTAACCAGTTATCAGAGCTCCGCTGTCGTCGAAGGTATAATCCACGCCGCCGATGTTCTTCGTAACGCCGCAAACCATCCTGCCGTCCGGCTCCAGATAATAGGTCTTGTCCCCCAGGGTCAGCCAGCCGGTCTGGATCCGGTAGTCCTTCACATAGTACCAGGTATTGTCCGCCAGTTTCCAGCCCTCCGCCGGAATCAAGGCTCCGTAATCCACAAAAGCATACTCAAGGGCCACATTGCCGGCGATTCCGCTCACTTCCCCGCTGTCCGTGTACTGCCAGATGGTCCGGTTGGGACATGTGCCGTCGGAGCCGTAGCGGGCAAACCAGATGTCATAAGGTTCTCCGGAGGCAGATACCAACTGCGACACATCCAGATAGCTGTCCAGCCAGTTCTTGTTGGTATAAACCATGGGCCGGTATCCCGCCTGCCGGAGGATATCGCAGAAAATCTTCGCGTGACTGGTAATCTGCTCTCTGGTCAGGCCGTTGTCCAGAAGATACTGGGACTCTACATCGTAAGCCACCGGGTAGGAAACGGCGTAATCCTTAATCTGGCTCAGGACAAACTCCGCCTCCTCAGCCACCGCCTCATCGGTCAGGGCCTGGGTATAGAAGAACACGCCGGTCTTAAGCCCTGCCGACGCCGCTCCCGCCATATTCTGCTGAAAATAGGGATCCAGGTCGTTCAGATAGCCAAGCCGCACCATGGCAAAGCTGACGCCGGAATTCCTCACCTGACTCCAGTCGATGCCGCCCTGGCTTTCACTGGCCCGGTTCTGATACTTGCTGACGGAAATTCCCTTTGCTGCCGCGCCCTCGACCACATTGCCGCTGCCGTCCACAAAAGCTACGGGGCCGGAAAACATGGGCATCGTTGATATGCCGGGGTCTCCCGGGCCATCTGCCCGGGCCGTCAAAGGCGCCGCAAGACTGACAGCAGTTATCAAAGCCGCCACCAGAGCAGCTGTCTTTCCGGAATTTCTTCTCTTCCATCCGCATATTCTCATAATATCTGCCTCCTTTTTCCATCCGAAGTGAAACCGGTTCACTCCGGTTGATCCGTCATTTTTCTTTCCGATCCGGCCCCGCAGAATCACTCCAGCAGTTTCAGAATCTCCTCATGGCTTAAGCTTCCCAACGAGACCTCGTCCCCGGTGATCACCTGCTCCGCCAGCCGCTCCTTTGCCTTCTGCAGATTCAGAATATTCTCCTCGATGGTTCCCCTGGAAATCAGCTGGACTACCGTGACCGTCTTCGTCTGTCCGATGCGGTGGGTCCGGTCCGTGGCCTGATTCTGAGCCGCCACATTCCACCAGGGATCGTAATGA
Organism: uncultured Lachnospiraceae bacterium; assembly: GCA_947588855.1. Classification (GTDB taxonomy): domain Bacteria; phylum Bacillota; class Clostridia; order Lachnospirales; family Lachnospiraceae; genus UBA3402. The sequence continues at coordinate 5,161 of CANQBN010000016.1, forward strand.
ATCACCATATCCGCCGCCGTCAGGTTCAGTCCCGTACCTCCTGCTTTCAGGGAGATCAGAAAAACAGGAGTCTCATCCCTCTGAAAAGCGTTCACCAAGCGGATTCTCTCTTCCTTGGACGTCTGTCCGGTCAGCATGTAATATCCAATACCTTCCTGGAAAAACCGTTCCGCAATCAGGTCCAGCATGGATGTAAACTGGGAGAACAGCAGAATCTTATAGCCGGAGTCTACTGCAGAAGCAATCACCTCCATGCAGGCTTCCAGCTTGGCGGAGCCTTCTCCGTAATCCTCATAGACCAACCTGGGATCGCAGCACAGCTGTCGCAGGCGGGTCAGGGCAGCCAGAATCTGAATCTTATTGTCGCCGCCCTGCTCCAGCTGCCGCTTCAGTTTCCAAGCGCTTGCCGTATACAACTCCTTCTGGCGTCCTTCCATCTGGGAATACACCACGGTATTCAGTTTCTCCGGAAGCTCCTTAAGCACCTGGTCTTTCAGGCGGCGCAGAATAAACGGACCTGTCATCCGACGCAGAAGTTCCAAAGCCTCCTTATTGTCCTCCCGGATAATGGGAGACTCGAAAGTCTGCTTAAACCGCTGATAAGAATACAAAAATCCCGGCATCAGATAATCAAAAATGCTCCACAGCTCGCTGAGCCGGTTCTCAATGGGAGTTCCTGTCAGAGCAAACCTTGTAACCGCCCGGACAGCCTTCACTGCCTGAGCGCTCTGGGTCGACGGATTCTTGATATACTGGGCCTCGTCGATGATCTGGAAACGGAATTCCATCGTTCCGTAATGTTCCAGATCCCGCTTCAGCAAATCGTAGGAGGTGATCACCACCTGATACTCCGCCATGCAGCTCAGCTTCTCTTCCCTCTCCGCCGCCGTGCCCACGATCAGAAGCGTCTTAAGAGACGGCGTAAACTTCTGAATCTCATATTCCCAATTATATATCAGGGAAGCGGGGCAGACAATTAAGGAAGTTTGAATATTTCCTTTCAATCCTTCATCATAAAGGACCGACAGCACCTGCACCGTTTTCCCCAATCCCATGTCGTCTGCCAAAATTCCGCCGAACCTGTAAAGATCCAGTGTCCTGAGCCAGCGGAAGCCTGCCTTCTGGTAGCCTCTCAGCACCTTTTCAAATCCGGCCGGTATCTCGAAATCACTGTCTTCCACCGATTTCATCTCCCGGACAATGGCCTTAAACCGCTGGTTCCGCTCCAGCCGGATATCTCTCCGATCCCGATACAGGCTGTCCAGGAAAAGAGCCCTGTATTCGGGCACACGAATCCGGTTCTTCTGGATGTCCGCTTTCGAAACGGCAAGGCCGTCCATCATCCGGGAAACCGTCACCAGTCCATTGTCCTCCAGCCGGAGGAATTCTCCTGATTTCAGCCGGTAATAGGAACGTTTCTCCCGATAGGCATCCAGAATCTGCGCCAGTTCCGCTCCGCTCAAATCTCCCGCGTCCACCGTCAGTTCCAGCCAGCTGCCCACTGCCTGAATACCAACCGATACATTCCCGGCGGGAAGAACCTTCAGCCGGCTTACATTTTCCGGAATCACCACTTCTCCCAGAGCCTTAAGCTCCTCGATTCCCTCGGTCAGAAGGCGGTAGATAGCCGCCTCGTCATCCCGAATCACCAGGTCCTTTGTCTGGGAATCCCGGTATTTAAAGTATCTGGTCAAGGTCTGACTGATACGGAACTCTCCCGGCACATCACGGCAGATACTGCCGGGCACATGTTCATCCTCCAGCGGATGAAAAGAATAGGAACCGTAACTCAGCGTGGGATGCAGGATCACCTGTCCGGCATCCGGGCTTTCCAGAAGGAACCTGGCAGTCAGCTCGGCCGGCCGATATCCGTCCAATTCTACGCCGTCCACATCCAATATGCCGAAATTCTCCAGCTTTCTCAGCACTCTCTCATAAAACAGCGGTATGTCCTTCTCGCTTACCGTCACCTCATAAGGCGCTCCGTAGCCCTGGGTCATCTGACGGAAAAATACCTCCAGGCCGCGGCTGAATGTCTCGTCACAGATATACATCCGGTCTCCGCAAACAATATAAAGATGAGACTCTCCGTTAAAACTGGTAATATTTTTATCCAGAAATACCCTGATCCCCTTTGCGCCGGCTTTTCTTACATGAATCTCCAGCTCCGGATTTTCCTGTACCACCAGAAGCTTCTGCTTCTGACCCAGATAATTTTCCGTCTCTACCTCCCGCCCTGCAAGCAGATTCATAAAACGGTCGCGGCGGACCCGGCTTAAATTCAGCTGTCGCAGAGGCGGCACCGTCGCGTAAAGGCTTTTCTTGAATTCGATAAAATGTTCCCGGAACGAGTCGGAAAGTTCCAGCACCATGTCAAGCATCTGCCGGGAATCCTCGGAGAATGCCTCACGGCTGTGATAAAATGCCAGTTCCCTGCCATACTCTACAAGACTGCCCTTTGCCACCGCCTCGGAAAACGCTACCAGATCTTTCACCAGATACATCCGTTTTCTCCCTACCCGAAATTCCACCCGGATTTCCTGACGGCCGAATATCAGGCGGGGCGCCAGTTCCACCGGTTCCTCCTTTTCCTTCTCCATAATGGCGGCCACTTCCCGGTTGGTGTACTCCCGGATCATGTTGCGCACCTGAACCGAGGTAGATATCTGACGCTCCGGGCTCTCTTCTGCCTTCTTTTTATAAAAATCAAACATGGCCTTCTGGTGAGGACACAGCCCCTTATAAGAATAAGACTTTCCCAGAGCACACGAACAAGAGCAGCTGTTGATATTGCTGCCCTTGATCTCTAATCGGACCCGGTACTCACGCTCGCCATCCTGCACCAGGCCCTCCACTCCGACTTCCCCTTTCCAGAAAGTCTTTATTTCCATTTTTGAAATCCGCATGGACACCTCCGTCTCCATGGAAACACACACGCAAGCTCCCTTTTTGCTCATATTCTTGCGCATGAGCTCGTCTGTATCTTGCGCACCTGTTCACTCGCGCAAGCTTTATTCGCAAAATCGCCCCTGCGGGGCTCTCCGCTGCTTCGCAGCTCCTTTTTGCTCATATTCTTGCGCTCCCTTCGCCGGCATCTGCCCGGGCAAATCTCTATGCAAGCATAGATTTGCCCGGGCAGATGCCGGCGAGTGAACTGGTGCGTTACATCCGTTCCGGCGCCTCAAATCCCAGAAGATGAATGCAGGTCTCCAACACTTCCTTCGTCAGCGTGATCAGCTGGATATAGCCTGCCTTCTTCGTCTCGTCTTCCTCTTTCAGAATCATGGTCGTATTGTAAAAGCTGCCGAAAGCATCTGACAGCTCATAGATAAACTGACAAATCTTGTGGGGGGCCGTCTCCGCGAAAGCGATCTCCACCACCTCGTTGCAGGCGGACAGCTTCAGCATCAGGTTCTTGGCCTCCGCCGAATCCGCGGGAAGAATTCCCACAGACGCCGGCGTAATCCCGGCGACTGCATTTCCGCTCTGTTCCGAAATCATTTCCCCGGCACCCCCGCCGGACACGGAAACCGCTCCGCTTGCATCCTTCCCCGTATTCCGGCCTTCCTCATATTTGGCAAGAATGGATTTAATCCGCACAATGGTATACAGGACATAGGGCCCTGTGTTGCCTTCAAAGGACGTGAACCGATCGATATCAAACACGTAGTCCTTTGACACCTGATTGGACAGATCACCGTATTTTAAGGCAGCCAGTCCGATGATCCGGGATGTCTCTTCCGCCTCTGTCTGCACCATGGTCCGGTTTTCCATGATCCGGTCATATACCGCATCGTCAATCTCCTTCACCAGCTTCTCAAGGCGCATAACGCCGCCTTCCCTGGTCTTGAAAGGCTTTCCGTCCCTGCCGTTCATGGTGCCGCACATCATATGGATCATTTTGGTATCCGGCTTCACATAGCCGGCCTTCTTGGCTACCCGGAACACCTGGATGAAATGCAGCTCCTGCCGCTTATCCGTTATATAGATATACTGAGCAGGCTCATAATCTCTTTCCCGCTCGATAATGGTTCCCAGATCAGAAGTGGCATAGAGAGCCGCGCCGTCGGATTTGCGGATAATGCAGGGCGGCAGTTCCTTGGGATCTCCCTCCTGGGCTATATCCACCACCAGGGCCCCCTCGCTCTCGTAGGCCAGTCCCTTATCCTGCAGATCCTGAATCAGCCACGGAATATAAGGCTGGGCATCGCTCTCACCCTTCCACAGATCAAAAGTTACTCCCAGGCTTCCGTAATTCTTTTTCAGATCAGTCAGCGACACATTCATAATGTGACGCCAGATTGCCCGGAAGGGCTCATAGCCGTTCTGCAGCTTAAAGGTCGCCTCCTGCGCCCGGACTTTAAACGCCTCATCCACTTTGGACCTGGCGCTGGCCGCGGGATAGATCTCCTCCAGCTCGCTTATGGTAAAGGGCGCTTCCTTCGGATATTCGCCCTTATAGTTCTCGTCAAAATAAGGCAGGTCCGGCTGTCTGTCCCGCAGCTCCTCAATGATCAGTCCCATCTGCAGACCCCAGTCTCCCAGATGAACGTCTCCGATCATATGATATCCCAGGAAATTGCCAAGCCGCTTGATACACTCCCCGATGATTGCTGTGCGCAGATGTCCCACATGAAGCGGTTTGGCCACATTGGCTCCTCCGTAATCCACGATCACCGTCCTGTTCTGCCCCACGTTCTCCGCGCCCAGCTTGTCCTCCGCCTTCATCCGGTTCAGATATCCGGCCAGATACTGGCCGCTCAGCTTCAGGTTGATAAAGCCCGGCATGACCGCGCTGATTTCGGCAAATATTGCCTCACACCCTGCAAGGCTGCCTTCCGCGCATACGGCTGCATCTGTCTGACATGCTCCCTTACCTTTCAGATAATTCACCACATCTTCGGCAATATCAATAGGTTTCTTGTGATACGCCTTCGCCGCCGCCATGGCCCCGTTACACTGATATTCGCACAGATCCGGCCGGTTGGAAAGGGTCACCTTTCCGTAAGAGGCATCATATCCGCAGGCGGCAAAAGCCGCTCTCATCTCTTCCGCAATACAATCAAGAATCTTTTTCAATGTCGCATATCTCCTTACTATTTGGCTATTCCTTCTGATGTTGGATATATATTATACAGGAAATTTCCGGCAAATGCAACCGCTTTGCCCCCTCTTGCTTGAGTTTCCACAGTTTTCCGTTTTTTTTCACGGAGCTGTTTCCCAGATACGCTGCTTATGAACATTCTTAAAAATCCCCAAAATATAAAGGAATCTCTTCCCTTTTTGCTGTAAAATAAAGTCGCCACAACTTTTTCTACTAAACAAAAGGAAAGGGGATTCCTTATGGCTTATTTTATATCAGATGCCTACCAAATGAAAAGGGACATTTTAAATTTCTTAAATAAAATTTCCAGACCCACCGAGAAGTTTACTGCCGACATGACCTATGGCTTGCTGGCCTCAGGCAGCTGTCTCCTGACCAACATTGTCAATCAGTTCCATGAACCTTCCAAAAAATCAATTCTGTGGAACGCCTCACCAGACACTCATATCGACGACAGTGACGTGGTTAAGCCCGATGGCCATAAATTTGAGACCTTCGGACTTGTCAGAGACGGCTCCAAAAGCTCGGGCATAAAAATGCCTATGAAAAAGGATACCATGTCACGGAGACCTGTGTTTTGTCTGGCAGCAGCCATCCGGTTAGTATCTTCTCACGGATCCATTCTTCCGGTGAAAAGAATTTTACCTCTGTCAAAGACATCACCTTCTCTGCCATGGAACGCGGCATTGCCTTGTTCTCATTTTCCGGACCACATGAGTCCTTGCTATTCAATTTTCCCAGATTTTCCATCAGATTAAAATCCAAACTACTGGCATTGGACGAGTCAAACCGATTGTACGTAATAAAGTAAGTCTCGTATTTCAAATCTTTATAGCTTGTCCGTTTTTCATAAAACCAGTAATTTTTTCCACCTCCCAAATGCTCCTTCAGCGTGGCATATGAAAGCCATTTCAAAGACTCTCCTTTTGGAATTGTTACATAAACATACTTAAACCCATCCTTCATTTTTTTATATACGTAATTCAAGATTGCATCTTCATCTGAAGGATCTGAGAAATAATTCTGCCCATCATCATATTTGGGGCCATATATATCTATAGGATGTATGTCACCTGTATACCAATCTGGGAAAGTTTTGGAAACATAGTCTCTCCACCTGTCTCCTTTCATATCTAAATCCACAACACCTTCTGTGAGATAATATCCCACGACAGAACTGCTATATTTGTCAGAAGAGGGATTTGTTGCCGCATATTTCTTTTCATCCCATATATGATCTCTTTTAAATATCTCGTCACTCAAATTGATATAGCCTGTGTAGTAAGAATAAGCATTGCTCTCCGATTCATTATCTTCCCATGTTATATCGAGATTATAATAACTTCCATCTATCTTTACCCGATTCCACGCATGATCCATTTTTCTTGAGTCACCAGTAACTTCTACTGCTTCTAGGCCGCAAGCCTCTGCCAAATCTATAAAAGCGTCCGCATATCCTCCACATACTGCTAAGTGGTTCACCAGTGCGCCGTATGATGAATAGATATAGTCATTGCTTAATGAATAATCATACGTGACATTTTCCATTATGTACTTAACGATCTCCATTTCCTTTTCAAAATCTGTCATATCATCCGAAATATATTCTTTCTTAAACTGTTCTATAACTGCCTCCAATTCTTCTTCACGCTTTTTATATGCATCATACATACTCTTGTTTAGTATATTCCCTTCAGTAGGCGTTGTTTCGGAGGATTCATTGGAAAGGGTTGTTTCCTGAGATTCATTTTCGGAGATATTTTCCTCAACAATTATCTTTTCCTGCTCCGTACTCTGTTCTTCCTTGACATTTTTCTCAGTATAAGTATTCTTCCTGTTTGAAGACGAACCACCAGACGAACCGCCAGATGAGCCACCTCCGCCGCCAACAGCCTTATTGTTATTCACAGAAGATTTAGTACTCTTAATCTGACTGGTATATACACAGTTCGAATTATCTATATCCACCTTCATGATGCCATTGTATTTCCCTTTAAGTGTCTCTATCGCATCTGCATTCAAAATTTTTGCAAAATTACCCTCATGCCTGCTCTCTAATTGTAGATCGACTCCATCATAATTTCCGGATTGATATCGAAGCATTCCAAAATAGCCATTATGCTCTGTTTCCAGAGAATAATAATTTCCTGTCCCATCTTGAACCAGACCAGCTGTTATCATATTGCCATCAGCCCCAAGAAGATACCATACATTTTGACCGTTTTCCGGAATAGCGTCATCACAAAGCCAAGCATTGGAAATCATTCTGCCGTTTCCATCTCTGATTTTCCAATTTCCATTTTGATCCTGATACCAACAAGCAGAGAACGTAGGTGATGCCGCAAAACTTTCTATATGTCCTATGAGTTTTACAGGCAGATTAACCAAGCTTTCCAATAAGCCTATTACACCAATCACTAAGAACGCAGCAATCAAACGAACATAATTCATAATATATTTTCTTTTCGTATTCGTCATATCAAACTCCACCTCCTACAGTTTTTTCGCTAACATTGTACCTATACATTGAGGCGACGAAGGGAATCATCCATTGGGGTATACAAGATTTCCATACACATCATAAAAGCAGTCTCCCCATGAGCGGAAATTTCCCCGTGCATCGTAATAACTTTCACCCCAATTACGATAATAGCCGGATCCATCATAAAATCCATCTCCCCAGCTACGACGGTAGCCTTTACTGTCATAAAAACAATCCCCATATCCACGACGATCTCCGTTATAATCATAAAATACCATATTGAAATCCTCCTTTTCGTAATGATAGCCTTTTAAGATCTCTAAGTTTTTTTTCATCCTCTGAGATGCTATATCTCAATTGTATATACCTCGACACACTATGAAAGTAGCCGGTCAAAATAATTTGCTGTTGAAAAGAATGCCGTTGTTTTGTTATAGCTTGCGCTAATCTGTGCATACTGCGCGGCAGCCAGCGTATTTCTCTCCATATTTTGGAGAGATTCCAACATCTCGCAATTTTGAATAGCCATTTGGCGATTGTTTGCCTCCTGACGTCGAAGCTGAAAAGCAATTTCCTGCTGCTGGCTTATCATGATATCTAGTTTTGCTTCTATGCGTTTTATGCCTTCTTCCAACTGTGCCGACATTAACGTGTGTTCAAGGGTAACCGGGGCAGAAGACATATATTCGTAAATATATTGAACAGCAGCTAGTCGATGTAGAAATGGAGCAGGAATCAGATTCGCTTTATAAGTTTCTTCCAGGAGCGAATCCACTTTTTTAATTCGCGACACCAAAAATTATCTCTTGCTTTTTGTTCCTGCTTTAAATCCTCAATTTGTGGTAAATTTGCTTTTAAGCGTGCGCTCTCAATCGCGTTATGCTGTTCTGCTTTCTCATAGCTGGTCTCTTTTTTCGTCATCTATTTTGTCCATAGTAAAAGAATCTAAGAACAAGGGACCGAAAACCCAAGCCATACCGCCGCCTATAAGTAGTCCCAACAGTTTTAATATAAGTCCCGGGAAAAATGATAAAGCTATCAAAGTAAGAGAGAATCCTGCTAATGTCAATAACCCTAACTGACCGGTAAGAGATTCTCCTACAGGTTCAATCTGCATATAACTTACTGTTGAAAGCTTGTCAATCGGCATTTGAAACTCATTCCATATGCGATTGCGTTCTTTTATTATGTATGCCTTTGCCAATTCTAAGTCTCTGGTATCTCTCAAATTTAACATGACTGCCATTCTGTCCATAATTATCTCCTATGTGTTCTTATAAATTTCATTTTATCAACAACGATTTAATCCAGTCCAAACAATTTCATTCTGTCCAAAGCCTTTTCGTCTCCAACTTCTATAGCCTTTTGGAACCAGTACCTTGCTTTTGCCTCATCTTTCTCTACTCCTTGGCCAATAGCGTAAAAAATCCCAATATCCCTCATAGATGAAGCGTCGCCAAACCTGGCAGCCTGCTCATACCATTTAGCCGCCATCGCCAAATTGCTGACTACACCCTGACCTTTAAAGTACATGACAGCAAGATTTCGCATTGATTTACAGTTGTTCATTTTTGCTCCGTTCATAAAGCATTCAAATGCATAAAGATCGTCTTTTCCAAGATTTTCCATTCCCTTTTGATGCCACTCTTCTGCTGTCAGAACAGGTTCCGCTTTTATTTCGGGAGAATTATCCTCTACCTTGCTTTTTTTAAAGAAATTAAAAATCCCTATAACATGTAATCTCCTTTCGCTTGTCTTTATTTTTAGTTTTCTTACTGGCTTATTTACTAACATATGAATTGGTAAACACATTTTAGGTTTTTCGTTTACTTAGATTGCAAGAATCTTTTTTCAATTACAGTTCCCTCCTTTCCTTTGCGTTCAATTTTGGCAAAAAGTATGTTTTAATATCCTGGCTTTTTACCAGTTGATTTTATCGAACTCAGGGAATTCCAATCCATCAATCTTCCATTCACCATCCTCTCTGATCATTGATAATTCAATAGTACCAACCAACTTATCATCATAGTTGAACGAAAGAATCACCGATGCGTTTTCTTTACTTTTTAGAACGTCACTCACACTCCACTGAATTTCTTGGATTTCAGATTTCAGAATACCTACATATTCACTCTGCCCAATAAATCTGCTAATGGTATTGAAGATGTTATTGTCAACAACCGAGGAAACGGTATCAAGTGTTGCCCTTGCTTCGCCAGTGAGATGAGGATACAGCCCATCCATACCAGAGGCTTCAACATCATCGATCATTTCCTTGAGTGCATATTCGGGCGTATTAGTTATATAAACACCAATACTAACGATTGTAGAGGCAATTAGTACTATAAAGGAAATGGTAATCAATAATGTCCTTTTCATAGCTGAGGACTCCTTTCAATTGGTTCTGTGGTTATTATATTTGTTTCGAGTACTGTTCTGTAGTTTTGGTTTTACCTTCTCTTTTCCAACCAAAAGATGAATTGTTTTGATCGTTCTGCTTTCATCATACTGAGTAACGTTTTGATTCTGTAAAAATGATTTTACTACAAAAGGAGGCCTGTATTTGAAACGGCTTCCTTTCGCAGTAGATTACTATGAATGATATGACAGTTCCCACACATCGGCATATGTTCCCAAGGGTTCGTCAGACAGGATGCACATCAATACAAAACACTCATACGGGTTTTGTATATATAGTTTTCCAAGAAAACATTTTTCAAGAATTGCGTTCATTGATTCATAAAATTTCAAATATCTCGTCTTGGATTCGGGATATTCGTCAAGCTTCTGTGAAAACACAAAAAAATTTAGAGTAATCAAATCAAAGCGTGTAACCTCTGCTTTGCCGGCCAGAATGTCTCCAATGCGTTGACGACTAAACCGTTTTCCTGAAAACTGATCATTCAATTTAGAGGCTTTGCTTGGAGTTAAGTTCCCGTGTCTGTCGGTTGGAATTGCAGCACAAATAATATGCTCTATATCACTTTCTGTAATATCCTCTCGGCAGAACACTTTCCTCCTTGACCGAAATTGCTCAATTCGTTTTTGCTTTTCGGAATCATATAAGCGGTCGTTATACGAAAGCTTGCGGATATATTTTTGAACAGCATTTTCATATTCTTCCGCTTCATATGCATTGTATATTTTCGCAATCAAATCTCTTGCTTCGTCATATAATTCATCAAAGCATTGCTTCGCTGTCAAACTCATAGCGGACATTTTTTCATTTGCCTTTAATTTTGCCAAATGGGCTATAAGCGCAGCATCATCATGAATCATGTGCATTGAATTCCTCACGCCTATTGTTTGCTCACAATAAATACGCCCCATATCAAGCGAATTAGGCATGGTATCATTGTAAATCTGCCATAATTGTTCATATTTAAGGTAGCTGTACTGATTATGATAACAGTACCAGCATATTACTTCAAACGGATTCTTAGGGTTGATCTCCTGCTCACGAAGAGCTTTGGTGAGAAACATATTTACGTCTTCAACGCTCATATTCAGACCAAATCCCAGCAGGAAAACAACATTTCGCTTTACCGTCTGTTGAGTGAGCCAGTTCTTAGAAAGCGCGCTAAGTTTTGCAGTAGTCAAAGTAAACGACGCCGGTGTATGATTATCAGAAAATGAGCTTCGGATAATCAACTGATACTCTTTGAGAGGAATTTCGTTGAATGGATCAGTCAATCCAGCTTTGAGGTATATGTAACGTTTGAGATAATCGCCAAAAGAGCGAATTCTCAAACGGTGCTTGAGTGAATCATATATGAGTTGCGCATCTTTATTAAGGAATTGAGCATCATCAACAACGTCGTATAATGATTCCCATGCGGCATCAGTAAAATCAAAATCCCTTATATCATGGTTTTCCATATCATGACTTTTCCTTTCCGACCTTTGACAGAGTTATTCTGGCGAGAACCAAGAAAATGACTGTGTATATTGCCAGGATCCCCCAGGAAGTCAACAGATGAGAGGATGTAAACTCAAAGAAAGTCTCAGCTTCGTGTGGAAGCATAATACCTTCCTGTTGCAACCTCAATGGCAAGTCATTGAGATTAGCCGTTGTTCCGTATCCTTCCATACTCCAACGGCAGACTGCAATCCACGAAATAATTTCCGTTGCCCCACTTAACTTGAATATCAAACCGGAAAACAGGATTTGGGGCATAAGCAAAATCGGGGCAACGGTCATCGCTCTGTCTGCGTTGGTAAACAAAGAGGAGACAAACAATCCCATTGCTGTAGATGCTACTGCCGTAATAAATGTCGTGACCAATAGTTCAAGGAACGGATGCATAATGATTCCTTTTTCCGGTAAGCCAACCATTACATTGAAGACGCCGGTAATCATCACACTCTGAATCAGGCATAAGATACCAAGTACAATGATTTTTGAACATATATACGCACTGAGCGACAATCCGGTCATATACTCTCGCTTCATGATAGTGCGTTCCTTGCAGATTTCCTGAATGGCATTTAGCATACCTACCCAGAAAGCAGAGCAGGAAAGAGCAAATAACAGACTTTTGGTCATTTCGTACTGACCGAACTGTTCCCCATCTGCTACAAAAGAAATAAGCACAGCAAGCAATGGCGCTTGCACTAAGAGTAGCAGCAATCGCTGTCTGTCATTGGCAACCAATTTTAAATAACGAGCACTCAAAATGCACAGCTGCTTAAATCGGCTTTCCTTGGATCTGTTGGGAGCAGCGGAAATCTGACGCATCTTGCCTGAAGATGCTCTGGAGCTCTCATACTTTGCACTCCACTGTTTCGCCTGCTCGGTTATCATATTATATACGTCAACGATGTCGGAAACACCGAAAAACGTCAAAGCTTCATCATACGAACCGAAGAAGCAGAGATTGCCGCCCTTTCCCATGAACACGATCTTATCACACATCTTTAATTGGAGCGTGCTGTGTGTAACAAGAATTACCGTTTTTCCTCCATCAGCCATATTCCGCAGAGACTGCATCAAGTTGCGCTCAGTCCCGGGATCGAGACCGGATGCAGGCTCGTCAAGAAACAACAAATTGGGGTCAGACAGCAACTCAACGGCAACACTGGCCCGTTTTCTTTGTCCGCCGCTGAGCGATCTGATAAGGCTGTCACGTTTTTCAGTCAGCTCGACCATATTGATCGCCCTTGTGATCGCTGATTCGCGTTCCGCAGAAGATGTATCTTTTGGAAGGCGGAGTTTTGCAGTGTATAGCAGCATATCGTGCAACGTTAAATTATCGTATACGATATCCGACTGAGGAACGTATCCGATCAGCTTTTTTAGAGAGTCAAAATTTTGGTAGAGGTTGAGCCCGTTAACAAAAACTTCGCCGGCCGTTGGTTTTAAGTATCCGCACATGCAGTTGAGTATAGTTGATTTCCCAGCGCCTGAGCCGCCTATGATGGCGATAAGTTCTCCGGGTTTAATATTTAGGCTTATATGATTACTCGTTACAAAAGATTTCTTACCCCTGCCACGCTTTATAACAACATCAGCTGCATCCACCGATACTCCGCTCTTATAACAGCAGTAATGAATTGCTTTCGACGTGAAGATCAGCTTGGAATTGGTAATAGCAATAACATCTTTCTCGTGAAGCCTTTCTTTACCAGAAACACGCTTATTGTTGACGATTATACCGTTTGTGCTGCCACTGTCAATAACGTACCATCCATCGTTTCCGTAAACGATTTTGGCGTGTCGCTTAGAAACTGAAACATGGGAAAGTATAATGTCGCAGTTTTCTTCCCGACCTATGGTTAATTCCTGCTTTCCGGAAAGTGACACCGTGTGCCATTTATTGTCTGAATCAGCAGAAGAGAATACCAGCAGTACGCCTTCAGAAACAGTTTCTACGCCATCATCAATTCTGATAAAGTCGCCATCGCTGATAGAGCGGGAAATAATAGATGCATTATTATATATCAGGCCATTCGTACTGCCGATCTCCTTATATGCCGCTTTGTCCTCTATAATCCATGTATCACCCTTATATACGAAACGACCATGTTCAGCGGAAACAAGATGTGAAGACAGTACAATATCGTTTTGAGGAGCACGGCCAAAGTATATGAAGTTTTTACTGAACTCGTCGAGGTGTACTGTACACGGCGCAGAGCCACCGTCAAAAATCGTTACAAGCGAACTCGTTAATTTTGCTGATATTCTAGTAAAATAGCAAGTTTTACCAAAGTCATCCATATCGTACACTCTCCGTTATTTGTAAAGGCATGGGTTGGCAATCAACCAAACAATATGATCTCGATAATCATTATCTGAAATTCTAAAAGTAATCCAGTCAAGTCCGCTCACATCAATTTCAACCAATGCGGGAGCAAATTGTCTACCTGTAGTACCCGTCGTGTATAGAACTGTATCATTGTTTCCGTATATTGTTAAACACGAGCCCGTGTCACCTCCATCATACGAGACTGCCAAGGTTAGGGACATAGTAGAATAAACTCTGCCAAGATAGTATGTAGCAAATGACTGATCCTTAAATGAAAAAGAATTGGTACAATAATCGAGAGAAAAAAGATTTTCCGTACTGTAAATATTGCCGACCGTGTCCTTTACTACAGATTGACCAGATAATTGATCGTAATCTTGACTGTCTGAAATAGTCAGATCTTTTAATTCCACAGGTCGCATACCATCAACCTTGCTTCTAAGGCTGTGCAATTTTTCATTTTGTGGGAATTTTTCAAATGCACTTTGAATAATTTCATCCGCCGCTTTAAAATCTTTTGCTTCAATATATTTATTGCTTTGCAATTCAACTTCCGAAACATAAGCATCTTCGTACTCTGATTTTTTTTCTGTAAAAATATTATCATTTCCTATCGTATCAACGGCTTGGTTAATTTTTTGAATTGCATTTATGTAGTCACCTTTACTGGCCAAATCATCAGTTACGTTAATTGTCTCAGTTTTATAAGAGTCACAATAAGAATTATATGCATTCGTGTAATCTACATCTCTGCCATTTGTATCTTGCGCATTTTGGATAAGAGCGATAGCAGACACGTAATCGCCAGACTCAGCCAAGTTTGCAGCTTCTTCGAGTGTTTTTGACTTAATTTGTTCTGCAAGCATATCGTTATATTCGATTTCCTTTTCTTGTAATGCTTCGGATTTAGGATAAGTTGCTAGGCCTGATTTAATCTTAGCGAGCGCTCCCTCACAATCTTCTTTAGCAGCCAGTGCTTCTGCTTCTCTGATGATCGAATCAATCTGTTCCTCATCATGATTGGAATAATCAACTGTCTCAGACGGTGTACTACCTGATGCCTCTTCGTTTTCAACACCTTCTCTGTTGCCAATCAGCTTAGGCACAGCATAAATACCAGTACCCACAAAAAGAATAAATATCAATACGGCAGCGATCACAGCAGGCATTTTATTCTTTTTCTTCGGTGCAGAGCCAAAAGTGCTGACTTCCGGAACAGACTTTGGGTTGGAAGCAACAGGGACCTTACGGACAGAAGTAGTTTTATCATAGTTATCAGGTGCTCTCTGCACAGATGCTGTTCTGTTCAAACTGCTTGTAGTCATCTGATATGTACCATTGGCAACACTCATCAGCGCCTGTTTCATTTCCGTAGCAGAAGAAAAACGCATATCTGGATCGTAAGCACATGCACGAAGAATAACGTCTGTCATAGCAGGAGAAGCATTGCAAGGAGCTGGCAGTTTTTCACCGCGCAATCTGCGGTCTACGGCATTTTTTCTCTCGTTGGGATTCAAGAGCTGTTTTTCCGTATCCAGGAACGGCAAGCGATTCTCATTCAGTAAACGATACAGTACAATGCCGAGAGAATAAGTATCAACACGGGCATCATATTCGCTGCTGCTTGAAACTTCAGGAGCCATATAATTGAACGTACCCTTCTGAGAAAGTCCGCCAGTCAGATTCTCCATTTTGCGGGCAATGCCAAAATCGCCTAACTTAAAATAGCCGAAATCATTGATGAAGATATTTTCTGGCTTAATATCACGGTGAATGATATTACGTTGACCGCAGATCTCAAGAGCAGTGCAGATGTCGCAGCCGAGTTTGATGACCTCTTCCTCAGTCAGTTTTTTATCACAAATGTAAGTGTTAAAAGGAGTAAGCAATTCCATTCGGATGTAGATATCCCAACCGATTTCTTCAGTTTTTTCTACGACCTTGTAATCCTCAACGCTTACAATATTCTGGATGCCTTTAAGAGATTCCATCAACTGGATTTCGCTGACAAAGTCATTCACAATGCCCTGAAGATAGGTTCTGGTAGCGTCCATGTTTAGGCCTTCCGAGCGCAGGGAATCAACTTCAGAGGGATCAGAAGGAATAGAGATTACCTTGATTGCCGCATAGCTTTCTACACCGTGGTCCCTGCGCACAGCCTTGTAGACCACGCCGTATGAACCCCTTCCAAGAGGCTTCCCTTCAATTTGCCATTCAGGCCAAATTTGTTTCAATACTTCAATTGACATGTTTATACCCCTTTTCTTTTATGTGGCGCTTCCGGCCGAAAAGCAAACCGGACTGGCGCTCAATTTCGCATAGAATAATAGTAATGTTGTCTTTACCCCCATTAGCAAGGGTCTTATCAAGCAGTAGCGTTGCAGCTTCCTCAATCGGTTTAGAAACAAGAACTTCGGTTATTTCTGTAAAAGAAACCATATCGGTCAAGCCGTCAGAGCATATTAGATAAACATCACCATCATTGTATGCTCCCTTTGCAAGATATGGTTCTATCATCAATTCATTTGGTGGAATACCAAGATTTTGTGAAAGCGGTGGTTTCACTCCAAATGCAGATGCAGCAACATGATCTTTGGATATTTGTTCCAACGCACCATCACATAATCGAAAAATCTTGCTGTCTCCAATATTACATAAGACAACTTCTTTTTTAGCAAAGACCAGCATTGCTGTGGTTGTACCCATAGCCGACACCTCATGCAATGCTGCATATTCGCAAATTTCAGCGTTTGTTTCATGACAGAACTGAGATAAATCTGAAGCGGCTTCTTCGCCGATTTCTATTGTAGAAGCAGCTTTAGAAGCGATATATGCTGCGATTTCGCCACATTCTTCGCCACCCATACCGTCAAAGATTCCGAATACTGATGCATCTTTGGATGTTTTTGTGCCGCAGAGCGGAAACTCAATGGACGACATATCGCCTATTTCCATATAATGTCCATCACAAATAAAATTGTCTTGGTTAATGTTTCGGACATTGCCGATGTGGCTCAAACACGCATAGTGTATTTTATAGTACATACCATCCTCCTCTCTGACAGTTTATTATAACCTTTTCCAGATAAATTCTGTAAAATTGGATTTACTCTAATAAATATCTTGGTTTTAAAAGAAACCTGTAAAAGAAGAGTTCGTACTCTAAAAAATATCATTACTCCGGGCATACCTTTGAAAGATAATTGACGATATCCCCTATGGTTCTGAAGCTATGAATTACCCTGTCAGGCACTTCAATATCAAATGCATCCTCGAAACTTACCACAGCATTTACCGTGTCCAGTGAATCCATATCAAGGTCACCCAAAAGTGTTGTGTCCATTTCCATTTCAGCTGCTTCCATCGACGTTAAATCTGAAAGAATCTCACATACCTTTTCAAACATCACTTATTACCTCCTACAGAACTTCTTTTTATCTTTTTTGTCGCCGTCTTTTCAAATTCTGCGTCGCGGACCCTGACAGCACTGATCTGCTTGAACTTTGGGAGACCTCTGTTGATTTCAGCAACCTTCTTTTCCAGTTCTTCCTTGATAGACATAACCTTCTTTTCCTCCGCGTACTGTTTATCGGGATAGACCTCCGCGATAATCCGATGTCCATCCTCATAAACAACGATCTCCTTTACCAGAGGGATGCCACTGAACATCCCCTCCAGTTCTTCAGGAGACACGTTTTCACCATTGCTCAGTATGATCAGGTTTTTCTTCCTGCCTGTTATGTAAATGAAACCATCCTGATCAAGGTATCCTATGTCGCCTGTATGGAACCAGCCATCCACAACAGCTTCATCAGTGGCTTCCTGCATGCCGTAATAGCCCTGCATGACAATAGGTCCTTTTACACACACTTCACCCATACCGTTTTCATTTTCCGCGTCGATCCTTACGGTGCATTCGTCCAGAGCCGGACCCACGCTCCCATCCTTGTAAAACTGGTTCCTGTTCACGGATACTACCGGAGAGCATTCTGTTATGCCGTATCCGCATAACAGGTTGATCCCCAATTCCCTGAAGCCCTTTATGTATTTTTCACTCAATGGCGCGCCGCCGCTCACGATGGTGTCAAGGTTTCCGCCGAAACCGTCGATGACTGATCTGAAAAGTTTCCTGCGCAGGTCAATCCCGCATTTTAACAAGCAGTTGCTCACCTTTACCATGTTCCTCAGCATACCTGCTTTCCCGCTTTTTTCGGCAGTGTTCCAGATATTCCTGTAGAACATTTCAACGAAAAGCGGGACAAGGAACAGGTTTTGAGGCTTGGCGACAGGGAAGTCCCTGGATATCGCCTTCAGACTCGTGTTGATGTAAACCGTATAACCGTAAACCAGTGTCATTAGCACCCCCGCCACAAGACCAAATGAGTGGTGAAGTGGCAAAAGGAGCATGGTATCACCATGAAGCCTGTAATTCCTGCAGGCGGAACAGGCGTCCAGTGCGAGGTTACCATGGCTGAGCATGACCCCTTTGCTCATCCCAGTTGTTCCGGAAGTGTAAATGATCGCCGCCAGCGTATCCTCGGATACATCTGGTTGCCTAACGGCTTCCGTGTCACTGCCTGACGCTTCCTTACGTTCAAAAACCAGCCTGGGAATATCCTTCATGTTAATCATCCGCAGACCTGTCTCCCTGCATACTGTTTCAGCAATGTCACAGTACTGTTCCGATGTGATCATATGAGTACATCCGCTGTTCTTGACCATCCAGACGATGTCCTCTACAGGCAGTTCTTTGTCAACTGGTACCGCGACATTAGCTGTATAGGTCACCGCAAAAAAGGAAAGCAACCAATAATACGAGTTTTCGCCGAATATAACTACCTTAGTACCATTTGCGCCCATTTCGCCTAATGCTTTCCCCAGGGCCATAACTTCCTGTTTTAGTTCCCCGTATGACTTTTCAACCCTTTGCCCAGACCTTGTCCAGGCAAAGGCAGCGTTGCCGGCCGATTCCGCGGCCCTCCTGTCTATCAGTTCGTTAAGCGTCGCTATCCTCCGGACATCGTATAAAGGGTAATTCCAGTTTGCCATACTGCCTCCACATTATAGAATATTATTGGTATCTTTAAAGCATCTGATATATTTGCCCAGGTAGTCGTCAGAAATACTTCCCCACACAAAACCGGCTGATCTGAGTACACTCTCGGTATAACTGCTGTCCACAACCACCTTGGGTAGATCACTCATTCTCTGTAGCTCGTTCAGTTCGCTTGCCGCAAACCTGTCGCCGATATTCGGCGAAGCGCCTAGCCTTTCAAGAAACGCTCCGGTATCTATGACTTCAGTACCGTTCCCCTGTTTGATGAGCTTCCCTGCAAGCTCCCTGTATGTCACGGCACTGCTACTGTTTGCCACATGGAAGACCGTCTGCTGCTCCGCTGCATTTTCCTCCAGCAGCATAACAGCCTCCGCCGCCATATCGGCAGGTGTCATCTCAGTATATTCTTCCGCTAATATTTCCGGCACGGCACCTGCTGAGATGCATGCGCGCACTCTATTCCAGAACGCGTTTCTGGATCCATTTGGCTGGAACATACCATCGGAATACCTGTTCGTCAGGTTCCCCATTCTGAAAATTCTGCAGGGCATGCCTTCGGATATCCTGTCGAGCACGAGCCTTTCCGCCTCAAACTTACTTCTGATATACACATTGGAAAGATCCTGGCCTATGTAGAAATCCGATTCCGTGAAAGACACCGGTCCCTTTCCGCCAGTCTTAAGCACCAAACCGCCGACACTGGTCGTAGAGATGTATACGAACCTCGCGCCAGCTGTACAGGCATAATCGAGCATGTTTTTGGTTCCATCCACGTTAACAGCCTTGAAGTCGGAATAATTACCGTAATGTTTGACATTCGCGGCTGCATGGATCACGGTACACACATCCTTGGGGAGGCCGGACAGACTGTCCTTATCCGTTATGTCCCCCGTGACTGGTATGATACGCATGCCCGGTTCTCCTGCATATTTACTTCCGAAATAGTACTGCAATGCCCGCTTGAGCCTGTCCACGCTCCTGACAAGACAATACACCACGCCTGTTTCCCTGCTCAAAGCGGCATCCAACAGTTGTGCCCCAAGGAATCCGGTCGCACCGGTTATCAGGATATCCCCGAGCGGTTTTCTTGTCAGCTTATATTCCGTACCGGATGTATTGAATTCCAGGATCCTGTCATACCCCGCAAAGTCCCCTAGCTCATGATCGTCATGTCTGCCTTTCCTGCTGTCCAAGAAGTCGCCGAGTTCAACCGGGGTCGGGTGCTCGTAAATCTCCTGCATGCTGACTGTATATCCTTTTTCTGAAAGGAGCATGATTAGCTGTATCGCCATAAGGCTGTCTCCGCCATGCTCAAAGAAGTTATCCTCTGTCCCCACTGAGATGCCTCCGAAAAGTCTGCCAACTGATTCGCATATAGCCCGTTCTGCGGCTGTCGCAGGCTCAGTATGGGTATTTGTCTGGATGGATATTTCTGGGACCGGAAGACTTTTCCTGTCAGTCTTCCCGCTCAAAGTCATGGGTATCCTCTCAAGCCGCATGAAATAGTTCGGCACCATGTACCTTGGCAGCTTTGAAGCGAGGTATTCCCTCAGGCGAGTCTCATCTATTGCATTATCAGACGTATAGTATCCAACCAGGTACTGTCTTCCTGAAGCTTCCCGCTTGTCCGCAGCCGCTGCCATGTTTATCCCGTCAAAGGCACCCATTACACTTTCGATCTCGCCGAGTTCGATCCTCAGTCCTCTGATCTTCACCTGTGCGTCAATTCTTCCCAGGTATTCAAGGTTCCCGTCAGGACGCCACTTTGCCAGGTCGCCGCTCCTATACATCGTTTCTCCTGTCACGAATGGGTTTGGCACGAACTTCTCTGCAGTCAGTTCGGGCCTGTTCAGGTAACCCTTGCCGACGCCGTCACCGGATATGCATAATTCCCCCGGCACCCCTGTCGGACAGGGACGTCCAAGCCTGTCCAAGACATACACAAGGACATTGGACATGGGCTTACCTATTGTGATAGTATCCGCGCTTGTTATCTCCGTAAAGGTGCTCCCGATTGTTGTTTCTGTAGGACCGTACCCGTTAATAACTTTAGCATCGGTATACTTGCGGATCTCATCGTATACCGCCGGAAGGAACGCCTCTCCTGCTGAGAGGATCGTCCTGACCCTGCCGATCGCCTTCCTGAATTGCGCATTGGACAGATAGTACAAAAGCCTTGACGGGGTAATATGTATCAGATCGACTCTTCCATCCATGACAAGGCCGGCTATCCTGTTCGCGTTTTCTATATCTCCTTCTGCCGCGATCACAAGGCTTGCACCGTTCACGAGTGGCTGGATCATCTCGCCAATGGATATGTCAAACGTGATCGAGCCGATGGCCATGACACGGTCGCATCCGTTGAATATTGCCTTATAAAATACATTATTACCGCTTGTGAAATTATTGAGGCCTCTGTGTCTGATTGATGTGCCTTTGGGTTTGCCTGTGGAACCGGAAGTAAATATCACGTAACATGTATCGTCCGGTGACGACACATTTTCAACCGGCCCGGGTGATGCGCTGAAATCGAACTGTCCGAGGTCAACCACTTCAACACCCGGATCCCCGTCATAACCGTAAGCCAGAGCCAACCTGCTCTTTGCCTCGCTTACCATGAATAATACCCTGTCC
>CANQBN010000017.1 GCA_947588855.1 uncultured Lachnospiraceae bacterium
CCGAGGATACGGTCCAGGCCATAGGCTGGCAGCCCGCCCAGTTCCATGACCGTATCCTCGGTCCCTCCGAGGGTGCTGCCGTAGACTGCCACTGTCGAGATCAGGACGACACGCCGCGGTGCGATCCTCCGTATGTTCTCCGCGGCTGTCCTCACAGACTCCAGATCGGCCAGCGGATCCCGGTTGGCAAGGAACATCTCCGCCCGCAGGCCCGCGTACACCAGCAGGTCCGGCCGCAGGCCGTATGCCTCACGGATGTTTCCGGAATTAAAACAATGATCGAACCGGTTCAGGGCGGCAAGGTTACTGCCGACAAAACCGGTATATCCTACGATTGCTGTTTTCATAATCCTCCTAGAATTAATGTTCTGCAAACAAAACCACGCTACTCAAACCACCATTTATTTAATCCATCTTCATACTTGAATTGTAAATCCATCTGTATGCTCGTAATATTATGGACATATAGCGCAAAAGCCATTGAGCGACCACCATAATGACCATACGGAGGCATATGAACGATCAGAGATGTCTCTCCCAATTTACCTCTTACACACTTTTGTTCAATAATACAGTTTTATCATTTAGGAAAACTATCTATATTTTAAACTTTATTTTAAGCCATCTTATTAGTGGTTTCTCATATAGATGATGCAAAACTATAGCTATAATAAGCAGCACAATATTTAAAATCAGAAAAGCCCCAATTGAACTATAGTTTATATCTAAATGAAATATGCCTATCATATAATGTTCTAAGTAATAAATTGGAAGATTCAGCAAATATATCGCATAAGAATACTGTCCAAAATAGACTAATGGTGTGAAACTCAGAACTTTATTTATATGCCTCGACATTAACGATAGATAAATAACGCATGGAAATACAATAAACGTAAGTACAGGTTTGCAATTTCCTAATACATCTATATTTTTCCCAAAATGAATGTATATATATTTTCTTAAAACATATAGCACTAACGTTAATATAAGTAAGCCTGCTGATAGATACTTTAAATTTATTTTCACTTTTTTATCCGAAATCTCTAATATCATAGCGAGGCAAACACCCTCGAAAAAAGCTTGAATTCCTCTTCCCATATGGGTATTAAGTATGGCATATTGCCAACCCGTCGCTAAAAGAAAATATCCTGCCAGTGAAGCAATAGGAAATACCCCCCCCAATACCGACTTCCTGTCCAGCATTTGAAAAATCAATATCCCACTTTCGTTGAATTCTGCAAAGTAAGAAAAACAGCAAAAAACACATTAACAAAACACTAATGTACCAACTTGCTTGATTGAAATTTTCAACCAAATCAAACCATGCATATTGAAGCCCCAACAAATTGTATAGGAAATGAACTCCATCCTGATTATATCCACGAAATTGAGTTCCGGTTATTGCCAATGAAATCCATTGCATCCCAGCCATTAATATATGCGCTAAATACATCATCGGAAATAACCGCAAAACTTTTTTTAATACAAACTCTTTGAAAGAAGTTTTATAAGAGTAAATAGATCTATAATATACTTTGTACGTTAATAATCCTGAAATAATAAAAAAAAGCTCAACAAGAGCTCCACCATAATAGGTTAATGTCCACAGTATCGGTACTCCATGAAGCGGATGTCTCTCTCCTATTACATCAAACACAAATTGATAATGAAACATACAAGCTACGACAACCGCTGATATTCCCCTTATTGAATCAATCGGTTTCAGTCTTGTCTCTCCTTTATCCATAAAATATATTCTCCTCTTATTTTATCAATAGTTTGCGTTACTTCCATATTACTTTCGCAAATAAACTTTTACTCCTACTTCTGTCTCGTCTGTTTCTAATGTGAAACTTTCTGCAAGATAAGCCTGCAACTCTGGTTTTATCGGATCATGATAATATACTACATTTACATAAGTATTCTTTTCCGTCAATCACATAGCCAATAAGATATATCTCTGCTGATTCTGCATCTGCATTTTGTTCTCCTAACGCTGTTAACGTTACTTTATCAGATAATATGCTTATATTAGCTCGGGTTGCTATCTACCATATGCTTATATTCTCAACAATAAAATTAGATGAAAAGGCCATAACAAGCATGATTATACTGCAAATTAATACCTTTTTCTGTTTCGTATCATTCCCCAAGTGATTATAACACCAATGCTATATACAAGAAATTTTATAACATATGATGTTAATAAAATCATGGAATTTCCCTTTTCTGACCTTCTTCAGTTTTATAAATATTAATCAAATCGCGATGTCAATTTTACAATCATTACATCATTGATTACCTTTGTACAATTTTTATCTGGAAATACTGCCATATTTTTAAAATTTTCTGTAGCAACAATTGCTTCACATTCTTTCATAGAAATTTCTGTGTATGTTATGCCCAGATAATGCTCAAAAAAAGAGCGCCACCCCCATTGCATCCCGTCTAAAGAGCCAAAGATTTGTCCAAGGTCCACATTTGTCCCTTGTACCGATTGATATGCACCTGCCTGTATCAGAGGATATTCTCCATCATATTCGGTCCCTACAATCATCATCTTCATACGCGGATGATAACCTTCTGTTTGCTCAACTCGATCCATAATCCTCACAGCCGTAGCATACATACGATTATAATTCATCTGCATAAGTGTATAAGCAGTATTTAAATAAAGTGCAAATGACAGCGCTAATGCTGCAGTAGCAACTATTGAAAGCTTTGACACTGTTTTCATTGCAA
Source organism: uncultured Lachnospiraceae bacterium (assembly GCA_947588855.1). Taxonomy (GTDB): domain Bacteria; phylum Bacillota; class Clostridia; order Lachnospirales; family Lachnospiraceae; genus UBA3402. The sequence continues at coordinate 2,746 of CANQBN010000017.1, forward strand.
AATTTTTTTCATCTGAAACCATATCAAATATTGCAATTAATGCGATAATCGGCATTAACGAAGGCATTGTCATATATGTAGATGTCGACTTTTCAGGAGCTAAAATTACCATAATGTTTATTCCAACAAGCAACAGTATCAAAACAACTAAAATGCCCCCCCATCTCCATATATCTCTTATTATACGTTGTCTTAACATTTGATAAATACCACAGACTATTCCGCAAAAAGCTATCATAAAATACAGAAAAGTTCTACTCCAAGACAAATTGTCATAGAATCCATTTCCAAAATAAAACGATACAGATGCTCTAATTGCATGTTTTATTAGTTGTGGCAATTCCGAGAAAGAAACTTTTCCCATCTGGTCAATTCCAGCGTATGATATTAACTCCATTCCTGTACATAAGCATACCAGTTTTGTTATAATAAGATATCCTAAAGCTCCCACAATACCCATACATAATAATCTCGCCGTTATAACAACAACATCTTTACTTGTATGTTCTTTTTCCAGCATCATGAACAATAAGTTTATTAGTGCCAAGGTTATCATAACCCCAATATTGGCTTGATAGAATCCACACGATATAACAAAACAAGCAGAGCCCAGTAATACGGCCCACTTAGTTCTACCTTTAATAACAACCATTACTGCGCAAACCGCAAACAAAAAGCTTAATATATGATAAGAACCATAATAGTACAAAGCAAGCGTATCTCCAACTGCCGGAAAAGCGGATAACAAAACCCCGGTCAAAATAGTATTAATTCGCTTCCTTTGTATATCCAACAAGGTTACCAAAAGCATCGCCGTGCATGCTAAAAGAAACAAGTTCAAAAAAACGCTAAAAACAGGCAAAACATAATTATGCTCTAATTTCGCCAATAAATAATTCATCCATCTGCCTAACTTGATATCTCTTATTGTATCATAATAATTATTAAAGTATACGTGTATTCCATCAGGACTAGTAAGTCGTTCCGAATACATTGGAAAATGAATTAACAAACCTGCGATTATGCATGAAAAAAAAGTACACTTTTCTGATGATCGTATCGATAAGATCTGCTCATTTTTTTTGAAACTAACCATGATATCCCTCCAAATACTCAATTTTCAATCTCCAGTATCTTCTGATAAATCCTTTCACAACACTTTCCGTCTCTAAACGGGAAGAATTTCTCCGCCCTCTTACGATATACATCCTCCATTACACATCCGTTCTTTATCGCTCTAATTATCGCTTGCACTGTTGAATCGTAATCATAACAAACAGGGCCGAAGCCATCTCTTTCATAACAGAAATAACCTTGTGAGTATGTATGTCCATGGTAGAATGTGTCGGCGTCAAACTGAGCATATACACACGGTTTATACGCATAAGCATAATCAAACGCAATGCTGGAATAATCCGTTACCAGCAAAGATGTCTGCGCAATCTCTTCACGATATCCAGGAGAAGACACTTCGATAGAAAAAACTTCGTTTCCTTCAAATTCTTTAACAAAATACCGAAGAAGCGGATGTAAACGGAAACACCCTTTATAGCCATATTGGCGCATAGTTTCCAAAATCCGTTCATCATTTAATAAAGCATGATAAAATCGAAAATATTCTGTTTCTCTAAACAACGGTGAATACTCAATTAGTCCATCTCCGTTATGCCAATGCAGATTCCTCATGTTATTCCGCCAAGTAGGCGCAATCAGAACAACTTTTTGGCCCTCAACACTGGTACAATTATAAATTTGGTCATAACGAGCCAAACCGCTTAACCAGACATCCTTCTCTGCATATCCATATGGATATTCCAACAGAGATTTATACTCTTTATAGCCGGACACGATAAAACATGATACATTCGTATGTAATTTTGCATTATCTCTGCATAGATTGTCTTTAATAACACCATGTTGCAGATATATGAACCTGTGCTTAAACAAATCTTTTACATATTCTTCGTGAACTGGATAAAAAGGATATACATTGGCTCTATCAAAATGTGAGGCAATCAACATATCGGCTCTGAAGAAAAGAGAATAATACTTCCATGTTTTGTTCGCAACTACACTGCCAAATTGTTTCATCCGCTCAAAATCCGGGCTGTTTCCATCCAAAACAAAGTACGTTTTGATTTTTCCATTGTTCTGTGAATTTACATAACGGTACATCCACTCCCCATTATCACCAGCATAATGTTGACGATCCGCAAAAATCCATATTTTATGAATCTTAGGCAGAATACTGTATAAGTATGCATACATGTGTGCCAACAGCGCTTTCTTCTTCCCTCTTTTTAACAGTTCAAACCATAGGTCTAATTGTTTTTTAGTGCGATGGAAGAATCTGCTCCTTACAATCACCAATTCATTGCCTTCTGCACGGATATGCCACCCACACCTATAATAATGGCTATGACCCAAATTCCTGGTCAACGGGAAGAAACGTCCAAATCGAAATCCTAAAGGATAGGATTTCCCACCAATTATTATCTCGAAATGAAGTCGCTTCGCTTGATTAAGTGGAATCCTGAACAGAAGTCCTTTACGCATCGGTACACTTGGGGCAACTCGATTATCTAAAAAACTTCGATCCAACTCAAATGTTGTATAATCATAAACATTCTCTTGCTCATCTTTGACACAAAAAGAATTTTCGTCTTCCAATTCCGGTAAGGAACTGCGCCCCCATATAAACATATACCCGTTCGAAACGTCCAATAATTCCAGCGCCAAACATCCAGTATCTCTCGTTGTTAATATGGTCGCACCCTGAAAAAGGAATTTGCCGTCTTGAAATTCTATTTGCCTTACGAATTCTGTTCCGTATTTCAAATTTAAAACATTTATCTTCTGCTCCCGATTCAGTAACCTTTGATTCAAAATAATATCATCATCAATCAACTGCAATAAATCTTTGACTATTTCTCGATATTTCTCACATTCTTCTACTGTAAAGTAGTCTGGGAGTTCTGCTCTTGTTCTTCCCTGCAGATTAAACATAATTAGCCAACGCAAATATGGAACACATTCGCCATACAAACGATTCGAAAGCTCGAGCAAACTAGAAGTAACATTAGGAAGTACTTCAAAATACCAATACTTTTTTTTAGTATAGTTTTGAACCAGTGAACTGCCATCTGAACGTTCCCGATAGTAGTAAACTGCTTCAGACGCTAAACCATATCTCTGCTCCTTCAGAAGAATCTGATTAACATATTTCATATCCTCGCTATCGCTTAATGACTCATCAAACTGATAACCTTCAAGAATTTCTCTTCTGAAAATCAATGAATGAGAAGCAAACCAGACACAATCAGGATCCTCAAAAATATCAATAATCTCTTTTCCTTTTTTAAAAATATAGTCGAATATATGCCAACCCTCGATCGCATCAAATCGTTTTTCGCGACAAGCCATTATATTTATTTCTTGATATTTTTGAAAAAGTTTGGAAACTTTTTCAAATGCAGATAAACCCCACTTATCATCTGAATCAAGGAAATCTATATATTCCCCTGTAGCATGCTGAATTCCAATATTTCTGGCTCCGCTCGGTCCTACATTCTTCTGCAACTCAATGTATTTCACATTATTCGGATAAAGAGATTTATATTTCTCACAAATCAAACCACTGCCATCCATCGTGCCGTTATTGACCAGAATGAGCTCTATATTTTCCTGAAAACCGATAGTTTGTCTTACAATACTTCTGATTGTCTCATCCAGATACTTCTCTACATTATATACAGGTACTATAACTGAAAAAAGAAAGTGTTTCTGTTCCATCATCGAACCTCTTTTATCCGTTTCATTTTGTAACCATACCATTCTGCAAAATACCCCAATATACAGCGAAATCCCAGTTTCCCTTGCCTGAACATATCAGCGGTTTGAATTTCTGGAGGTTTCTCCGATTTCACATGGATATTTCTTTTTGTTTCTTCTAATTCCGAAATAACGTTAATACAATGCGTATGATATAAATTAATAAATTCCTCATATGTTGAACAGCTGAACTCATCCGGACGCGCTCCAACCAGAGATTTAAAACGACCAGCTGTCTTTTTCCAATCGCTCAATTCTACAAACTCCTGAAGTAAACGAAAAGCCTCCTCTTGTTCTGCTTTAGAAGACATCTGGCACCATTTTCTGAACATATATCGAAATGAATAAAAAGCTCTAACATCAGCAGCTTCATATCCCAACGACGATATGATCTCATCATACTGCAATCGGACCATTTGATTTGCCCGAATTACAGCATATGTAAATGTTTTCATTTGTGATGAACAATTATCAGCTCTTGTATAATATCTATATACACTTTTATCTAACATAGCAAAAGTAGGGGATTTCTGTAAAACTAACGCCAAGAAAAGAAGATCTTCATCTCCAATATAATCAGGAATTTTTAGACCGTTTCGTTCCAGAAACGAACGTTTATATATTTTATTCCATAGAGCCCCCATTTCGCATATTACATATGCGTTCTTTTTCCCTGTACAAATCGAATGATACCGAATATCTCTATCCCCTGTTATTTCTTCATAATCAGCCACTATAATATCTGAATCGGTTTCCTTTGCTTTCTGATAAAGCATTTCATACGCTCCCACGGGGATTTCATCATCACAATCACAAAAAGCGATATATTCGCCATTGGCGTATGACAATCCTATATTACGTCCCTGCGCTGGCCCTACATTTGGATACTGCGAAACTTGTCTAATACGAGAATCTTCTTTAGCATATTCATCTATTATTTTCTGACTTTCATCCTGAGAGCCGTTATTCACAATTATTATCTCTAAACCGGACAACGCTTGCTTTAATAATGAAATCAGACACATCCGTAAATATTTCTCACCATTATACACCGGCACAATCACACTCAGCTTAGGCTCCATACTTTCCTCACACTTCTCATTAATATTTTATACCCATTCTTCTTCTGTTCGATCAGATACCTTCCAAGGTTGATCCCAAATCGTTCTTCTCGGCATACAATAACGACAAAAGGGAATCGGTCTCGCCAAAAAATCAAATATCTCTTGAGCAGATTTTGCCTTATAGATATCTATATAATCATACTCAGATTCTTCTAGCGTGGCTTGAAAAGCCTTATTAAAATGCCTGATATTTGGCGCCACTGTGCAAGTATACAACCTGCCATTAATCAACTGGATACACTTATTTGCTCTATAACAAGAGATGAAACTTCTTTTTGGATCCTGTTCTCCACTCTTATCCAACGGAAATTTCGCAAACTTTTTCGTGACAGTTCCAGTATTCCCAAAATAATGATATGTCACACTATTTATCTCCGCTAGTTTTTGAGCGGCATCATAATCAAATGCGATCGGATATTTTGTCGGTCTGATTACAATATGATAATCGCGACAAATATCCCAAAATTCTTGTGGCTGTTTCAATAGCAAAGTCCCATTTGTAGTAATATCAATGACGGCCTTAGGAAACGCACTCCTAGTCATAATCAGAATACGCTGAATATCCGGATTTAATAATGGCTCACCTCCTACCAGATGTATTTGATAGATACGCGCGCCAAATAACTCATTCATTCTCTCAAAATCGTGACATAATTGATCCGTATCCGGAAACTCTTTTTCAGCTATCGGTGAAAAATGATCACACCCCTTACAGTTTAAATTGCAGTGTTCGGCTAATGATATCTCAAATGACAGCAGCGAATTTGGAGTAAGGCGGCAGATCGCTTCTTCAAGCCGATCTGCACGATTATGAATTACATCAATACAATGCTTTTCTATTGCAGGAAGGCGTTTTAAATCTTCAAACTGATCTGACAGCATCTGAGCCATAGTATGTTCAGCGTCAAGAATAGCCTGCATTTCATTTTTTAGTCCTGAAATTTTATCCCCACAGTTAACTGTATCTTTATCTATCTGCTTTTGGCAATCCTCTATTTGCTTTATATGATTCTCTATCTGCTGAACCTCAGAGATAGCTCTATCTGTTTTCTTTGATAATTCTCCTAGTTTTTCAAGATAGTTCTCTTGTATATTCCTGTCTTCCGCCCTCTCTTTTTCAAATTCTTCTTTTGATACGGGAAATTTTTTCTTCCAACTCTCAATTTTATCCATTATTACAAAATCTCCTTTTCTGCTACCTATAATTCATATCCAAGCTCCTGTTTTACCTGCTCAAGTTCCAATCTTTTGTCTAAATACCCCTCATACAGATCACACAACATCTCCGTCTCCCCACATGCGATCTGTCTCCCCTTCTCCAGCCATAACACTTTCGTACACAGGCTTCGTATCTGGTCAAGCGCATGTGATACAAGAATCGTCGCCGCTTCTCCGGATATAATTTCTTTCATTTTGGCCTCGCTTTTCGCCTTGAACGCACCATCGCCTACCGAAAGTACTTCATCCAGAATCAGGATATCCGGCTGCACCATAGATGCAATTGAAAAGGCAAGCCGGGATTTCATCCCGCTTGATAACTGCTTAAACGGCCGATTCTGAAAATCCTTCAATTCTGCAAATTCAATGATGGAGTCATAAGTTTCATCCATGAATTTCCGGGTATATCCTAACATGGCCCCCCGCAGATAAGCATTTTCACGCACAGTAAGTTCTCCGTCAAATCCGCTGGCAAGCTCTAACAGAGCCGCTACATTACCTCTTCTTGTTACCCACCCTTCCGTGGGTTCCATAATACCGGCAACCGCTTTGAGTAGAGTGGATTTCCCGGCACCGTTACTGCCAATGATACCTAACATCTCGCCCCGGTCCAATGTGAAGGAGATATCCCTGTCCGCCCAGAACTCATTTACCCGATAATTGTGTGTTAACTTACGAATTACGTAATCTTTAAATCCGATATCTTTAAAGTCTCCGGTTATATAACGGATTGATACATTATGTACCTCCAGGATACTCATAACATTCCTCCCTAGACATAGTACAGGAACTTTGAATTATATTTCCAGTACATCCAACATCCGATTCCAAGTACGACTGCCACATCTGCCGCCATCAGAAGATGAAACTGGGGCGTCGGTATAACGCTGTCCATAACGATTTTCCGGAAATATCGGATGAACAGATAGACAGGATTCAGCAAAAACAGATACTGGATAGTTTCGTCATACTGATCGATCGTATAAAAGATAGCAGACAGATACATCAGAAGCTGTGTAAACACAGACCATAAATACTGTATATCCTGAAAAAATACGTACAATGCGGATAAAATCAGACCCACACCAATGTTGAACAGCAGCAGGCAACAGATTGGATATAAAAGCAACACGAATTTCCATGTAAACGTAATCTTATCGATTACACAGAATACGCAAAATACACCCAAAGTCAGCCCAAAATTAATAAGGGTCTGCACATTTTTAGAAAACAAGAACAAATATTTAGGTACATTCACTTTTGTGAATATACCGGCATTACTCACCAACGCCTGCATCCCTTGACCGGTCGATTCATTAAAATATGAAAAAACCAGATTCCCGCAAAACAAATACGTCGTATAATGATCCATATCACGCCCAAAAAACTGCGTAAACACGATACGCATAATCAGAAGTGTCAACAGCGGTGAGAGAACGCTCCAAATCATTCCCAGAACTGTCCTTTTATACTTCTTTTTAAAATCACGCGCTACCAGTTCCTCAAAAAGAAATTGATTGTTCAGCAGTCTCGCAATAGGGCCATATCCGTACAATCTCTCAAGAACAGCTGAAGCCGCCCGTGCTCCAAAGAAAACAAGACCTGTCAGTAGAAAGATCAGAGGTATCAAAGTCACTGTAAAGCCGAATATTGGTCGGAATATAATCTGCACACTCTGTGTGAAATCAGACAGAGGAATCAATATCCTTGCTTTCTCACTTCCCTCACTGTCACAATATGTATCCAGTACGTACTCCATCTCATCAGTTTTGATGCTGACCAATCCCTTCCACCGATTACTGGAAAAAATGAATCCGGTTTTTTCAACCAGCGGAAGCTCCAGAGTAATGGATGCTGTCGTACCCTCCTGCATCCGTTCATCGTTGTCATCCTCATCAAACCAACAATACATGTCGTTATACCAACTCCATTTCCCTTCAATCGGTTCTGGGACTCCAATCGACTCACCGTCTAACTGAATTTCTTTTAAATATATTTGCGTATTCTCTGCTTTTTCATTCTTCTCATCAAGCGCAGTAATTGTAACCATTCTAGTCGGAATTTCAACCATCTGCGCACCCGAAAACGCGACAAACACGGCGCAGACTCCCAGCATCATTGCGATGGCTCGGGACGCCTTACTAAGCCTTTTCCAAATAACCTTGTCACAAAGTCGGAAGATTCCGGCCATAATCAGCAGTTCCAACGCAAGTATAATCCATCTAAACATATCCGGTTCTCACCTCTTTACCATTTCTTTCCCCAACGCAATGCCCTTAAGCGGTTCAACGCCCAGGCCGCCACCAAGGCCACACTGGAAACAGAGCCTGTCGTATGCGCCATCATTCGATCTATACGGCCCAAATCAACTGTTTTAAGCATATATGGAAGACGTTCTTTTTCAAATTCAGAGATTTCTCTCATACGATTTCTGCATACTTTGCGGTCTGCAGAAGGGTTTTCATAATATATGCTCCAGACTTTCATCGCTGAATGAAGGATCTGGATTTCCATCATCTCGATAAACTGGGGGAAACGGGGACTGATATCATCAAATCGTCTTTTTACTGTTATGCAATATTCCAGTTCAGCACCCAGCGATTTGTTCTGGATCAGGCTGCCCGGATTGCAGCTATAATGATATTTTGATTCCAGCAGACAAACGATGCGTTTCGCATTCAGAAAAAGCCGGTACACTGTCTTGATATCTTCATAATACTGACAATCGGGAAATCGGATATCATGAAATAATTCGCTGCGCCAAAGTTTATTCCAAAGGTGGTTTTTTAACAAATCGTCCTTAAGAAGCTCTTCCAGGGCCTCTGCAGCACATAAATCCTTTGTCTGTTCCCATTGGTGAACATCCGTCTTCCCATTCTGATGCATATACCAGCCACAGACAGCGACATCGGCACAAAACTGCTGAATCTGCCCCAAAAGATATTCGAACATATCCGGTTCGATCCAGTCGTCAGAATCGACCCAGCCTATATACTCTCCGGTCGCGGCTTCCAGACCGACATTTCTGGCAGAGGCCACTGAACCCTCTGTTTTGTGAATTACATTAATCCGATTATCCTGTTCAGCATATTGATCACATATCGCACCGCTGTTATCTGTAGAACCATTATCTATTAATATTATCTCCAGTCCTCTGTGTGTCTGACAAATAATGCTGTCCAGACACTTAACCAGATAGCGCTCAGAATTGTGAACCGGCACAATAACAGATATTTTCGATAACTTCATATCGGTTCCTTGTTTTTCATTATATAGAGACATCCAATCAATCTTGCCAATGTATATGACCACCAAGTTGGATAGGGAAGCAGACTAACTATCAATTTAATCGCACGGCTTATCTTCATCTCGCGAAAATAGCTCTTAGAACACTCTTTGGAAAATACGGCAATTTCATTCATCTGAAGCTGATATTCTTTTCTCTCACTCGATGACACAGTATAATAAGCACTCCATATTGTAGCTGCGGCAATCAGACATTGCGCAGCAGATACTGACACGAGATTTGGAAACAAATTCTTTATTCTTTCATGTCGTTCTCTTAAAGACACATACCAAAAAAAACGATTCCTTAAAGAAGTATCATCAATAACACTACCTTTATGCTTACGATAATGGTATAAGATATCCGGCACACAGACAATACGCTCTGCACGACAAAGCAACATGTCCTGAACAGAGGTATCTTCGAAGGTCCGCTCCATTGGAAATGAAATACCGTCAAATAATGATCTTCGGTATAATTTATCCCAAAGATATCCCTTCATATCTTCATCATCAAGCAGTGCCGCAACTGCCTCCTCTGGCATCATGATTTGCCGAGTTTGCCATCCCTTGCAAATTGTCTCGTTTTCCTTTTCCTCCCATCGACCACAGACTGAAACATCAGCTTCATTACTTTTAATCGCATTTAACATACATTCAAACATCTCTGTTTCAATCCAGTCATCGCTATCTACAAAACCTATATAGAATCCCGTTGCCAGTTTAAGCCCTGCATTGCGGGCTGCCGATACTCCTCCATGCTTTTGATGAATAACCAGCACTCTGTCATCCATCCGTTTATATTCTTCGCAGATATTCTTGCTATTGTCGAAAGAACCATCGTCAACCAGAATAATCTCCAGATTGTGATAAGTCTGATTACACAAACTATCCAGACATTTTTTCAAATATGGCTCCACATTATAAACCGGAACTATAACAGAGATTTTCTCTTGTTCTTCCAATCAGTTCTTCTCCCTCGCTCACAAATTCCGTCCATTTTTCTTCTGATACAAAACTCCGATTATTCTTGCGCACGCGAAAGCCCACCATGTCGTGTACGGCATCAATTTCACCACCATTCGCGTTGCCCTGCCAAAGCTTCCGCCTGTCTTTATCAGACTCCGATGCCGTCTTACAAAAAAGGAAATATTTTGAATCTCATCACTATAAAGCTTCCGGACATCCCTCGGATTTGCATAATACGCGCTCCATATGGGTGCCGCGCATATGATACGCTGAATATCCAGCAATTCTCCAAAACTGGGATATTCTTTTATCAGTACTTCACTCCTCTGTCTGGACGCGTTATATCGATGAAAACGAATATCCAACGCAAGACTGTTCGCTATACTTTCCGGACGAAACCTGTAATGGTAACACGCGTTTGGCAGGCATACGATTGTTCCGGCTTTACTTAACAGACGATACTGCACTTCTACATCTTCATAACATTTCCCGTTCGGAAAGCGAATACCATCCAGAATATCACGCTGGTATAGCTTATCCCAAACATAATTCTGCATATGGGCATCTTCCAAAAGCTGCTTCAGCGCCTGCTCCGCAGTCAATATCGTAGATTGTTCCCACCCCCGAAAAACTTTATGGCGACGGAATTCTTCAATCCTGCCGCACACGGCAATCTGTGCTTCCGACTTCATAAGATTATCCAGCATATATTCATACATATCAGTCTCAATCCAGTCATCACTGTCCACAAAACCGATATATTCTCCCGTCGCCGCATCAAGAGCCTTATTACGCGCGCAGGAAAGTCCCCCGTTCTCCTGATGGATAACTACTATCCTCTCATCCCTGCGGGCATATTCATCACATATCTCACCGCATTTATCCGGTGAGCCGTCATCCACTAGAATAATCTCAAGATTCCGATACGTCTGATTGATGACACTGTCCAGGCACTGTCTGAGATATGGCTCTACTCTGTAAACTGGAATGATGACGGAGATTTTAAACGCAGATTCTGATGATTCGCTGTTCCGCACAATCCCTCATCCCTTCTTATCTCTTTCCCGGATTACCCTTACGCTGAAATCAATCGTGTTCTGTATCCCTGTCCTCAGATCTGTGCGCGGCTTCCATCCATATCTCTCCCATGCATGCTGATTGCTCAACCGTGTATATTTCGTTACCTCATGGTCCAGAGCTCTTTCTGATATCCTGTAAACGCCTTCATAGAGTTCCGGGTACTTTTTCCAATAATTCCCGGAATCTGTGTAATCCGGCTTCAGATGAGCTTTTCCCATCAGCTCTGCCACCACTTCCGTCAGTTCATTGATGGAAATGACCTCATTAATCGATACGTTCACGATATCAAAACCCGTTCCCTGCCGCACACGCAGACATAAATCCACCAGATCTTCCACATATACAAAATCCCTCTTTTGAGTGCCGTTAGAATGCAGGATTGGCTTTCTGTCATAATAGAACTCCCGAATCAAATATCCAACTACAGGCGGCTGCGTTCTCAGACAATCCAGATGCGGTCCATAAACATTAGCAAATCTCATACATGTAATGTTCATTCCATAAACATCCGCATATGCCCGGCAATAACATTCCGCCGTGTACTTGGTATTGGGATAGATCAGACTCGGCGGAACTACCTCATCCTCCAGGGAAGGAAACTTTTCCGTATTCTCATACACCGCTGACGTGCTGGCAAAAATAATCTTTCCTGCTCCGTATCTGCGTCCTGCTTCCAGAATGTTTACCGTACCCATAACGTTGACCTCTACTGCCTCTGACGGATTCGTCTGACAGTCCGGTAAAGGCGTAATCGCCGCTATGTGATATACGTAATCAAACTGTTCCTTCTCAAATAAGCGGTTTATCGCATCTATATCACGGATATCCATGCGGATCACCTCTGCCCGGAAATCATGCTTCTCAAAAATCAGATTATCCTCCGAACCGTAAGAGAAATTATCAATCAGCACCAGGTCGTCCCCATCCGTCCACAGTTTATACGCCAGCTGAGAGCCTATGAATCCCGCAGCTCCTGTTATCAATACCTTACTCATGCCAGGCCTCCTTCTTTAATATCCCTGTAATCTATCCCAGATGATCGATACCGCACATGGTCTTATAAAAAACGCTCATCATCATATGATCAAATATCATGTGAATATCCTCCGTGATCTGCATACTGTCCACCGGAGCGTGCAGAGAGATGTCAGAAAGTTCCTTCAGCCGTCCTCCGTTATAGCCGGTCAGTCCGATAACCTTTATTCCCTGGTCTCTGGCATACTCAACGGCGTTGATGACATTCGCCGAATTCCCGCTGCCGGAAATCGCTACCACAATATCTTCCGGTCTTAGTCTTCCTTCCAGCTGGAACCTGAAAACCTCTTCAAATCCAATATCATTAGCAACGGCCATTACTGTCGCCATGTTATCATTGAGGCAGAGAAACCTGAACTTCTTTTCAATATGTTCTGAAATGCCCTTATTGAAATCGTTTTGAAAGTGAGATGCTGTCGCGGAACTCCCTCCGTTTCCGAATATATAGATCGTCCCGCCGCGTTCCAGGGTCTCTGACAGAAGATTCAGAGCGGCGTCAATAGCATCCACATCCAGTTTCTCCAAAACGGATATCTCATTTGCTATGTAATCTCTTATTTGCCCTTTGTAATCCATTCCTGTTCTCTCTTTCACTTAATACTTAATCTACAAAGATGATCCGGCTCCCCTGCGGATCCATCTCAAACGGCACCTCCCGAAAACCGGTCATGGTACTCCTGACGGCGTCCTGTTTTTCGTCCGGCACATACAAAAGCATGAACCCTCCTCCTCCGGCCCCCAGGATCTTTCCTCCATAAGCCCCTGCACTTTTCGCTCTCTGATACATCTCGTCGATCAGCGGTGTTGATACACCGCCGGCAAATCTCTTTTTTATCTCCCACGTACGATCCAGGTCATACCCCAAAGGATCCAAATTTCCCTCTGCAAGGTTGATAAATGCGCGTTCTACTGTCATGACCAGATTATCAAGCATCTCCGTTTTATCCTGAATGGTGTCGCTCTGCTCGCTGAGTATCTTTCTGGAGTCTCGTGTCAGACCCGTATAAAACAACATCAGCCTGCTTTTGAAGATGTCCATGATCTTTCTGCCGCAGACCACTGGCGTGATGGATACGCTCCCGTCATGATTGAACTTGTACTGATTGAATCCGCCTGTTGCGACAGCATACTGATCCTGGATTCCAATCCGCTGACCAAGGCATTCTATCTCGATGTGACATGCTTCCCTTGCCAGTTCCTTCGGCGGAACATATTCATTCTTGTAGGCATGAAGCGCATTCAAAACACCTACGGCCAGAGCGCTGGAAGACGCAAGTCCGATTCCTGCGCCGCTGAGAGGAATATCCGCCGCATAGATGACTTCAATCCCTTTCTCGATTCCGGTCATCTTAAGAGCTTCCCGAATAATGTTATGTTTGATCTCATCCACATGATCTACCAGTTCATTGCCTGAATAGACCACCCTAATTTTGTCGTCAAACTTTTGGTTGACCGTTATATAAACATGCATGTCCAGCGCAGAACTGAGCACAGCTCCATAACCATAACGGCTGTTCTCATAATAGTCTTTAAAATCCGTTCCTCCCCCAAACAGGGAAGCACGAAGAGGTGTTTTTGATATGATCATGGTACTATCTGTCCTTTCATTTCTCTTTTGCTAAAAGCTCATTCACTATCCCAAGCAGGGAATGCCCCTCATCCACCAAATAGCACATACATCCCGCCGATCTTCCTGCCTCAATATCTCTCTCATCATCTCCTATGAGAACACACTCTGTCAGATTCAATCCATGATCCCTCTGGGCCTCATAAAGCATCCCCGGTTTCGGCTTCCGGCAGAAACAGCCGTCATCCCAGTTATGAGGGCAATAATAGATGTCATCGATATCTCCTCCGGATCTACGCAGATCCATCAGCATTTTTTCATGTATCTCAGCCAGCGTATCTTCCGTCAGGTTTCCTCTGGCAATCCCCGGTTGGTTGGAGATCAGTATCACCATCCAGCCGGCTTCTTTCAGTTTTCTCACGGCCTCCATGGCTCCATCCAGCCATACGAAATCTTCCGGTCTTTCTATGTAACATGCTCTTGGAGGTCTTACATTAAGCGTGCCATCCCTGTCGAGAAAAACGCATTTCTTAGCGCGGAAAAATTCTTTCGTCAATTCGATGCGTTCCCAGGAACCCACGGAATAATACCGATGCTCCGTAACAGTAGCATACATTTTTCCCTGTGCCGTCAACACAGGATATACAGTCGCTTCAAAATTGACATTCTCACTGCCGATCAGGTCAAGAGTCCTTTTATCAACCAACGCATAGCCAATATCTACTCCCTCCAGCCCTTCTGCCTGGCGTTTTTTATCATATATCTCGATTCTTCCGTCTTCTCCCACCTTCAGATTGTCCCTTGTATAACCGTCCCTGTTCCTGTAAACCGTAATCTGAATCATGGCCTGATTTTTTTCAAAATCAGCAGACAACTTTTTGAAATCAACAGGACAATAATTATCACAGTACATCATAAGGAAGTCATCATGAATCTTAGAATAGGCCGCTTTTAACCGGGCGCCGGTCTCATACTCCACCGGCGTCACGTCATAGGTAATATGTATCCCGAATCTTGAACCGTCTCCCAGGTAATCCATTATTTTCTCTGGCAGATAACCCAAGAGGAGCAATACCTCTTTTATTCCAAATCCGGCAGCCTGTTTTACCAGATATTCAATAAATGGCACACCTTCAAATGGATACATCGGCTTGGGGGCAGTCTCCGTAAATGGCTTCAAACGCGTTCCCAGACCTCCCGCCAGTATGACTGCCTGATTAATCCTTTTAATCATGTCCTTTCTCCTCATTCAATCTCTTGTTTTTTCTCGCCTTTGCCAATTTCCTTTGTTTCCAAATATCATTTTCTATGATTCCTTTCAGGACAGCGGCCATTGCCTTTCTCATAGTCATATCAGCCTGATACATCGAATATTTCATGACCACATAGTACGCTGCGTATAATAGTGACAACGGCAGTCCCATCATGTATCTGGTAGCAATGCCCCTTCTATAAAAAAAGTCCTCCGTAAATCCGGAGAACCATGTTGAGTCTTTCTGCGATACCGAGGCAATGACCAATGGTACATAATATATTCTCAGTCCGGCCCTTTGACAGTCCATAAGGAACTTATTCTCTTCCTGTCCTCCATTGCCGCTCCCCGCCCCCATAAACTCATCAAATCGGACTCTGGAAGTTAAAACGTTTTTCCTGCGGAACGCGATTTGCCAGGACTTGATCTTCAGCAACTGGAAATAGTGGAGCCTCTGCGGCCGGTTTTTCAGCCTGCACGGCTGGTTGGATATGGCAAACGCAATAATATCCGCATCAGGAATCTTACGGAATGAATTGAGAATCTTCTTCTGATACCCAGAAACAAATTCCTCATCATCATCACAGAGCAGGCATATATCTCCCTTTGCGTTCTGCAGGGCCATATTCCTGCTTCTGGACAGGCCCCTCTCTTTCGTGGATATCATCCGTACCCGTATGCCGCATTCATCTGTTTCGCTATAGTCGTCCGTACCACATTGGTTTATGATGAGAGCATCCGTTGTAATGCCGGACTTCCGAATAACGGACATATCTGTCTGATGCATACAGGAAACTAATATCTCAAGTGTTGCTTTTCGGCCATTTGCCTCATCAGGAACCTGTTTTACTTCTCTTGTATATGCCATTCATCCCACCATCATCATTCCTTCATCTCTCTGGGGCAGGATCTTTTCATTTTCCTTCACCCGGCAGATGGTTTTCCCTTCCGCATCCTTTTCAATTTCCATGATCTGGCAGTCCTCCGGCACTTCTACGGAAATCTCCATATCTCCGTAGATCAACTTCTTTTCTACATCCTCGTTGAGAATAATTCCCATAGCGATTACTCTGTCTTCATCCCACAGTTTTTTGCGTATTTTCACAAACCGCTTCCGAAACTCAAAATCTTCGATATCGGACAGACAGTTCTCCAACGGACCCGCGATTCGATACGTACTGCCTCGTTCCGAGTCACTTTGCCCTGCCACACCCCGGTCTGAACTGTTTTGCCCTGCGTTACTCCAACCCGAGCTGCTTCGCTCTGAGCCGCTTTGATCTGCGCCGTCTTCCTCAACCTGTCTCTGTTCAGGCAAGGCAGCCAAAACATGCGGACTCCTAAATCTTATCAAATCCCGCTGCCGGTTATCATCCTCACGCAGAACGCATGACGGCCGCAGAACATGGTCGTCGCCGGTTATCATCCTTAAAAACTCCGCATCTTCTTTCCGCAGCGGCAGCATGGCAAAATCTCCTGCTGCCATCAGCCTGGACATGGCCGGAATCAGCTCCAGCCTCCGGAACAGCGGCTCTGTCTCCCTGCAGGTCAGAAATACATACCCTTTAAACAGAGGCTCCGGATGGATGATGCTCCGGCCCTGTCTGCGCCAGATTCGCTCATTGTAAATGACAAATGCCTCCTCATACATATAGGGCGGAACGGTCCGACGGATTTCTTTCACCAGTCTTTCTTCCCCGCCTGCCCATGTCTTCAGCAGGTACCAAAGCATCTTGCTGCACCTTCTTTCCTTTCGTCAGTTCACATATCGCTGCCATGCAAAGAGAAAACGCGCTTCCGGCGCCCATTCCCGCACATCCCCCCGCATACTGACATAATACAAACAGAGCGTCACCGGAGCTTTGTTTGCATACTGACGTAACGAAAAACAGCCGCTCACGCGACTGTTTTCCTCACCATATCGACTGGTACTTTCATCGTCATATCACGACCGAAGAAATGTACCCCTATCTCTACATCACATTTCGCTGTCCGGCATATGACTGCCGGCATTCCCTCAAAGGTTCCGCTGATCACTGTTACGGCATCGCCAGGTTTCAATTCAGCAGGTTTCATTCCAGTCCGGTCTGCTGCTTCATACCTTTCCGGACTCTGGATAGGTGCCTCGACCTTTCCGTACTTCAGTTCGCGGCTCACATCATCGCTCAGCACGATCCCCAGCCGCACATCCTTGCTCTCACCGGCCAGAGTCAGGCGGACAGAAGCATACCGCTTTCGAAATTGATAACCGGCAATATTTCGGCCGCAGCATTCCAAAGGTCCCGATATATACGATACATGGTCCCTGCCGTCTGTCGCCACATAGGAAAGTCTCACCACATGATCCGCGTCCAAAAGCCGCGACAGCATTTCCGCTTCTTCCGGATAAACCGTCAAAAAATAATAATATCCATCTGAAATGATCTTTGACATAGCAGGCACTTTTTTTAGAAACAGAAACAGTTCTTCCGGCTCGTCTGTTGTGATGAACACATAGCCCGGAAACAATCTCTCAATATGAATCTGGTTCTCCTGCTTCCTGTGCCGCAGCTGTTCATGATATACGACAAAGCAGTCTCCGTATAATCCCCGGGGAATGACTTTGCGCACCATCTGAACCAGCTTCTCTTCTTTTCCGGTATAGGTCTGTATCACGTACCACGACATTGTCCCGACTGCTCCCTTCCCGTCTCTTCCGAAACCGGTTCAGGCGTCATAATCGGAGCTATCCACACAGGATTTCCGTGCTGAAAGCAGGCTTCGCCATTCCGCCCCGCTCTTCAGCGACGCGGACGACAGCTGCCGATTACCACAAACCAACCATGGATATCTTCATAATTGAAAATATCCTGTCGGGCCTGCCGTGGCCGTTATGACCCCATTCAGGAAAGCGCTGCCTCAAGACCCACGGATTCCTTCCCGGTTTTATACTCTGAAGAAGTATCTATACGGCCAACAGACAACTGCCATTCTGTCGTAGAGTATCGCACTCTACGACAGCCTTATATAGCCGTATATTACTTCATTCGATAGCATTTTACAAAAGAATAAGCTATTTGTCAATGTGTTTAGGTAAAATCGAAGGTGAAAAGATTTCCAAAAATGGGCGATATTCTATCCTATGAATATATATTTCAACAGAAAAACAGTTATAAGCCGTCAGTATCGCCGTCAGTGTCAAAGCTTATAAGAAGGCATGAAGCTGTGGCAAGGAAGAAGAAAATATCTATTTGGGAAGATAATCTCTTCGGAAAACAAATTAGCCGTCAGTTAAAGCCGTCATAATCAGGGAAGATTCAGGAAAATCCACAGAATTTGGTCCGCTGTCGTAGAGTGCGATACTCTACGACATTTTTGATGAAAACGCACAATGCATTAGGCGCTAAAGCGAAATATAATAGTGGAATTATTAAAGAAAAGAAAATATTAAAGTGAATAAAAAACAGCGAACGCTGTAGAATCAAAACGGCTATATCATGAATTAATGACAAAAGAACAGTTACCTGCTACAGGGGAGCCCCAGCGGACTCCCCTTCATCGTGTCCGGACAAACGGGCCTGCGGCCCGCCGCTCTTACGCTTCCAGCATCTCGATGCCTTTTCGGATTCTCCTGAGAGACTCTTCCTTTCCCAGTATCTCCATGATCTCCGTGGCGCCGGCCGGCGTCATCTGCTTGCCGGATGTGGCGGTGCGGATGGGCCACATGACGAAACCTGTCTTATAACCTTTCTCGTTTATATAGGTTAACAAGGTCGCATAGAGCGCGTCGTTGGAATAATCCTCCTGGGCCTCCAGAATCGGCAGCACCTCCTTAAGCACCTGAAGAGACGTCTCTTTGGTGCTCTTCATCTTCTTGTGGAAATACATCTCCGTATCATACTCCGGCAGTTCCTGGAAGAAATCAATATGACCCTCGATGTCCGGCAAAACCTCGATTCTGGTCTTTACCATGGCGACAATCTTTTTCAGATCCAGATCCTTCGTGATCACTTTCTTGATATAAGGCTCCGCCATCTCATAGAAACGATCAAAGTCCATGGCCTTCAGATACTCACCGTTCATCCATTTCAGCTTAGTCACATCAAACACAGCCGGGGACTTGCTCATACGGTGATAGTCAAACTCTTTCACCAGCTCCGGAAGGGAATAGATTTCCCTGTCTCCTTCCGGCGACCAGCCCAGCAGGGCCACGAAATTCACCACAGCCTCGGTGACAAAACCCTGCTCAATCAGGTCCTCGTAGGAAGAATGACCGCTCCGTTTGGAAAGCTTCTTATGTTCCTCATTCGTGATGGTAGGACAATGGACGTACACCGGCACCTCCCATCCGAAAGCCTCGTAGAGGCGGTTGTACTTGGGGGAGGAAGACAGATACTCGTTGCCGCGGACCACATGAGTAATGCCCATCAGATGGTCGTCTACCACATTGGCGAAATTGTAGGTAGGATAGCCGTCAGACTTAATCAAAACCATATCGTCCAGCTCTGAATTATCTACGGAGATATCTCCGTAAATCTCATCATGGAACGTGGTCGTCCCTTCCGTCGGATTGTTCTGGCGGATGACATAGGGCTTTCCGGCTGCCAGATTGGCCTCAATCTCTTCCTTGGACAGATGGAGGCAGTGCTTGTCATAGGTCATGATCTCCTCGCCGTTGACCGTCCGTTTCAGGGAATCCAGGCGCTCCTGACCGCAGAAGCAATAGTAGGCCTCTCCTTTGTCAATCAGCTTTTTGGCGTATTCCATATAGATTCCCGCCGCCTGGCGCTCGCTCTGAACGTAGGGACCTACTCCCCCATCCTTGTCCGGACCTTCATCATGAATCAGGCCGGTTCCCTGAAGGGTCCGATAAATAATCTCCGTAGCCCCCTCTACATACCTTTCCTGATCCGTATCCTCAATCCGCAGGAGGAAATCTCCTCCCTCATGTTTTGCAATCAGATATGCGTAAAGTGCCGTTCTCAGATTGCCCACATGCATCCTTCCTGTGGGACTTGGCGCAAATCTCGTTCTTATCTTTGTCATAATGATTCTCCCTGTGCGCGGATGCGGAGGCTCCGCCGTCAGCGTCTTCCCGCAAACCGGCATAATGAAATGAATTGGCGTACCCTATTCATAATACCCTTTACCACTCAAAAAAGCAATGAATTTTAAAGAAAATAATATCCCGGAACCATTTTTCAGAATAGAATAAACTGACAAATGATTCCGGGAGCTTTTCATGAGCCACTATTCACCCCTTGAAGGAGTTGTAACCTCCATCGCAACCTATCCTGCCTCTGGAGGTTCTATCTCTCCCTGCTCGCTGACTCTGACTCTTCGAAGCTATTATGGAGACATCTACACCGTCATCCTGCATCCATCCACCTATGTTCTGAATCAGTCTCCCATCCGACAGGGAGACACTGTTATCGCTTTCTATGATACGGAGGCGCCTATGCCTCTGATCTATCCGCCTCAATATCAGGCGGCCGTCGTCCTGGAACCGGCTTACGGTCAGTACGCCATGCTGGACACATTTGACCAAAATCTGCAGAACAGCGAAGGAACTCTCCGGCTGAATCTGGGCAACCGCACGGACATCCGCACACAGAATGGTCAGATGTACCAGGGCGTCCTCGCCGGTCATCTTCTGCTGGTTCTCTACGGCAAAACCACACGCAGCATACCGGCACAGACCACGCCTGATGAGATCATCGTATTCTGCCGGATTTAGTTCCGTATTACATGGGCCAATGTCTGGGCCCAGACCGCTTTATTCTGCTTCCACACTGCCTGATACTCGCTGACAGGCATGGGACACGCGACACTTCCCACTTCAATCGTGACGCTGGGAACAGGATTCTCCTTGGACTGCATCCAGTCCTTGAATCCTCCCCGGCCGTCACTCCCGTCCAGCTTATATCCGGTAACGGTTGAAATCGTATCGGCAAGAGCCTTGGATGTATCCTTAGCTCTGCTGGTATTCGCATCCCAGTAAATGATATTGCCCATGGAATGATAGCTGATGGCCGCCGCCCAGGGATATCGGTCCGCCATGGACGCCAGCGCCTGGCTTTCAGGTTCCGACAACGGAGCAGTCCCCTTGTATCCTGCATAGGACGTCATGGTGGCGGAGGTCTGGACGCCCTCCCAGTTGGCCGGAAAGTTCTGGTTCAGGTCGACTCCCGCGCCGTTGGCCTTCCATCTCTGAAGGTAGATGTCCAACGGCTGGGACGTGCGTCCAAGGGACGTATCCTGAGCATAGCTGGTCAGAATCGCCTGCTTCAGAAAATCAGAACGGATACCGTTCAAACCAAACTCGGACAGCATGATCCCATCCGGATTGCTCATGGGAATGAAATGGATCGCCGCCTGGCTGAACATGTCTGACAGACGCATCCCGTCATATATTCCGGTATCGTAATTGATCAGGGCAGTCTCTGCCTGACGCATCATCAAAAGAGGCGTCATGTACTCCCTGGCGTGTATTCCTCCCTGAATAAGGATATGTTTAGGCGCGTTCACATTTCCAACAATCATCTCATAGATACTTCTGCCGTCATGAGACGTCCCGATAACATTCAGCTGAACCTTATCGGGATAATTCGCCTGAAAGCGCTGCATGTCCTGAACCATCTGATCGTAGGAATACCGGTCCGTCACCCCTACGGTAAACCTGGAAGGACTGTCCAGAAAATTATTGTCAGGAATAACTCCCTGGCTTACGTCGGCTCCCGTTCCGCCGTTAACGAATCCTGGACCGTACTCCTTGTCGTCCGTCGTAAATCCGTATATCGGACCGGTAGCGGGCTGCGCCCCCGTCAGTCCGGGGCCCACCGGTTGGGAATCTGTCTGCCCGGGGCCTGCCGGCTGGGAATCTGTCTGTCCGGGGCCCGCCGGCTGGGAGTCTGTCTGTCCGGGGCCCGCCGGCTGAATCTCCGCCAAACCCGGAACTGCCGCAGCTGACGCCGCTGTGGGACAGCATGCGCCTATCACTATCGCGCTGGTTACTATATACAAAAATCGTCTCATCATCTTCAACTCCATTCCGCTGGCAGAGAGCCTGCGCGGCTGCCATAATGCTGAGATAACCCTGCCGCTGCTCCCATACCATATCCTCCGGACATATCCTCTCCGGCGGACGTGCGTTTCAATATTCTGATGGAGATACTGTACTTCATTTTTATGTCGGCTGTCAACGAAATATATCTTACAGTTTCCTAAGGATTATTAACATAGAATAATTTTTGATTAATATTTTCCGTCAAAAAACGGCAGGCATTGGAAGCGCCTGCCGCTCTGTCAATAAATCGTCTTATCATTCTCACCGTTCCGGCTTCTCCGCCAGATCGCTGGGCTTCATACTCAGGTTGATGCGGCCCATCTTGTCAATCTCGATAACCTTTACCGTAACCTCGTCTCCGATGTTGACTACATCCTCCACCTTGCCCACTCTCTTCTCGGACAGCTTGGAAATATGAACCATACCGTCCTTGTTGGGAGCCAGCTCCACGAAAGCGCCGAAGTTCATGATGCGGGCCACCTTGCCAGTGATGATCTGGCCGACTTCCACGTCATTGACGATGCTCTCAATGATCTTGATGGCCTTGGCAATCATGTTCTTGTCGGTGCCGCATACAGACACGCTGCCGTCGTCCTCAATATCAATCTTAACGCCGGTGTCCTCGATGATCTTGTTGATGACCTTGCCCTGCTTGCCCACCACGTCGCCGATCTTCTGCGGATCAATAAGGATCTGCTCAATCTTGGGAGCGTACTTGCTGACCTCAGGTCTGGGCTCGGCAATCTCGGGCTTCATGCAGTTCTCCATGATGTACAGTCTGGCCTGACGGCAGCGGGCGATGGCTCCCTCCACGATAGGTCTGGTCAGGCCGTGAATCTTGATATCCATCTGGATGGCGGTAATGCCGTCTACCGTTCCCGTCACCTTGAAATCCATGTCTCCGAAGAAATCCTCCAGACCCTGGATATCAGTGAGCAGAACGAACTCATCATCGGTCTCTCCGGTCACCAGACCGCAGGAGATACCGGCTACCATCTTCTTGATGGGCACGCCTGCTGCCATCAGGGACATGCAGGATGCGCAGGTGGACGCCATGGATGTAGAGCCGTTGGACTCAAAGGTCTCCGACACGGTACGAATGGCATAGGGGAACTCCTCCACGCTGGGAAGCACCGGAAGCAGAGCTCTCTCTGCCAGAGCGCCGTGACCGATCTCACGACGGCCCGGTCCGCGGCTGGGTTTGGTCTCGCCTACGGAGTAGGACGGGAAATTGTAATGGTGCATATAGCGCTTGCTCTGTTCATTGTCGTCCAGTCCGTCCAGCTTCTGGGCATCGGACAGGGGACCTAATGTACATACGTTGCAGATCTGCGTCTGCCCGCGGGTGAACATGGCGGAGCCGTGTACCCTGGGGATAATATCAACTTCTGCCGCCAGAGGACGGATCT
>CANQBN010000018.1 GCA_947588855.1 uncultured Lachnospiraceae bacterium
CTGACGCAATTTTAAATCGGAGCTGCCGCAGGCGGCAGCTCCGCATTCTCACAGTTTACAGATTTTTCAGGTAATCTTCCACACGACAGAACATCACATCGCCTTCCGGCTGATCCTGAGGATTATCGCAAAGGATAAACCTTTGGGTAATGCGCCCGAAACGTTTCTCTATCTGCACATATTTATCAGCATCGGCCAGACGGCGATACTGGTCGGGAACCAGCTTCTCATTGGCTCGCAGTTCGCAGACAAAACAATTATTCTCCACCGTATTGTAGGCAATCATACCGAACACGCCGGCATTGATCTGCAGCTTGTACACCTGGTAACGTCCTTCCAGCGCTCTCTCCGTTTCAAGAAGAACAATCTCTTCCAGCATCTTGACGCGGACCTCCTGCAGCGCTTTCTCAGCCATGGATTTCTTGTCCGCCTCGCTCATGCCGGAAAACCGTTCGCCGCTTACCAGCGATTTCATCAGGGTCTGAATCTGACTGTAACGCATGCCGGGCTGAGTAAAGATCACCCTCTCAATCGGTTCGCTGCCCGGCTGGGGAGTCTCCGCCGGAAGCTCCACAATCAGATCAAGCGCCGTCAGAGCCTCCTTGATCTCAGCGACATGCACCCTGGTAATACCGGCCGCCTGTTCCTCTCTGGTTCTGTCGTTCTTCATGTTCCAGGCAGTCAAACGCAGATTCTGCAGCGCGGGATTCTTGGTCAGAACCAGCATCAGATAACTTAAGTTCATATTCTCCATGACCCGGTCGATGATCTCCATCAGATCTCCGGACTCCTGAAGGGTCCGCAGAGCCCGGAACTGGCTGATATCCCTGCTGCTGGCCAGAGAACGGTCGATATTTCTGCTCACGGCGCTCTCAATGTATTTCTTCGTGGAATCCGCATCCCTGAAGGTCGCGTTGTCCACATTGTAGTCCGTCCCGAAGGGGCTCCTCTCTCCTGCCCTCAGAGTCCCGCCATAACGGATGTACTGATCCACATCATCAAGGCCAAGAAGATTCGCATGCTCCCTGAAGGACACAAAGGTGGTGGAGATGGTGACGGCCCTGTCATACAGCTCCTGACGAAGAGCCAGCACAAATGCCAGAGAATCGGTGCCGGTCAGCACCACCCTCATTCCCTGAACCGCGAAAATGTCGGACAGAAGAGCCGCATTGTCGATAAAATCATTGATCAGCGTAACCTCATCGATAAACACATAGCGGTAACCTGCCTGAGCCAGCAGTCTCAAATCCTCGCTGAGAACAGTCATGGTATCCGCCGCCGTCGCCTTGATATACGCGGCCTTTCTGATCTCTTCCAGCGTCATGTCGCGAAGCGCCTGACGAATCATGGTCGTCTTGCCCGTGCGGCGCAGGCCGCTGATCAGGCACACCCGATCTCCGCCTTCTCCCTTCAGATAATTCACCAGCTGTTCATAGCACTGCCTGGTTGACTCGCCTTTAATATTCTCAGTCATAGCCAGCAGGGCCTCGCCGACTACGACATTCGTACTGTATCCGGCATACCGGTTCATACCGCGGCGTTCAGCGGTACAGCGTTTTCCCATACCGGCCGCGGCTGTCAGCTGATTCTTCAGCTCTTTCAGCTTCTGCTGCAGTTCCCTGCGCTTCGCGATCTGCTCCTCCAGAGGTTCCAGCTGTCCATCCTTAATATACTGGCTCTTAATCTTGCCATTCTCTGTCCACTGCCGGTAAAAACGCAGCTTCCCGTGAATCATTTTCCTGGAAATGTAACCTACCGGCAGCTCCGCGATCTGCCGTTCCAGTTCCTCTATCGTCTGGGCTGCCGTTCCCACATTCTGTGTGTTCTCTTCCGCCCGTGTAATCTCTCCTGCCGCGTTTTCCCCGGCCATATTCTCAACGTCCATCTGTAACCTCCTTCTTTAGTTCTAAAACAGGTTGTAACGTCATTGTAACCTTGTAAAGAAGGACTGTCAACAGGTTATTAAAAAATGTAAGAAGTCGTTAAGATTTGAATCTCTATTCCGCCGTAAAAATCAGATCACGGATATTCACTTCATTCTCAATCATTCCGTTTTCCATCATGAAGTCCTCGGTCTTCTCCATGGCAGCGATGTCCGAATCCCGGATGGTCATATCAAAATCATACATGGGATACATTTCTTTTACCGCATCCACGGTCAGCTCCGTTTCCACGGCGGTCGTTTCCATGGCCGCCTCCTCATTGGCGGCAATATAGTCCAGCACCTCCTGCTGCGCCGCCAGGAATGTTTTGATCTCCTCCGGATGCTCGGAGGCATAAGCGCCGCTGACAGCCACTACGATGGTCGCTTCGGTCAGCCCCGTGCCGTCGGTCACAATATGAAATCCGTCTTTCTCCATGTTGTAAGCGGTCGGTCCGGCCAGAAGCGCCGCGTCCACGCTGCCCCCGGCCAGAGCCGCCTGGGAGCTGGGAATATCCATAGCCAGAAAATCAATGTCGTTTTCGGTCATGCCGGCGCCGGCCAGGTAAGCCACCAGCAGTTCATGGAGGATCGTTCCTTTGGGACCGGCCACTGTCCTGCCCCGCAGATCCTCAGGAGACTGAATGGAATCATCCGCCGAAAACAGCTTGAAGGCCTCGGGGGAACGGCTGTACGTACTGATAATCTTAATGTCCGCTCCGTTGGATGCCGACAGAATTACAGACGTGGCTCCCACGGCGTACAAAAACTGGATGTCTCCTGACGCAAGAGCCTGGGTCTGCTCCGGTCCGGTAGTCAGATCGGAATAGCTGACTTTATATCCCATAGGGGCAAACGCCTCTTCAAAAATCTTTCTGTCCTTCTCGACAATCGACGGCACATTCAAGGGAGATTTTACATAAGTTACAGCGATGGTCTTTTCGGAACCGGGTGCTTCGGTCTCCACCACGGGAGCTTCCGTCTCCTCCTGACTTTCCTCAGATTCTGCCGCAGCGGTTTCCGCCTCTGTACTTTCCACAGCAGCGGCCGTGGTCTCCGTCTCCGTTCCGCCGCCGCATCCCGTAAGCGTCATTCCGGCCATCGCGGCCGCCAAAATCCATGCTGTCATTTTTTTCATAACTTTGTTTCCTCGCTTTCTTCAATCTGTTCAATAATGTCTTTTTTTATGAGAATCATTTCCGAATCCGACAGATCTCTCGGATAACCGCAGCTGCTTAAGTCATACTCTCTCCGGCAGCCTCCATCGTCCAGAATCATGATTTTCGTTCCGATAGAAAGGGCCTCCTCAATGCTGTGAGTGACAAAAAGAACTCCTTTCTTCTCCTTCCCCCACACCTCGACCAGCTCTCTCTGCATCTGTCTACGGGTAAAATAATCCAAAGCCGCAAAGGGCTCGTCCATAAGAAGATACCCCGGCTCCCAGGCCAGAGCTCTGGCAAGGGCCGCTCTCTGCTGCATACCGCCGGAAAGCTGCTCCGGATACGCCCCCTCAAAGCCTTCCAACCCTGTCAGCTTCAAAAGATATTCCAGCTTGCCGCTTTCCAATCCCTCTTTTTTGTCCACGCCAAACAGAATATTATCCGCCGTTGACAGCCACGGCATAAGCCGCGGTTCCTGAAAAATGACCCCCAGCTTCACACTGTCATCCGTTCCCCATATAATCTCGCCCTCATCCGCCTGCTCCAGACCGGCTATCAGCCGGAGAAGAGTGGTCTTCCCACAGCCGCTGCGGCCCAGAACAACCGTGATGTCCTCATTATCCGCCTGCATATTCAGATTTTTCAGGACCTCCAGACGGCGCCCGGCCATCTCATAGCTTTTACATAATCCCCTGATTTCCATATCTCTGCCACCTCTGAATCAATAGCTGGAACAGTTTGTCACACAGAATTCCCACGATACCGATGGCAGCGATCCCCACGATCACACGGTCTGACCGGGACATCTGCTGGGCATCCAGGATCAGATATCCAAGACCGCTGGCCGCCGCGATCATCTCGGCTCCGATAATGGCCCGCCAGCTGTACCCCAGACCGATCCGCATCCCCACCAGGACGTCAGGAACCGCGCAGGGTACCACGATCCTGCAGAACTTCTGCCAACGGCTCAGGCCGAACACGGTTCCCACCTCCAGAAGCTTTCTGTCAGCCGACTGAAACCCCTTGCGGATATTTAGATACATCGGGAAAAAGGATGCCAGCACAATGATAATAATCTTGGAAGTCTCTCCGATACCGAACCACAAGATCAGCAGGGCGATCAGGCTGATCGGCGGCACATGGCGCATAAACTCCAGAAAACCTCCGTAGTATTCTTCTAACCCCGGTCTCATACCGGAAATGATCCCGCACAGCAGCGCCAGACAAAATGCAATGCCAAACCCAACAATTACCCGGCGCATGCTGATAAAAATATGTTTCCACAAAGTGCCGTTTTCTATCATGGTCACAAAGGCCTTCGCCACTTTGACCGGAGGCGGAAGCACATATGCACTCCATATCCCCGACATAGACGCCAGCTGCCAGGCCGCCAGCAGAATACAGATTCCCGCTGCTGTTTTCACGGTCCGGTTCATGTCAGATCACCGTCTCTTTGAAATGCGCCGTTCTTAAGCAGGGCGGATATCTCCGGCATAGGCGCTACGCTGCGCTCGAGAATCCCATTGATATACGCGATCAGGATACCGTAGTTGGTCATAGGAACTCCCTGGTCCCTGGCGCAGGCCTGGCGGTATTTCATCTCCCGCTCATTCAGCATACATCCCCCGCAATGGACGATCAGCTTATATCCCGTCAGATCCTCCGGGAATTCCGTTCCGGACGTATAGCAGAATTCCGGCTCCTTTCCGGTATATCCGCGAATCCATCCCGGCAGCTTCACCGTACCGATATCATTGCACTGCCGGTGATGAGTGCAGCCCTCGGAAATGAGAATCCTGTCGCCGTCCTGTATCCGGTCCAAAGCCTGAACGCCCTCCACCGCCTGGGACAGGCTGCCTTTATATCTGGCAAACATAATAGAAAACGAGGTCAGCTTCACGTCCGCGGGAACCACAGACGACACATATCCAAATACCTGGCTGTCCGTAACCACCAGATCCGGTTTTTGCTTCAGTCTGGCAAAACTCTCCTCAAGCTCGGATTCACGGACCACCATCATCAGACAGCCATGGTCAAGAAGGGCACGGATCGTCTGCTGCTGAGGAAGAATCATCCTGCCTTTAGGAGCCGCCTTATCAATGGGCGTTACCAGAACGGCCAGATCTCCCGGCTTTACCAGTCCTTCGAGAAGGTCCCGCTCATCATCCGCGGGACGCAGATGAGCCAGGCGTTCCTTCAGCTCGGTAATCCCGGTTCCGTCCGCCGCGCTGACATACACAATCCCCGGATCGGATCCGTCCATCTGGACGACCGCGGTTCCGGCTTTGTCCGCGGTTCCGGCCAGATCTATTTTATTAAATACGATCAGATACGGCACATTCTTCTTCCGGAACAGTTCCTCCATCTCATGATCTTCCTGCCGCATTCCTTCCACAGCATCCACTACAAGCACAGCCAGATCCACTTTATTCAGCACCTGCCTGCTCTTCTTTACACGCAGGGCGCCAAGCTCTCCCTCATCATCGATTCCCGGAGTGTCGATCATCATTACCGGCCCCAGCGGCAGAAGCTCCATAGTCTTCTGAACCGGATCGGTGGTAGTCCCCTTTACTTCCGAGACCACCGCCAGATTCTGGCCGGTCACAGCATTCATCACGCTGGATTTCCCCGCATTCCTCCGTCCGAAAAAACCTATGTGTATCCGTTCTGAAGCCGGTGTCTGATTCAGAGCCATATTCATTCCTCACTTTCATAATCCTGGCGCAATACAAACAAAGCGTCACCAGCGCCTTGTGTGCATGCAAATAAAAAAGAATCCTGCTTTGCTGCTCCGCTGACAAAGGGATTCTCCTGTCCTATTATTGCCTTTCAACTCGGAATTCATCCTTGTGTCAGCGCATATCATCACAAATATAATAAATGATCTGTCTCCTTCTACCTGGCGGAAAGCCCTGCTCGCCGTTTGGAATCAGGAATCGTTACTATTGTACGTCTACACTGCAGAAAAGTCAAGCCAGAATGTTCCAGCTGAACTATTTCTTTTTCCGCAATAAAAAAAGGACCTGGCGCATTAATTAAGTGAACGGATGATAACATTCCGCCTGCCGGCGGCCCCTGGCAACAGGATGCAGCTGATAACCTAGCAACCTATACATTAATTTTTCAAAACAAAATAAGGATTACAGTTCCGTTACAATCAATTACAAAACAAAACGAAATCCATCATGCATTACATTACGACCTCAATCACGCTTACCAATCATAAACCGTATCTGCGGAAAGGTACGAAAGACGATAATGTACCAAGGACCATAAGATACGAAAGATGATCACATAATCCACAAAAGATCCCAAAATACAAAAGAATGCCGGCAGGCAGAAAACTACAGAACGCGCCATACCCAGGATATTTCCCTCCGTATGGCGCGTTTTGCGGTTTATTTACCTTCTACCGCATCAAAAGCGTCGATCACCGCTCCCCGGAATCCTCCCTTTTCAAGCGCGGCGACACCCTTGATGGTCAGGCCGCCTGGAGAACAGACCGCATCCTTCATCGCTCCGGGATGAGTCTCCAGCGCCATCTGCATCTTGCCGGTTCCGGCCACCATCTGGCTTGCCAGCCGGTATGACAGCTCCCGTGGAAGACCGTGCTTCACGGCCCCATCCGCCAGAGCCTCGATGAACATAGCCGCGAAAGCCGGTCCGCAGCCGCTCAGATTTCCCGCCACGCCAAGCAGCGGCGTCTGAACCTGCTGAATCACAGCGATCTGAGAAAACAGACGTTCAAACTGCTCATATTCTTCGTCTGTCAGAGAGTGCTGCTGCTCGCAGATTATGATTCCCTCGCCTACAGCCACAGGCGTATTGGGAACCGTGCTTATATGATGGGTACCCGGCAGCAGAATTTCTTCATACTTATCATAAGAAAGGCCGGCCGCCACGGATATCACTGCCTTTTTCTTCAAAATTTCCCTGACAGGCTTTAACACCTCTTCCACAAGATAAGGTTTTACAGCCACCACCACCATATCAGAATGTTCCGCAGTCTCCGCGGCTGTCCGGCACGGGTTAATCCCCCGGCTTTCGGCATTAGCTTTTAACTTTTCCCAGTTTTTGGCACACGCGTAAATCTGCGACGGGGCTATGGCCCCTTTAAACAGAAGACCGTCAGTCATGGCCTGAGCCATATTTCCAAAACCAACAAAACCGACTTTCATAACATTCTCCCTTCCCAAACAGAATTCAAAACGTGATTTTACGGCAAACGGTAACCATAGGTCTCCAGCACGTCCAGCGGAAATTCCATCCGCACAGTCCTTAACGGATCCACTACCTGACAGACCGCCATATCAGACAACAGCGACATGAGCATACCGGCCTCAAGATTATCTTTGCCCGTAACCGCCTTCACAAAATCTTTCATGGCCCTGGCAGCCATGTCGCCGGCTTCGTCAAGAGTCGCCGCCGACTGAATGGTCATGACCCGGCCCCGGCAGCTGAGAAAAGGCGTCGGCAAAACTTCCGCCTGCCGGCCCTTCACCACGCTTACCCGCACCGTCACCCGGCCGCCAATCTCCAGGCCACAGATGAACACTTCTCCGTCGCCCATAAGAGCATGCAGATCTCCCATGGAAAGCAGGCCGCCCTTCACGTTCACAGGAAGATATAAAACAGAGCCCTTCACAATCCTGCGGCAGTCCATGTTTCCTCCATGGCTGTCAGGAGTATCTGTGGTAATTCCTTCCTCCGCAGGCGCCGTGCCGATAACGCCGATCATCGGATCAAGATCGATGGTCAGCGTCTCATCAAACCGTACATACTGTAAGCCGTCCTCACGGTTTAAAATCCGGAATATTCTGGCGGAACGCTCAGCAAAATCTTCATGAAACACGCCGCAGAGCGTAGAAGAACGCATCACTCCCCATTCCCGCAGCTCAATGTCCAGAATCTCCGCCTTCAGCACATCTCCCGGCTCCGCCCCCTCGACATAAAGCGGTCCTGTAGCAGGGTTTTCTATGGCATCCTTTTTATCTCCCAGAGGACGGTCCTCGCTGATGACAGCGTCATCGTAGCAGTCCCTGGTCTCAAAGACCACGGTATCTCCGCTCCGGCAGACCGCGGCCGGTTCCGCCTCCTTTGTCAAAACCCCGGAGACATAGTCCTTTGTAATCCTGATCGTCTGACTCATGGCACCTCAGCGCCTCCTTCCTTTTCTTCCGTATCTCACCCTGCGGTCTCCGTCAAAGGCGCTTCTGCCGCCTTCCCGGCAGCATCATCAAATTCCGTCAAAGCCTCCCTGACATCCATCCCGTTTCCTATCTTCTGAAGCATCTCCCACCAGGCGGTCCGCACATCCGCCCAGCCGGGCGCTACCTGATAATAATCGCCCATGTATTTCATAAACATGCCGTACTCCGACATCAGCTCGTCATTGGCATACATGCCGGGCACATCGCGCACAGGCCAGTAATTTGACGTCTGAACCGCCCGTTTATAATGACTGTCATCTTCCGCCATATACCGGATAAATGCTTTGGCTGCCTCGATCCGCGCGGCGTCTCCATTGTCGAAAATTCCAAAGCCCCAGATACCTCCCTGCAGCTTCGGCTCTCCGCTCTCTGAAGGAAACGCCATGGGAAACACGTCAAATCCCGCATCCTGATTATTGATGATCTGATTCAGCTCCAGAGTCACGTTCCAGCAAAAGGCCATGGCGAGCTCTCCGCTGCTGAACAGAGACGCTTCATCGCCTCCTGCGATAGTCGGATCAAATTCAATTCCGTCCATTCCCTGAAGCAGCGTCAGCGCCTTCTCATTCTCCGGAGAATCCACCGTATAAGCCGTATGTTCCGGATTGGTAAACGTACCGCCGTAAAGATTGGTAACCAGCGCCCTGGTTCCCTGGTCGCCTCCCTGACCGCCGCAGTAAACCACGCCTGCCCGCTCCTGGCCGCCGGCTTTCAGCGCCTCTACCGCTTTGATGAAATTTTCCGTTGTCCAGGTATGATTTTCTTCATCGATATACTGAAGCGCGTCCGCCTTCTCAAACATATCGTAATTAACAGCCATGCAGTGGGTGGTCATACAGATAGGATACTCATAGTATGTTCCATTGACGTCACAGCAGGCGTCTCTTACCGACTCGTAAATCTGTCCTGCCGATTCTGACTCCCACAGATCCGACAGATCCGCCATCAGACCTCTTCTGCCCCAGTTGGCCACCAGCCGTTCCGGTCCTTCCAGAACCAGATCAGGCGCCGTGCCTGCCGCAACAGCCTCTTCCACTACACTGTCCCCTGTGTTATAATCCAAAAAATCCACCTGCACCCGATACTGAGGATATTCCTGATGAAAACCAGTAAGCAGGCTGGACACCGAACTCTGGCTTCCCCAGTTGCCAACCGGATAGGTCCACAAAGTAATCTTCAGCCGTTCCTCCGAGACGTTCTGCTCGGACTCAGAATTAGTCGCAACCTCCATGCTCTGTTCCCGGCCTTCAGATGCCGAAGCTTCCCGCTGTCCGATGCTGCCGCTTCCGCAGGCCGTTATCATCGACACAGCCAGAAACCCAGCCGCCGTCACCCACGCCAACTGTCTTTTCACACATTTACCTCCCGTCTCTCGATTCGAACTAATATCAGGAGCAAACCATCGTTTGGTCCCGGCATCGCGTTATAAATACTTCCGTAAAAGCCGTGCCGCCTCATCCATATCAACCGGCTTGGCGATATGAGCGTTCATGCCGCTGTCCATACATTTACGGATATCCTCCTCAAACGCGTCCGCGCTCATGGCAATGATGGGAACCACCGCCGCGTCAGGCCTGTCCAGAGCACGAATCCCTCTGGTCGCTTCATACCCGTTCATTCTCGGCATACGGATATCCATAAGCACCGCATCATAATAGCCCACCGGAGACTCCCGGAACATATCCAGACATATCTGTCCGTCCTCAGCCCACTCCAGCTTCAGGCCCAGATCCGACAAAAGTTCATTGGCGATCTCCCAGTTCAGCTCATTATCCTCAGCCAGAAGAATCCGTTTTCCTCCCAGATCGATCTTCTGTTCTCCGTCGGCCTCCTGTACAGCCATCCCATTCACATACTGACTCAGGCTGTGGTAAAGCGTGGAGCTGAACAGCGGCTTGGAAATAAAGCCGCTGGCCCCGGCCGCTCTGGCCTCTTCCTCAATACTGCTCCAGTCATGGGAGGAAAAAATCAGAATCGGAGTGTCGCCGCAGACCTCCCGCAGCCTCCTTAACGTCCGGGTACCGTCCGTCTCAGGTATCGTCCAGTCAAGTAAGACTGTGTTGAAATCGTTCCCGCTCTTATGGCGCTCCTCCGCCAGTTCCACCGCGCCCGCTCCGTCATAAGCGCAGACTGCGCGGACTCCGATGGAGGAAAGGGCTTCCGCCGCCGCCCGGCACTGCAGTTCATCGTCGTCGGCTACCAGAACGTCCCAATCCGGTAGAATCATCTCCTCCTCCTGCATCTTCTCCAGATCCAGGACTACATGAAATTCCGTTCCCTTTCCTTCCTGACTGTGTACTTCTATATCGCCGCCCATGGCGTCTATAATATATTTGGTGATAGCCATGCCAAGACCGGCGCCCTCCGTCTTCTGAACCCTGGCGTTATCCTCTCTCATGAAGGACTCGAACACTTTCTTCTGAAATTCTTCCGTCATCCCTATGCCGTTATCCTTCACGCGTACATGGACCCGCGCGTAAGCGTCTCCCTTCGGTGACGGCTCCTCAGACAGCTCCAGTCTGACTGAACCGCCGTTGGGAGTGAATTTCACTGCGTTTCCAAGAAGGTTCAAAAGCACCTGGTTCAGGCGGACGCTGTCGCAGCACACATGCTCGGCGAAAATATTGCTGACATATACCTCAAAGTCCTGCCCCTTCACATTGGTCTGAGGCTGAACGATATTGACAATTCCCTCTACGATCTCCCTCAGAGATACCCTCTCTCTGTTCAGAATCATTTTTCCGCTCTCAATCTTGGACATATCAAGAATGTCATTGATCAGTCCCAGGAGATGTTTGCTGGAAAGAGAAATTTTCGTCAGGCAGTTCCTGACTTGACGCATATCATCCAGATTCGCCATGGCCACGGCCGTCATTCCCACGATACCGTTCATAGGCGTACGGATATCATGGCTCATGTTGGACAGGAATTCACTTTTCGCCCTGTTGGCGTTCTCCGCCGCCTGCCTGGCCTGCTCTTCCTTCTTTATATGCTGATGTATCAGATAATAGTAACAGGAGAACAAAAGCAGCATGGCAGCCATGATCACGCAGCAGCAGATTCTGGCGATCCTGGCCCACTGACTGCCAAGGCTGTTTACCGCCTCATCCAGAGGACCATACGGCAGGAAGAGAAGAAGATACCACTCCGAATATGCCAGCGGACTTTCATACAGATACCTTCGCTCTCCGTCGATCACAAATTCCGTAGAATAGTTCACCTTGTCCACCATGGCTGCATCCAGCTGGGCCAGATATTCATCCGCCGTCTTGCCGCCGATACTTTCATACCGGTTCCGTACGCGGTCAAAATAATTATCCTGGTCCACCTCATATCCGCGGAGTATAAAGCTTCCGTCTCTCCGAATGATAAAATAGTAAGTTTTGGCATCTCCGGAACTGAAGGACAGGGTCTCGCTGATATAAGAAACAGGAAGCGCCGCCACAAGGGCAATGCTCTTCTCTCCGTTAGACATCGTATAATCAGCCGGAATTCCCATGATCAGCACTTCTTCTCCCGCACCGTCATAGCCCACAGCCATCTTCTCTTCTCCGTTGGTCAGGGAGTTAAAGAAACCGTCCTTTCCGGATACATTTACCAGTTCTCCGTAAAGCATGTCGAAGGTTCCGTCGGAACCATAGAGAGCCAGATGGTCAAACCCCCGGGCTCTGGCATGATAAGTCAGAGCCACACGAATAGAACGCTCGCTCGACCTGCTCTCAGGAGGCACAGCATCCACGAGAGCGGCAACCTGGGACAGGCGAAGCTCAACAGTAGTCTGAAAATGAGCTACCACCCGTTCGCTCAGACCGGACATATAAATCTCACCGATCTCGCTGATGGTGTCGGCGCTCTTCTTATTCATATATCTTGTCTGATAAACGAATATGGCTATGCAAAGTACAAGCACCAATACAGCGCTGACAAGCAGAAATCTGGCCGTTCTTTTATTCATCCGGCACATCCTCCTCTGACAGTAGTTTCAAATATGCAATACAAATAAAGCGTCACTGGCGCTTTGTTTGCATACTGACGTAAAGCAACAACCGCCACTCGACGCAGTGACGGTTGTCTAATAAATTTCAAATATGAGCAGAGCGTCACTGGCGCTCTGCTCGCATACTGACGTAATAAAACCCGCTGCCTGCCGCAGCGTCCTGTTCTCGCTTAATTATATGCAAAAGCCAGAGAAATGTCAACATAAACGGAATATTTTTACAGGTGCTCATTCCTCCGCTGCATCGCACAGAAACGTGGCCGCTTTCGCGTCGTAGGCCATGACTGGTTTTCCAAACATCTTTGCCCTGCAGCCCGGAATCTCGCCTGCCAGAACCCTGCCGGACGCCTCATACAGTTCCATAATCAACCCCGGTCTCACCGGGCAGGTACCGTGAGAGGGATAAATCTCGTCGAAACGGTCCGCGAATTTCTGAAGCCGCAGCAGGCTGTGGCGGTAGGCGTGCATCTCCCGCTGCACTCCGAACATGAAGATCTTCCCGTCCTGAACCGGATCCCCGGTAAAGATTCTCCGGTTCTTCTCGTCCAGAACTGCAACGCTGCCTGGGGTGTGGCCCGGAATGGCTATGATAAGGAGGGGCCGGTTGCCCAGATCCAGCACATCTCCGTCCCACACCGGAACAATCGTCCCGCGGCCGCGGTTTCCGTGATAATAGTTGGAGCACTCCGCCGGATTCATATAGAAACTTTCAAACTCATCATTGCTTCCGATATGATCCCTGTCCGCATGTGTGTTCAGTAAAAATAAAGGCAGGGAGGTCTTCTCCTCCGCCAGCTCCTTCGCGTTTTTCGTCATCATTCCACTGTCGATCAGAAGGGCCTTTTCCGTTCCCGCAAGCAGGAAAAACCTGACGCCCTCTTCATTAAACTCCCATGTGCTTTCATCAATTTGCGATACCTTTACCGGCATACCGAATCCTCCTCTTCATATTCCACATAATCCGCATGAAATTCCGCGTTGATCTCCGCGATCTCCTTCTTCCCGTCAATATAGTTCCGGTACATATCCCAGAGATCGATGCCGCAGTCCTCCAGGCCGTCGTCAACCGGCAGCCACTGCCGGATCAGCGCAATCCTCTCTTCCTTTGTGGTATCCTTAATCAGGATGCTTTTTCCATTCATCTGTTCCATGAAATCTCCTTTCCATTCTTTCCCGGCGTCTGCCGGTTAAGCCCTGAATCTGCGGCTTCTCCAAGCAGGCGCACCAGTTCCTTGGCCGCTACGCTGAGGACATCGTCCTGCCGTTTCAGCATTGTGACAAAACGCGCAGGCGTTTCCTCCGTAAGAAAAATGCGGTACAGATCCGGCCCCTCGCCGGCTCCCAGGAAGTCCTCCGGCACAAACCCGATTCCCAGATTGTTTTGCACCATGGGAAGGATCAGATCCGCCGTGGCAACCTCAATTACCGGAGAATAGGGAAGCCCGTTTTCGGAAAACCATTTGCTGTACATTTCATATGTCCTGGTTTTAGCCGC
This sequence comes from uncultured Lachnospiraceae bacterium, assembly GCA_947588855.1. Lineage (GTDB taxonomy): Bacteria > Bacillota > Clostridia > Lachnospirales > Lachnospiraceae > UBA3402. The sequence goes on from CANQBN010000018.1 coordinate 13,784, forward strand.
AAGTGAAATCAACGGATATTCCGCCAGAGTCTCCAAGGAAATCTTCCGGCCGGCAAGCTCGGAGAAATACGGGCCGCACACCGCAGTTTCCCGCACCCTTTTCAGGGCTTTCGATTCCAGCCCCTTAATATCGCCGGTGGGAGTTGTGACGACGGCAATGTCCACAAGATTGTTCTTCAGCGCCGCAACCGCCTGGTTTATCGTGTAGTTTAAAATGTTAAGACGGATACCGGGATACCTCCCGCGGTATTCCTTCAGTACAGGAAGCAAAAAAGTATGAAGGGCAATCTCGGTGGCACCCAGGGACACAATGCCGTTCTGCAGCGTCTTTGCCCGATCCAGCTCTGTTTCCGCAAAAGCGATCTGCTCGACAGCGATTTTTACACGAGCATAGAGCCGCTGCCCTTCCGGAGTCAGGCGAACCCCTCTGTTCGACCGGACAAAAAGCGTACAGCCCAATGCGTATTCCAGATTTTTGATGACCCGGGTCACATTCGGCTGGTTGCAGAGAAGGGCCCTAGCGGCAAGGGTCACATTCTGATACTTTGCAACATAATAGAAGGTTTTATAAGAATCAAAGCTGATATCCATACAATCCACCATATCAATTCAAAATATCCATCATATTAAATATACATTTTTGATATAGCCATGTTTGTATTATAATGGGGACTGCGTCTGCAGGTCAAGCGGTTTTTAAAAGCCTCTGCATCCTGGAATGAACGCAATGTATATGAAAAGGTGGAACTCATGAACAGAGATTTGACAGTTGGAAATCCGGATAAGGTATTGTGGAAATTCTGCATCCCACTGTTCGGGAGCATTATCTTTCAGCAGCTCTACAACATCGCGGACAGCTTCGTGGCGGGAAAATTTGTCGGCGAGCAGGCCCTGGCCGCAGTGGGAAACAGTTATGAAATTACATTGATTTTTATCGCCTTTGCCTTCGGGTGCAACATCGGCTGCTCAGTGACGGTATCGCAGCTGTTCGGGGCCAAACAGTTTAGGGATATGAAAACCGCAGTCTCCACGACGCTTATCGCAAGCGGCGCTCTCTGCGCCCTGCTGATGGCGGCGGGGCTTATGTTCAGCGGAAACCTGCTTCACCTGATCCACACGCCGGAGGAAGTCTTTGAAGCCTCAAAACTGTACCTTGATATCTATATTCTGAGCCTGCCGTTTGTATTTTACTACAATGTGGCAACAGGCATTTTCTCCGCTCTTGGAAACTCCAGGACGCCGTTTTTGTTCCTGATGTGTTCCTCCCTTGCAAACATCGGCATGGATATCCTGTTTACCACGAAATTTTCAAATATATTTACCCACGGAGTAGACGGCGTCGCCTGGGCGACCTTCCTCTGCCAGGGTGTAAGCTGCATCCTGGCCCTGGTCTTTGTCTTCCGGACGTTCGCCGCGTTCCGGTCCCCGGAGAAGGCCTCGCTTTTTTCCTGGCAGCTTCTTGGGAAAATCGCGATGATCGCGATTCCAAGCACTCTTCAGCAAAGTTTTATCTCCGTCGGAAACATCCTGATCCAGGGGGTTATAAATACTTTCGGGACAGGAGTCATGGCAGGTTATTCCGCTTCTGTGAAGCTGAATAACCTGGTCATTACCTCCCTTACGACAATCGGAAACGGGATCTCCAATTTCACAGCCCAGAATATAGGGGCAGGAAAACGGTTCCGGGTGCGGGAAGGGTTTCATGCGGGACTGAAGCTTGTCTGGATGATATGCCTGCCCTTCGCCGTACTTTATTTTTCCGCCGGCCAAACCCTTATAAGAATCTTTCTTGACGCCCCAAGCGCGGAAGCGCTCAGAACCGGAACGAAGTTTCTGCAGATCGTCGCTCCGTTCTATTTTGTTGTAGCAGCAAAACTCACAGCGGACGGGACCCTGAGGGGCGCAGCCCTGATGAAACCTTTTATGATCTCGACCTTTACCGACCTGATTCTGCGCGTCGTCCTTGCAAAGACCCTGTCTATGACCGCGCTGGGTTCCACCGGCATCTGGCTTGCATGGCCTATCGGATGGGCAGCCGCCACCCTTCTGTCGCTCCGGTTCTACCGGGAAACATTCTGACCCACTATATCTCCTCTCACCATCACCATCGATATCTGAATATCATCGTCAAAAAGAAGCAAATCCGCGTCCTTTCCCAGGCCGATGGTTCCCTTCCGGCTTCCTATGCCCAGAAGCCGGGCCGGCGTGTAGGAAGCCATTTTAACTACCTCGTAAAGAGGGGCTCCTGTCAGCTGGCGGAATGTACGAACCAGCCGGTCGGAAGTGGCTACGCTTCCGGCGAAAGCGGAACGATCCGGCAATTTTGCCACTCCGTCTTCCTTAATACAAATCAATCCGTCGTCGGAGCCGCCCAGGCGGTACTCACCGTCCGGCATCCCCGCGGCCCTTATGCTGTCCGTCACCAGGCAGATTTTTTCCGGGCCCTTTATCTTATAAATCAGCGAAAGTAGTTCCTCCGGAAGATGGCAGCCGTCGGCGATCACTTCCACATACAGATCATCCAGCAGATACCCGGCCTCTATAGCGCCCGCCACTCTGAACGCGTTTACCCGGCGGACTGTGGTCATGCAGGAATAAAAATGAGTCAGGGCAGTCATGCCGTTTTCATAAGCCCGGTACACCTGGCTTAAATCCGCGTCTGAATGGGCCAGGGAGCTTATGATGCCTCTTTCCCGCAGGACTGCCAGCAGCCCCTCTGCCCCCGGCAGCTCAATGGCAAAGGACCATCTCCGCAGCCGGTCTGTCCGGTTCAAAACAGCCATATATTCATCCGGATCCGGATTTCTCAAATACTTAGGATCCTGGGCTCCTTTCTGGCTCTCCGCAAAATAAGGCCCTTCCAGGTGGAATCCCAGAATATTCGGATATCCCTCCTTCTCAAGCTCCAGCGTATTGAACAAGTCCACAAAATCCATCAGGGATTTGCGCGTGCTGGTAATGGTGGTAGGCAGAATGGACGTAGTCCCATGTTCCATATGAGTCCGGCAGGCACCGTAAATAGCCTCCGCGCTGCCGTCCATAAAATCATATCCGCCGGCGCCATGGGAGTGGACCTCTATAAATCCAGGAGACAGATACCGGCCTTCCGCATCGATCAAGCGATCCGCCGATGAAAGGGCATGCCCGCCCAGGGCCACCTCTAAAATTTTGCCTCCGTCTGTCACAACCTCCCCTTCGTAGACGCCTGTCGGTTGGATTATACGCGCATTTATAAATTTTGTCCTCATTTTTCACCTCCCGGCAGCCGCCTTTACAGGCTGTGAATCCGTCCTCTGAAACGATCCAGGAACTGGTTATTCCACTCGTCTCCTCCGGGACAGTTTCCGCTTCTCCATACAGGCGGATTGATCCCCTCGTTCACCAGCATGTTGACGGCTTCAATCACGATACAGTTCATTACATAGGCGTTGGCAAAGGTGCTGAGCGCCCCAACCTTCTGAGGAAATCCCTCAATCTCCAGGGTCGCGTCGCCTAATTTCACCTTGCAGTCCACCGCGCAGTCTACAATATCATGAAGGTTCTGCTTGGACGGATGCCTGGCCACATGATCCTTCGGGCACTCTTCGGCATGCTGCCTGGAACTGACGCCGATAACCTTGGCTCCATGGGCTTTGGCCGTCAGGGCCGCGTCGATGGTCGCTGAATTGATCCCGTAGGCATTTACAATCCACAAAAGATCTCCCTCGCCGATTCCCCTGTCCTCAATCACGATCCTTCCGTATCCGGGAAGCCGCTCCGCCTGCATGGACTTCATGGCTCCGTTGCTGAGCATCGTATCCTGATTCAGGATCGCGTCGATGTGCATCAGGCCCCCGGCCCGGAAGAAGACCTCCATAGCTGCCAGATTGGAATGGCCGCCAGGTCCGAACACGTAGATTTTCTTGTCCTGCTTCACCTGGTCGGCAATCATTCTGGCGGCCTTCAGGATTGCTTCCCTCTCCGTGGAACGGATTTCCTCGATGATATTTATCACTTCATTGAAATAAAGATCTGTCATTTTCCCTTCCTGCATGATTACTCTCCTTTCATCGCCTGTTCAATCTGCTGCTGGATTTTTTCTGAAAAAGTCCCTGCCAGCGCAAAGTAAAGGGCCGATTCGCTTGGCTCGTACCCGCCTTCCCGAACCTGAGCCGCAGAACACAAATAACCTATCATTCCATCGGAATACCCTGCGCATACCGCTCCGGGATGAAGTCCTCTGGCATATTCCGCGTAATGCATCACAGGCTCTCCATTCAGGAAATAGAAATACTGTTCTCCCAGGCTCCACTCTCCCACTTCCAGAACCTCATAGGGCCGCAGATCCTTCTTAAGCACCTTCTCCGCCCATTCCCGTATCTCCGGCCTGGAATCCTTCAGACACTTTTCCGCCGTCTCCCTTCCAAAGGGCTGATCCAGCGTCAGCTTTGCCGTCCGGTGTTTCACTGCCATACCGGCCCCCAGCTCCTTCTCTCCGGCTGCAACCGCCTTCTTCACCGCCTCATAGGCAAGGGCGGCAAAGTATTCCACTTCTTCGGCATTTCCCGGACGGAACTGATCTCCCGTTACACAGTTGGGACGCATATCGCCGGTGCATCCCTGCAGGAACATGCTCATGCTGCCTGGATTTTCCTTGTCTGACAGTTCCGTCAGATATCCCGGATAATCCGGATGCAGCTCATTATCCTTCGAAACGTTGGCATGGCAGGGATAGTGAATCAGCCGCCCCTTCAGGGAGCCGTCAGCCCTGTAAAAGTTTACTACCGTCAGAGTCCTGTCCGGTTTCACGTCATAATTGGGCAGCATCTCTACTCCCTTCTCCGTGCGTAACCTCCTGTACACGTTTAACCTGCAGTCTCCCTCCGCCTTCCGGACAGAGGTTATTTCCTCCAGATTCTCCGCCGCCTGACGGATTCCCGCCAATACCTGTTCCTCCAGGAAATGAAGGTATTCCTCGCCTACACTGGAAGTCAATGACAGAAGGGAATTACCGGTTCCGGGCCCCGAATGGTTATGGGAAGCAGAAAATATGATCTGATCCTGCTCGATTCCAAAATTCTCCTTCACCAGTTCCCGCATATGAGCCACAAAAGCAGAGTCCCAGAAACACACATCCCCGCAGATCAGAACCAGCCTTTTTTCATCCTCCCGCAGGTCAAATACCCGGATAAACACATCCTGGCGGATCCCGTCGTAAACTCCCGTCCGGAAACCGTACCCGCAGAGCCTTAGCGGCTCCTTCGGATTGATGCAGGCTTTCGCTGTTCCCAGTAATCTCATGAACACACCTCCACAATCTTAATAAAGTTTCGCATAATATGGAACGGATCCTTTACAGGAAGGGCCACAACCTTGTCCTCCGGCGAGCCGTCCCGCTTGCGGATCTGAACCCACTCTCCCAGCTTCTGATTGGGGAAGGTGGTAAACGCGTAGGTAAAGCTCTTCTCATAATACCTGACAAAGTCCTCATCGCCTGTAAGGCTGTACATTTTCACAAACAGATAGAGAAGCTCTGAATGGGGCCACCACAATTTCATATCCCAGGTTTCCGCAATAGAATCTTCCAGTTCGCTTCCCAGACGGACTCCCTTGGGCGGCCCGCCTTCCACATCTATGTAACGCAGCAGCCCGCCGTATTCCTTGTCCCACGCCTCGTTAAATGTAGTCTTTACAATAAAGGAAATCTCAGGAAGGTACTCGTCAAGGCCTCCGAATTCCTCCAGAAATTCGATGCAGAACCAGATGTCCTCCAAACCGTGGCCCGGATTGATGTACCGGTCCAGCAGATGGGTCTTCGCCCGTTCCGGCGTACTCTTGCTTTCAATGATGTGTCCCTTTCCGTCATGGAACTCATTGAGGGTGCTTTCCGCCTGCTTCCTTCCGTAAGCGATATCTTCCTCCACATCCATATTCAGAACTTTCTTCATCCGTATAAATTCGTGGACGCTCACCAGAAGAATCATAGGCTTGGCGTGGTTGCGGTAACCTCCGGGCACCGTAAAGGGCTCTGTCAGGAAATCATCGGCCTCCATGCGCCTTACGATGCTCTTCCAGAGAGCCTCCGCCTTCTCATAGCCCTCCCGGTACTCCAATGCCGCAATATACCTGCTCATGCCGATCAGGGCGAAGCAGTCCGCGTAAATGCTTGTATCATACCTTCCAAGCTTCTCGTCCATCTTTTTCTTGCCGTCCCTGGTCAACCGGTAACAGCAGCGGTCGTCGTCATAAATGGAGTAGGTGGTAATAAAGTCCCAGGCCCCCTTCATCCATTTTTCCAGCGTCTCCCTGGAAATATCCTCAAAAATACCCTGTTCCTTTTTCAATATATAGATGCTTCCCAAAACCCACAGCCATCTGCCCTGGGACCAGGTGAATTTATCGTCGGAAAGCAGCTGATCTCCGTAATTGTTAATACAGTTCATGATTCCGCCATACTGCTCGTCCACGTAAGCCGACCAATAGGGGAGAAAATTATCCTGCAGCTGTCCAATATAGAATTCTTTTATCCTTCTCCTGTTCATAGCATTGAGGCTGCCGCAAAACCGGGTCTTCCTTAACTGCCGTTTCCGCCCATGCCCGCCACGTTTCTGCGGCAGCCTTTCCTTCCTTTCTCCTGTAATATTATGAAATGCCCGACAAATGGGCCTCTCACAGCTTATATATCCTGTTATTTACCACCCAGCTGAATCATCAGCTTTTCAACTGCTTCCGGAACTTCCTTCTTCGCTACATGCTCATTGTACAATCCGATACCGTAGAAGACAGCAAAAGAAATGGCGGTGGGAGCAATCGTCGCGAAATCCGGAGGAATCGTAACCAGCCCAGTCTTCGTAAGGATGAACAAACCGAATCCGGCAAGTGTCGAACCAATCGCCGCCTTGGCATCGCAGTGTTTGAAGGCGGGGAACAGGCCCAGAATCAACGGCACAGCCGTCGGCCCCAGAAGCGCCGCAAACCAGGTAAGGATCAGGCTTACAATTCCGCCGAAACGCTCGTTCATCAAACCTACAACAACAGTCACGGACATAAACAGAATCGTTGTCAGACGAGCCCAGAACAGTTCTTTCTTCTCCTCTGTCAGCACTTCCTTCTTAAAAATCGGAATGATGTCACGGGTCAGCACCGCGGAAATCGTGTTGCAGTCAGAAGTACACATGGACAATGTGGCGGCATACATGGCTGCCAGGGAAAGTCCGATCATGCCGTGAGGCAGGAATTTCATCGTGAGCTGGGCATATAAGGTGTTGGTCGCTTCCGCCTGGGTAAGTCCGGGAATCGTCAACGGCCCTAACCACATGGGAGTGTAGATGAACAACGGCCATATCAGATACAACAGACCACTTAAAAGTGCGGAGCGTTTGGCCTGCTTGCTGTCCGGCACAGAAATATATCTGGTCGCCAGTGACCATGTGCCGCCGTTGGCGCTGAACAGCATTACGAAGAAATACAGAAGCGTCCACGTAAGGGAGCCCTGTCCGGGAGTACTCTCAAATACTCTCACATTGCCGGCCGGAAGAGCCTTGAATGCCTCAATAAAGCCCAATCCAAGATTTGCGCCGATCCAGCGGAACGATTCAAAGAACAGAAGGAAGCCGGCTGCAAGCTGTATAACCCACTGCGCGAAGTCGGTCCACAGATCTGCGATCAGGCCGCCTACCGCCATGTAGAACAGGGCTACGATTGCAGATGACAGGATGCCGATCCACAGAGGAAGGCCTGTAAATCCGGATACCAGGATACCGATAGACGCCCATTTTGCGCCAACATCCATAACCTTGGAAAAGATACCGGATATAGCCGTAATCACCTGAGCCGCCGTGTTGTATCTCATACGAAGATATTCCGTGGGAGACTGGATTCCCAAAGCCTGCCTCAGCCTGGGCCACCTGGGAGCGATGATCACGCCGCCAATGGCCGTAGCCAGCGCGCAGTTTAAGCCCCACCAGAAGTAAATTGATGTGCCCAGTGCGTAGGAAAGTCCCGCGTATCCTGTAAATACCACGCCGGAATACCCGGTTACATGGGCCGAAATTCCAGATAACCACCACGGTATCTTGCCGCCGCCCACGTAGAAATCTTCTGCCGTCTTGACCTTATTTTTTGAATAAAGGCCAATTACTACCATTAACCCCAAAAATAATACGATTACAAAATAATCTAATCCGTTCATAAATACCTCCTAAAACATCGCTTCTCCACTAGTTTCTTACTCAGTACCTAATCCTCCTACAGCCGCTCAACCCGCTGCTGAACGTAAAATTGTTCCATCTGCCGGCTCTTCTCATTCCCGGTTTCCGGCTTGTCAGATGCCATCATCCTATCCCATTCCACAATATAATCGGCAATCTCCTTTGCAGGATAATACTTCTTCAGAGTCTGATCCGTCTTATAATCCATTCCTGATACCCATTTATTCCAGGCCAACAGAAAACCTACCACGGATGCAGCTACCGCCAGAGGACCGAAAAAATGCAGAAGACCGGGCGCAATCGGAATCCGCTGTCCCAAATCAAACACATGCCAGGATTCCACTGCGCATATGACCAGAAGTGCCGGCGTTACAAGGCCAAGAAATACCTTTAACTGAACTGCCTTCTGATAACGGATAATCTCCCGCATGACCGCTATGCCCACAAAGCGCTCGCCCCGTTCTGCCAGGAATTTCGGGCTTATGGCAATTTTAAAGTCTTCTCCCCGTTTGTGGTGCAGGGGCGACAAAAGCTCAACCTTGCGCTTTAAAAAATCGTAGCGATCCATTGTAGGGCAGGTATAGATTTTTACATTATAGTCCTCCGGCAGCTTAAGTTCACAGGGAACCAGCTCTTCATATTCCCTTCTGGGCCTCGGAAGATGCCAGAACTTCTTAAACAGCTCAAATACGATAATACTCCCGGCGACAATAACCAGCCCCTTCTGCCAGAACCGGGGGACCAGGCAAAATGTCAAAACCATAACCGCCAGACACAGAGGAACCGTTCCCAGCAGATAGTATACATTTATGGCATGTAATCTCTTTTTCATAACAACCGTCCTTCCTGCCTTTTAAAAACTTGGCGCAGCATTCTAATAGAAAACGTTTTCTATTTTAGCTAAAAAAAATTTCTATGCCCAGTAACACGCTTCATCAATATACATGTGTACGTTGTCCACATCCCGAAGGATACTGGCCGGGCATGCCTCGCTGATTTCCCCTGTCAGGGCTTCCTTCACCGCCCTGCGTTTCTTTTCCGTGGGAACGATACAGAAAATCTCTTTCGCGCTTATCAGCTTCGGTATCGTCACCGTCAGGGCCGCTTTCGGAACATCCTCGATAGCCGGAAAACAACCATCATGAACCTGCTGCTGCCTGCATACCTCATCAAGCTCCACTACCTTTACCGTATCCTTGTCGTGGAAATCCGCCACCTCCGGATCATTAAAAGCGATATGGCCGTTTTCGCCAATCCCCATAAACATAATATCAATGGAGATTTTGTCCAGAAGCCGGCTGTAACGCGCAGCCTCCTCTTCTGCCTCCGCGGCGCCATTAATCAGATTTACGCTTTTAAAGGGCACCTTTCCAAAAATGCTTTTCATCAGGTAACCGCTGAAAGACGACGGATGGCCAACCTCGAAACCCACATATTCATCCATGTGGTACCCATTTACTCGTTCCCAATCAATTCCCCCTTCCTTTGATAAGGCTTCTAAAAATTCATTTTGCGATGGAGCCGCTGCAAAAACACAGTTGATTTCCCCCCTTTCTGCCAGCATCTGCTTCATGCAGACCGCAGCCTCTGCGGCTGCGCTTCTCCCCATCTCAGCCCTGGTATCATATACCTTAAGCCTTACTTTGTCATAGTGCTTTTCTCTCATGATGAACTTCTCCTTATTTTGTTGTGCTTCTTTCTCACAGACTCCCTTTCGATGAGAATAGGCTCTAACAATATCCTCTTATGGCGCACTTCATGGCCGTCCATGCTCTCAAAGAGCAGGTCAGCAGCCAATTTCCCCGTCTTATAAGCCGACTGGGATATGGTAGAAAGCGCCGGCACCATCATCTCACCAAATTCTACATTATCAAACCCCAATACAGAAACATCTGCCGGAACACGAACCCCTCCTTCCTCAAATTTTTTTATGATTCCAATCGCTACCATATCGTTTACGGCAAACACTGCGTCCGGCAAATATGCTCGCCCCAGAATCATCTCACCTAGAATCCGCCCGCTCTCGTAGTCTTTCATGGCGCTTACCCCGGTCTCAATACCTTCTTTATATATCAGCACCTGATCGTCGCCGAATACATAGCCGGCATTTTCGACAGAATCCTTAAAGCCATGGAGCATCTGGCGGCGGGAGGGACGATCCAGGGGACCAGTGGCAAATAAAATATCCTGGTGCCCCGCCTGCAGCAGATAGTCTGCCGCCATGCGTCCTCCCGCATAAAAGTCAAAATCAACAGCCAGCCCGCTGTACTCCTCATGAGGCTGATCAAACAGGACATAGGGAATGTCCATATCTTCCAACTTCTTCCTGATGCCGTCCTCCCAGCAGATCAGCGAAAGCAGAACTCCCGCCACCTGGGAAGAAATCAGCATATCGATGTGATACTGCTCCGTATCCCTGTCATTGTAGGAAGAATACAGGATCGGCACATATCCCCTGCGCCTGCAGGCATTCTGAACAGCGGTAAACAGCTGGCTGTAAAAGGGATTAACAATAGATGGCAGCACAACGCCGATCTGCCTGCTCGTCGCGCCTCTCAGCATCTGGCCGAAAATATTCGGCTTGTAATCCAATGCTCTGGCAGCCTCGAGAATCGCAGTCCGCAGTTCCTCCTTCACCGGATAATCGGAACCGCTCAGTACCCTGGAAACCGTTGTTATAGAAGTGTTCGCCATAGCCGCCACGTCTTTGACCGTAGCTTTCTTCTTCTTTGCCATATACTTTCCCTTTTTCTTTTAGAAAACCTTTTCTATACTATACCATATAACAAATCTTCTGTCAATATCAAAAAATTGTTTGCTAATGGGGAAAATATCAGAATATTATATTGCGTCTGAAAGAACGTTTGAATTTTATCCGCATAATAAAATGGGGATGGGCATGCAAGGGGGCTGCTGCAGAATGCTGCAGCCCCTTTGCATGCCCTAAATGGCCGGTCTCCGGCATGAAATGTATGAATAGCATGAATATACATGGACGGCGCCTGCAGCAGTCCATTTTCTATTCGACCGCCTTCTCAAGCTTTCCAATCATCTCGTCTACCTCCGCCTCAGTGATCACCAGAGGCGGCACGAAACGGATCACATTGGTCCCGGCGCTGATCAGTACCACCTGGTTTTCCAGAAGGGCGCGGCTCACGATAGGGCCGACCGGGCAGTTAAATTCCAGTCCCTGGATCAGGCCCATGCCCCGATGGGCTGTCACACAGCCGTGGGCTTTAGCAAATTCCTCCAGCTTTTCCCACAGATATGCGCCCATCTGCTGTACATGGCTCACTATCTGCCGCTTTTCAAAAATATCCAGCACTGCGTTTGCCGCGGCGCAGACAAAAGGATTGCCGCCGTAGGTTGTCCCGTGATCCCCCGGAACCATGGCCGTAGCCGCCCTGCCGCAGGCCAGGAACGCCCCGATGGGAACTCCGTTTCCCAGCGCTTTGGCCGTCGTCATCACATCCGGCTTTACGCCGTATCCCTGCCAGGCGAACATGTGGCCGGTACGGCCCATACCGCACTGGATCTCATCCAGGATCAGAAGCATGTCATGTTCGTCGCAGAGGGCGCGGACGCCTTTTATAAATTCCTCCTCAGCAGGATAGATACCGCCCTCTCCCTGCAGCGTTTCCATAATAACGGCGCAGGTATTTTCATTGACCAGCGCCTTCACACTGTCCAGATCATTGAAATCAGCAAACTTGATTCCAGGAAGCAGGGGCGCGAAGGGTTCCCTGTAATGATCATTTCCTGTGACGGACAAAGCTCCGATGCTTCTCCCGTGGAAGGAATGGTTCATGGCGATAATCTCATGGCCTCCATGTCCGTCCCGGTTAAAGGCGTAGCGCTTGGCAATCTTCAGCGCTCCCTCCACTGCCTCGGTCCCGCTGTTGGTAAAAAACACTTTATCCATGCCGGATGCCTTCAGAAGCTTCTCCCCGGCGTCGATAGCCGGCTGATTGTAAAAATAATTGGAGGTGTGGAGAAGTTTTC
>CANQBN010000019.1 GCA_947588855.1 uncultured Lachnospiraceae bacterium
TGTTCTCCTTTCACCCGGCCGGCAATTTCCGCTGCCTGGCGGGCAATCTCCAGTTCTTCATTGGTGCGGATCACCAGCACATTTACTTTGGACAGACCGTCGGAAATCTTCACCGCCTCGGCCCGCTCCCGGTTCTTCACCTCATCGATATGGATCCCGAGAAATTCCAGATAGCTGCAGATCTCCTCCCGGATATCGGAATCATTTTCACCTACGCCCGCAGTGAACACAATGTTGTCCACGCCGTTCATGGCCGCCGCGTAGCTGCCCACATATTTCGCCACCTTGTAGGCAAAAATTTCACGGGCCATGGCCGCCTTATCGTTATATTTAATCTCGGCGTCCTTCAGCTCCCTGAAATCGCTGGACAGATTCTTGGAAATGCCTAAAACCCCTGACTCCTTATTCAGAATCTGCATGATCTGGTAAATATCCAGATTCTCCTTCTTCGCCAGGAATTCCAGAGCTCCCGGATCCACATCACCGGAACGGGTTCCCATGACCAGGCCCTCCAGAGGCGTGAATCCCATAGAGTTGTCCACCACCTTGCCGTACTTGACCGCGCAGATGCTGGCACCGTTGCCCAGATGACAGACAATAGTTTTGACCCGCCTGGGATCCTGACGCATAAACTCCGCCGCCCGCTGGGACACATATTTATGACTGATTCCATGAAAACCATAGCGGCGGATCTTGTATTTCTCATAATACCGGTAAGGCAGTCCGTACAGGAACGCCTTCGGCTCCATGGTCTGATTAAACGCCGTATCAAACACGCCCACCATCAGCGTATCCGGCATCAGCTTCCGGCAGGCGTCCACGCCTACCAGATTGGCCGGATTGTGGAGAGGCGCCAGATCATTGCACTCCGTCATAGCCTGTATCACTTCATCGGTAATCACCACGGAGCCGGTAAACTTCTCGCCGCCATGAACCAGCCGATGCCCAATCACGTCAATCTCAGAGAAATCTTTGATTATGCCCTTCTCCGGATCCACCAGGGTGTCCAGCAGTTTATGAACCGCCTCTGTGTGATCCTTCATAGGCACCTGCTCCTTCAGAGACTCTCCCGTGTCGGTCTTGTAAGTAAACACGCCGTCGATACCGATCCGCTCGCACAGGCCACGAACCAGAACCTGTTCCGTCTCTGAATCAATCACCTGAAACTTCAGCGATGAGCTGCCGCTGTTGATTACCAAAATCTTCATTTCCGTACTTCTCTCCTTCTATTACTCTGAAACGGCCTGCCAACCGAATATAGTCAGTCTCACAGAAACGGCTGGCCGATGCTGCCAGGCGGCCTGCCGCACGAGGACGAAACCCCATGGCAGAATGCGGCCCCGACCAGACTGCGTCGGGGCCTGATAGATACTATTATAATCGTAAAAGGAAGCCTTGGCAACTACTTCTGACAGGTTTATTTCTCGCCAGCCGCAATCATTACCATAGCTCTGTCCCGCGCGCCATGGTGCCGAAGAAACAGGAAACTCCTGCCCCATCGCTTCACTGCCTCAGATATCCGGTCAGCAGCCAGGAGTCCTTCCCGGCATACCGCACTTCCTCCGGCTTCTTTCCAAGTTCTTCCTCGATCATCTGCTCAATCCTGGTCTGACAGTAACCGCCCTGACAGCGGCCCATCATGGCGCGGGTGCGGTATTTGATCCCCACCATGGTATCTACCCCCAGGGGATTGTGGATGGCCTGCAGAATCTCTGCCCGGGTCACACTCTCGCAGCGGCAGATGATCTCTCCGTAGTCCGGATTCTCCCGAATCAGTCCGGCCTGCTCCCCATGGCTCAGGTTAGCAAAACGGACGATTCCCTTTCGCCGGGGATTGAAATCCGGATTCTCCTTCAGTTCTTCTCTCTCCTTCATCATTTCGATGGCATACCGGGCGATGGGTACCGCCGCCGTCAGGCCCGGCGATTCGATCCCCACCAGATTGACGGCGCAAGGCGCGATATCGTCCCGAATCTCAATCTTAAAGTCCTGAATCACTCCGTTCTCATCCAGCAGCTTGGGAAGAATCCCCGAATAATTTCGTATGTAATACTGCTTCTCAATATGAGGCCACAGGGCGGACGCGCTGTCCCGCAGATAATCTATATTCTTCTGAGGAACGGCGTAATCCTGAAAATCGTAGGTAGCTTCCGCGTTGGGCCCTACGATCACATTGCCGTCGATGGTGTTGGTCACATGGATACCCATATAAGTGTTGCTGGGCACCGGATAGACCGGCATGGGAAGCAGGTGTCCCACGCGCTTGTCCAGGATAATGTAATCGCCCTTGGAACCGATGATGTGGTAGCCAGTGATTCCCAGCATATCGGAGATTCTGCCGCAGCCCAGTCCAGCCGCGTTCACCACCCAGCGGCTTTCATATTCGCCATGAGTCGCAGTCAGGCGGTAATTGCCGTTCTCCATCCGGCGGATATCCGTCACTTCATGGTCAAAATGATAATCCACGCCGTTAGCGTGAGCGTTCTCCGCCAGCGCCACCGTATATTGGAACGGATCCAGAATGCCGCTGTTAGCGGAAAACATGGCGAATTCTCCCACCACAGCCGGAACCAGCTGATGAAGTCTCTTTTTGTCAATCAGTTCCAGATTGGAAGCGCCGTTTGCCTCCCCCTGTCGGATGGTACGCTTTAAGGTCTCCATATCCTCCGGCGTATTGCCCACCAGTACCTTTCCGCACCGCAGGAACGGGAAATCCAGCTCCTCCGCCAGCTTACCCATCATCCGGTTCCCCTCCACGCACAGCTTCGCCTTCAGGCTGCCGGTATCATAGGCAAACCCGCCATGGACCACGGCGGAATTTCTGCCGCTAGTCTCATAACAGACGTCCAGATTCTTCTCCAGTACGCCGATCTTCAGCTGATACCGGGACAGCTCCCTGGCCACGGCGCTTCCCACCACACCGCCGCCCACAATCAATACATCATATGTCCTGTCCATCGCCTGTACCTCTCATTGTCCCCTGTTAATAAACTGAATAAAATTCTCCACATCCATTCGGTTTTCGTAGACCCATTCCGGGTCTTCTTTTACCAGAACCTCCGCCCATTCATCCAACGTCTTATCTCCGGAAGCCGGAGGCAGGTCGCGGTTGGCACTGTAATCGCCCAATCTGGAAGCATACGGCGACCAGCCTTCTTCTGTATATAAGAATTCAATGAACAGCCGGGCCGCATAGGGATGCTCTGAATAGCCGGTTATCTGGGAATAGATCGGATAATAGAACCCCTGAATGGGCTGCATATTCTCCGCAATGGCAAGAGCTTCATTTTCCTTATCTTCCACATATTTATTCAATGTAAATAAGCCAATGGGACTGCCTTTCTGGCCTTTGGCCCCTACAGCTTCCGAAATGCCGGTATCTGAATCCCCCAAAACCAGCCCATTCCCATAAATGCCTTTAATCCACTCATATCCCGCACTGGGCGTGGTCAGTTCAATCTCTCTGCCATAATATTCTTTATAAGCCTCAGCGAATTTTTCGGCAATATCGTCCCGAACGATCATCGTAAAAAAATCCATATTGACGCCTTCCGAAACCGCATTCTTCATCTGAAGCACGCCTGCATATTGCGGATCCGTAAACTGCCAGACATTGGTATATGTATTCTCATCTGCATTCTCATCATTAAAAATGAACACCTTGTTACAGAATTGGAATACCAGCGGGTACCAGTCTTCCTCCGGAACTACATCCTTGATTCTGGAACTGAGATAATTCACACTGTATCCGGGCGTAATCAACTCCGCCATCACACGGGCGCCATCCTGGCAGAAGATTGCATCTGCGCCGCCGCTGACCCCCGCCTGGGCCTCGCTGGACACCTTCTCAATCATGTCGCTGTCGCCCAACTGGGTAAATTCTACCTTAATACCGTACTTCTCAGTAAACAGGCTGCAAACCTTTTCAAGTCCTGAAGTGCAGGAATAGACAACGACCTTACCTTCCTCCCTCGCTTTTTCAATCAATTCATCCAGGGACATCTCATCGGGAATCTCCGCCACGCCGGCTGTCTCTCCTTCGCCGGCTTCTGATACGGTCTCTCCGGACGTCATAGTTTCCGCCGATTCTGTCCACTTCTCCGCTGCGTCATCTGTTTCATCAGGCTTCTTTTCCTTTCCTGCGTCTTTCTCCTCTAAAGCTCCGGTTATCTGCGCTTCCGTCGGAACGGTCACCCCCGCGTCAGACGCCGCCTGCCTTCCGCCGGAACATCCGCCCAACACGGCAGCGGCAAGAACCGCTGTCATCCATAGTTTTATCTGCTTCCCCATAAAAGTACCTCCATCACAGCCTTTCGGCTGTCTTTCATCAGGTTCTGCCACGGTGCCAGACTCACGTAAATCCGCAATTTGTCATCTCAATAATATCTTACCACAAAAAACGGTAAAACAACATAGCATTCTTGAGAAATTAGTTGACTTTTGTAGTTCTATGTGTTAAAGTTTTTATGGTTTTTACTGTCGCCGCTTTTAATCGTTAAATCGTAAAAATCGTTCTTTCAGACTGATTACAGGCATCGGCAGTTCGAACCGAAATATCAAAAATTGAGAGGTAAGTATCATGATCAAAGTTATTCTCCTGTTAGTGTACTTCGCGGTGATGGTCGGCATCGGCCTTTACTGCCGCAAGAATGCCACAGATGTGAACGGGTTCGTATTGGGCGGCCGTTCCGTAGGTCCATGGCTGACTGCTTTCGCTTACGGAACTTCCTATTTCTCCGCTGTCGTGTTTGTAGGATACGCGGGACAATTCGGCTGGCGATTTGGTATCGCCGCCACCTGGGCAGGCATCGGCAACGCCATCATCGGTTCCCTGCTGGCATGGGTAATTCTGGGCAGACGTACCAGAATCATGACCCAGCATCTGGATTCCGCCACCATGCCCCAGTTCTTCGGACAGCGATATCAGAGCCAGGCGTTGAAGATTGTATCTTCCGTTATTATCTTCATTTTCCTAATCCCCTATACCGCTTCCTTGTACAACGGCCTCTCCCGGCTGTTCGGCATGGCCTTTGACATCGATTATTCCGTCTGCATCATCCTGATGGCCGTTCTGACCGCAGTTTACGTTATCGCAGGCGGCTACATGGCTACGGCAATCAACGACTTTATCCAGGGCGTTATCATGCTGATCGGCATCTCCACCATCATTGTGGCGGTTCTCAACAGCCAGGGCGGTTTCCTGGCGGCTCTGGACGGCCTGGGACAGATCAGCGACCCGACCGTGTCCTCCACTCCCGGAATCTTCAACTCCTTCTTCGGGCCGGATCCGGTGAGCCTGATGTTCGTGGTAATCCTGACTTCTCTGGGAACCTGGGGGCTTCCGCAGATGGTTCAGAAATTCTACGCCATCAAGGATGAGGCTGCTATCCAGAAGGGCACCATCATCTCCACCCTGTTTGCCCTTGTAGTGGCCGGCGGCTGCTATTTCCTGGGAGGCTTCGGACGTCTGTTCTCCGACCAGATCGATATCGCTGCCAACGGTTATGACTCCGTCATTCCCACCATGCTCCAGAACCTGAGTCCCATGCTCATCGCCCTGGTGGTGATCCTGGTTCTTTCCGCTTCCATGTCCACTCTGTCTTCTCTGGTGATTGCTTCCAGCTCCACGCTGACCATCGATTTCCTGAAGGGACATTTCGTGAAGGATATGGACGATAAGAAACAGCTTCTGTACATCCGCGCGCTGATCGTGGTATTCATCGCCATCTCCGCTATCATCGCCTTGATTCAGTACAAGAGCTCCGTAACTTTCATCGCACAGCTGATGGGCATCTCCTGGGGCGCTCTGGCCGGTTCCTTCCTGGCTCCTTTCATGTATTCCCTGTACTGGAAGAAGACCACTAAAGCTTCTTGCTGGGTATGCTTCCTGTTCGGCTCCATCCTGATGATCGTGGACATGCTGATGCCAAGCGTTCTGCCTGCCATCATGCGTTCCCCCATCAACTGCGGCGCCATCGCCATGCTGGCCGGTCTGGTGATCGTTCCGGTAATCAGCTGGATCACTCCCAAACCGGATCAGAAGCTGGTAGACGACGCGTTTGCCTGCTATGAGAAACCAACCACAGTAACTCAGAAGACAGCTCTGGGAAAGTAAAATAATCAATCTTACACCAAAGCGGCACAGCATCTCAAATCCCGATGCTGTGCCGCTTATTTTTATCTTATCTGTTCCGCGTATTTCTGTGTCCGGACTGATTATCAGCTACTGAATCCACTCGCCTTGGGCGTCAACCTTATAACCGTCCGGCGTAGTGGTGTTCGTCAGCAGCGAACCTACTGTCGCGTCACTCGCCATACTGAAATAATACCACTTCCCGTTCAGCAGCTGCCAACCGGTAAGCATACGCCCCTCGCCTACAGCATTTGCTTCCAGATAATAAACCTTTCCATCCAGATTCAACCAGCCCGTATCCATAATACCCGTGCTGTTGAAATGATACCAATGCGCACCGTCTTTTTCCGCCACGCAGATCCAGCTGTTGGCTGCTACGGAACCGTCACTGTACTGCAGTTTCCATTTACCCTGCGCATCCTGCTGCCATGCGCCGGATGCCACCTGAGCATTGGCAATGCCTGCTGTTGCCGTCGCGTTAGCCGTCACATTGACTACCTGGGTAATCGCGCCGCCGCTGCCGGGAACTACTGTGGGAACCGGACTTGCTGCCGGGCCGCCCTGTGCAGCCGCACTTGCAGAAGTCCTTCCACCGCTTCCGCCGGAGCCGCCAGAGCCGCCTCCGCCACCACCGGAACTACCTCCAGAGCTGCCTCCGGAGCTGCCAGAACTACTGCTGCCGTTGCTAACCTGAACCTGGGTATTGACGTTGCTATCCGGAGCCGCTATCAATGCTTCAATCTCCCGCACCTGGATCTGTCCGCATGTATGGCACTCACGCTGCTCTTCGCCAACCACGCCTACAGCTGCCGCCTTCTTCACTACCCAGCCACGCCAGACGTGAAGCTCCGGGTTGGCCGGAATCACAGAACTGTCCTTGGTCAGACCGCAGGCTGCGCAATGGATCGACTGACTGCCCGACTCAGAGCAGGTCGCCGGCTTGTCGACCCTGGCAGAGGACTCCCACTGATGAGCGGCATCATTAACGTCCACGTCAGATTCCATATATCCACAGGTCTGACAAGTCCTAACAGTAACCTTACCGCTGCAGCTGTTCACCGTCTGAGTCGTCCAGTTATGTCCCTTCGCATGCTCTCTCACCGTCTTGTTCGTAAAACCGCAGTACTGGCATACGTTGATTTCATATCCGTCCTCCGTACAGGTGGCCGTAGTATAACTGCGGCTATAAATATGATCCGTCTTGGGCAGTTTAGGCTGCCATCTGCTGCCGCACTCCGAACAGAGATAGGTCGCGTATCCGTCATGCTGACAGGTAGCCTTGTAGAGATAGGTCTGTTCCCACGCGTGCTTCAGAGGAAGCTCGATAGAACCCTTTACTCCATTGTCCGCGGTAGCCGTAACGATCACAGAGTCGACCTTTGCATCAAGGGATACGACTACCGTCGCCTTGTTCTTGGTCCCTCCGTAGGGCTCGATCGTGACAAGCTCCGGATGATCAGAACTCCAGGTGACCGAATCATAAAGCGCTTCCTTCGGCGAGAGCTCATAGGACAGAGCAACTCTCCATCCAAAACCGTAATGACGCAGCTTGTCATTGGTGTCGATTGAGACCTTCACCTCAGCCACATCCCGCGGCGGACCGCCTTCCCAGACTGCATAAAGGGTTGCGCCGTTCTTAAAGAAATCCTCAGTAAACGGCGCTTTGCCGACCTCATAGACAGTACCTTCCTCTACCAACGCTTTGCCATTCTCTGTCAGACTCCATCCCTGGAATACGCGCTCGCCCCATTCCGAATGTGTCATCACCGGGGGATACACATAACCCCCGTACTCCGTTCCCGCTCTCAGGGTGCCTTCATCGCCCTGCCAGTGGTTATAATCCCAGTTAATATTCACATTGTCCGGCGTATACATGGCGTAAAGCGCAGTCACTCCGGTCAGGTCCTGATCTTCGGAAACTGGCTGCCCTTCACTTTCAACGAGCCAGGTATGGTGCAACTCCGTAATCTCCTCATCGCTGCCCCCTACCTCATTCCATTTCTTGGTACCTGCCAGCTGCTTCTTCAAGTTCTCTAATGTCTGGGATAGGGTAGGAAGACTCTCCGCCGTTACTCCTGTCGTGCCTGGCTTCGGATCACCGCCATCCAAATACTTTTCGATTATCGGGCCTGTATACCAACCCGCGAAAGTCCACCCCGTCCTGTTGTACTCGGCGGGCTCATCCAGCACTCCCATCCAGTGCCCTTCTTCATCACGTGTCAAAGTCATTTGACCAAGGTCCTTTTTCTCAGCACCGGCATATAAGTGAACCTGTTTCTCCTCCAGTTCTGCAATCGGCATGATCTCCTTCTCAAGGGACATCGCGGCGAAGTCCTTCTTATTCGCCAATTCTTCTTTCTCTTTCTGCTCCGGCGCCTCGGAATCCTGAGTCGTCGGCTCTGTCGAATCATCCTTCATCGGGGGATCGGACTCCTCCGGCCTTGTCGCGTCCGAATCGGTTGCTTTCGGCTCTTCTGGTGCATCAGACTGTTCCCCTTCATCTTCTGTAAGCAGTTTCTGCTGTAACTCTTCGGATTCTGCCGGGTCCGATACGGGCCCATCCGCCAGCACACTGTTGCATGCCATGGAAAGCAGAAGCAACATACAGAGCCATAATGCCATTCGTTTCCGTAATCTTCTCATTGCTGTCTCTCCTTTCTCTTTTACTACTAGACGATAATAATTTTATGTTGCAGGTTACTAAAAACTCCCACAATCACTGTACCATACCCCCCCGGAATGTCAATGAAAACTCACCTTAAAACCAGGCAGACATATTATGAGATTTTCTTTACCATAACATGAATACTCTTAATTTGCAAGACGATTTTCTGACATCTTTATACATTTTTGCAAGCATCAACAAAGCCGCCTGAAGGACTGCCTTCAGACGGCTCCATAAGCTTCAGCTTCTATTCTGCTGAGCCACCAGATACTCCGCGCCATATTTTTTGCGGAGAGCCGGCTTCTCGATCTTGCCGGTAGCATTTCTGGGGACTTCAGCAAAAATAATCTTTCTGGGCCTCTTGTATCGGGGAAGACCCTTGCAGAACTCGTTAATCTCCTCCTCTGTACATTCCATACCCTCTTTAATGGAAATGATAGCGCCGGTAATCTCGCCCAGACGCTTGTCCGGAAGTCCAATAACCGCCACATCCTTCACCTTATCATAGGCAGTCAGGAAATTCTCAATCTGCACCGGGTAGATGTTCTCGCCGCCGCTGACGATGACATCCTTCTTCCGATCCACCAGGAAAATAAAGCCGTCCTCATCCTGCATAGCCATATCTCCGGTATAGAGCCAACCGTCCTTCAGCGTCTCGGCTGTCGCCTCCGGATCATTGTAATAGCAGGTCATAACGCCAGGACCCTTGACGCACAGCTCACCTACGCTGCCCTGCTCGACTTCCTGGTCGTTCTCATCCACAATCTTGCAGGACCAACGATAGCCTGGGATTCCGATAGCGCCCACCTTGTGGATATTCTCCACGCCCAGATGAACACATCCGGGGCCAGTGGATTCCGACAGGCCGTAGTTGGTATCGTACTGATGATGGGGGAAATACTCCTTCCACCGCTTGATCAGGGACGGCGGCACCGGCTGAGCACCGATATGCATCAGTCGCCACTGATCCAACTGGTAATCCTCCAGCTTAATATCTCCCCGGTCCAGGCTGTCCACAATATCCTGAGCCCACGGCACCAGAAGCCACACGATGGTGCACTGCTCGCTGGACACGGCGTCCAGAATGATCTCCGGCGTGGTCCCCTTCAGGAGAACCGCCCGGCTCCCGGCGCACAGACTGCCCATCCAATGAAACTTGGCTCCCGTGTGATACAGGGGCGGAATACACAGAAAAACATCATCCCTGCCGGTCAGATGGTGCTTCTGCTCCATCTGGGCCGCCTGCAGCAGGCTCTCGTGATTATGTAAAATTGCTTTGGGAAAGCCGGTAGTCCCTGAGGAGAAATAAATCGCCGCGTCATCCTCATCCTCCAGGCGCACCAGAGGCGGCTGGCTGGAACTGTCGGCTACCAGCTCCGCGTAACTCTCCGCGAAGGTGGGGCAGCCGTCGCCTACGAAGATCAGAAGGCGTCCTCTGTTCATCTCATTCTCAATGCTCTCGATACGGCCAATGAATTCCGGCCCGAAGAACAGCACCTGAACCTCCGCCAGATCGGCGCAGTACTTGATCTCATCCGCGGAAAAACGGAAATTGAAAGGAACCGCGATGGCTCCGGTCTTCAGGATTCCAAAATAGATCGGCAGCCACTCCAGGCAGTTGAACATAAGGATGGCCACGCGGTCTCCCTTCGTCACTCCTCTGCCAAGAAGCATGTTGGCCACACGGTTGGCCTTCTCGTCAAACACGCTCCAGGTGATCTCCCGCCTGTAGGGCATGGGCGACGTCTGCTGCACCAGATCGTACTCCTTCCAAGTGGTTTTCCTCTTGTCCATCATGGTAGGATTCAGCTCCACCAGGGCGACCTCGTCCCCGTACAGCTTATGATTTCTCTCCAATAAATCAGTTACCGGCATTGTACTATACTCCCTCTCCTATGGTCTTCGCTCTTTCACGCTTTAAAAATTTGATACTTTTTCAATTTTATCTGTTAAAGCGCTCTTATAAGATACCATAAATACGGGAGAAAGTCAACGCTCTAAAGCATAATGATATGAATGTCCTGACAGAAGAGGATTCATATTGAAAGGGGGCTCTGCAGACACTATTCAAGTGTTGTCGGAAAAGGATTCCTTTCTCCACCGGCAGAAAATCCCATTAGCAGCCAGCAGTTTTAACACATATTTTTTTCTCTTTTCTCCTTCCAGTTCCACGATCAGTTCCGCCTCATGAGGCATATGGTTGACTGCGCACAAAATGTATTCCTCTTCCGTCTGAAGGAGTCTTACATAAGGCGCAAGGGTTATCTTTCCTCTGTACAGATCCGGCATTACAATTCGTCTGATTACAGAATATCCGCTCTTGTGCATCCAATGTATAAGCAGCTTTGTCGTGGCCTCATCCTCTGTTCCGCATGGTCTGTGCTCGTACTGGTAAGAAGGATACATGCCGATCCACACTGCCTGCCCTCTGCCCAGGTTCCGTAAAACCACAGCCGGTTCTCCATCCGGGAATTGGGCAAGAATCCGGCACTCTTCTTTCGGAATCACCAGCTGGCGATAAAAGCGCCCTGTAAATGTTCCCCTTGCCCAGGGAACATTTTTCCATTCTGCTGTTATCTCGCCCCACTCAGGCGCCGCCTGTATTTCTTTATGATCGAGACCAAACAGCTCGCCAAGCGCCCTGCTCTCGAAATCCACCGCACCGTCTTCTCTGTAAAGTCCGGGACAGGCCTCCGAAACCAATGTGCCGCCCTCTTCTACAAACCGGCGCATAATGGTCACTTCCTTTTCCGACAAAACGATGGCCATGGGAAGATACAAATAGTCCACTGTTCCGTCCAAAAGCTCCTCTACGTAGTCCTCATGGAGGAAACGCACAGCGATCCCGTTTTCATAGGCAGCCCTGTAAACCCCGCTGAGACTCCCGGCATACATTTCCTCTCTGCGCTCTGACGAGAAACAAAGCACATCACTTTTTCTGGAAACATAGATAGCATTCCGGGCCGGGACCGGAACAGCCCTGTCCAGGCGCGGATGGTTCAAATTCCGCGCCATCTCGCCGGCTGCCAGGCTCCTCTGCGTATCCTCGCCCCGAAAGCCTGTAAGTCCAAATCCCGGCGACTCAATACCTGCAGGCTCCGGCGCGTACTGCCAGTATACGCTCCCCTTTCCTCCTGCCGCCACCGTGTTCCAGTTCCAGATCCGAACGTCTGCTGCGTCCGGCACCTCGCCTCCTAAAAGCCCCGGTTTTCCGCCGCCGCCCTGAAGTTCAACCTGGTAAAACAGTTTACCGTGAGCCGCCGCGGCAATCATCTCACTGTGAATCAGATGGCGGTACGCGTTTTCTTCCCCCATAAGCCATTTGGGAAAACTGGACAATCCAAAATAATCCACTTCCTTTGCCAGAAGGAACTCATCTCCCAGCTCATTGGCAAGACCTCCCACAATTCGATTCCCCAGGATTCCACTGTAAGCCACATGAGTCTGTATCTTCTTGCCGGGCGCTCCTTTTCTTGCCGCGTTTACACGGATTCTCATCCATCTTTCCAGATTATAAAGCCAGAACATTCGCCAGTCATTCATGTCTGCCCAGGTTCCGAAACGCACCGGCGGTCCCACCTGATCCCAGTCCGTATACGCTCTGAACCAGGCCTTATTTAAGCCCTCCAGCGTTTTGTATTTTTCACGGAGCCATTTGATGAATTCCCGTTTGGAGTGTTCACAGTAACACAGCATGTTGGAGCGGTAATCATACATGGGTTCCAGATGAGGTTCATTCCACACATCAATAACCTTCACTGCTTCCTCGTCCTTAAAATGCCGTGCTGTTTCCTCGATAAACCTGGCTGCAAGAGCCGCGAACTCAGGATCATCCATGCAAAGTCCCGGCCAGCCGCCGCTGGGAATATTGGCCGGTCCTCCCGGCTCCACTGTCTGCCCATCAGCCAGACGGTACAGGGAATTCTCATGCCCTTTGTAGACCCAGTAAGGCGCTCCCTCCGGAATCGTATTAATGATCACCGCCAGGCCTGCCTCTTTCGAAAGTCTTACAAGTTCATCCAACTCCGAAAAATCGAATTTCCCCTCTTCTCTCTCGATCCAGTTCCACATGACCCAATGTTTCACACAGTTAAAACCCAGTTCCTTCATGTGGTTGATATCGCGTTTCCACACACTGGGATCCGGAAATGGAGGGCGGTAATACTGCGCGCCATAAAACATGTTTCCTCATCCTTTCACGGCTCCGGCTGTCATGCCGGTTACCAGATATTTCTGCATAAAAAAACCTACAATAATAATCGGCACCATGGTAATGGTGGCTGCCGCGCTGCATTTTCCCCAGTCTACGGATACCGCTCCGACATACCGCGCTACGCCTACCGTCAGGGGATACGTCTTGAGATTCGTCAGCTGCAGAGAGAAGATCAGTTCATTCCACGAAGTCTGCATCACCAATATGACGGCAGAAGCAATCGCAGGCTTTACCAAAGGAACAATTATCATTCCAAAAGCTTTCATACGGCCGCACCCCTCAACACTTGCAGCCTCCAGAAGTTCGGTCGGAATATCCCGGATAAAACTGGCCATCAGCCATGTGACAAACGGAAGGCCCATACAGCTGTGGGCCAACACCGGAGCTATATAGGTTCCGGTCAGTTTCAGCCTGTTCATCATCATAAACAGCGGAATCAGGATCGTAATAGCCGGAACCATCTTCCCCAAAAGGAGTATGTTGGACAAATGCTGTCCCAGACTTGATTTGAACAGTTTCATCCCATAAGCTGCCAGCATTCCAAGGAAAATAGTCAGCACCGTCACAGAACATGCGATCACCATGGAATTACAGAAATACTTACCAAAATTATCAAGGGTCAGTATCTGCTCAAAATGGGAAAATACGGGCTTAAAAATCAGCTTGGGCGGCATCTCCTTCATTTCAAGGGTCCGCCGGAAGGAATTCGATATCACAATGTAGGCCGGAATCGTCGTCCACAAAAGAGCGAAAGCCAGCAATAAAGTGATCAGCAGTTTTACATACCACTTCCGTCTGTACCGCATATCCTACACCTCCCTGTCCCTTTTTAGATTATGGCGCACAAAGGGAATGCCGAACACGATAAAGGTCACGATCATGGCGATGAAGGAAAGCGCCATGGCATAACTTAGATTGGACTGCTCAAAAGCCTGGTTATAGGCGTAAATGCTCATGGTCACCGTCGAATTGTTGGGGCCGCCTCCCGTAAGGGAATAAACGATATCGAATACTTTTAACGTATCTACGCCGCTGATCAGCAGCACTACCATATATACATCCTTAAGAAGCGGAAATGAAATCGTCCAGAAACTTTTGTACTCGCCCGCGCCGTCCACATAGGCGGCATCGTAATATTCCTCCGGAATGGACAGCAGACCTGCCGTCATAACAATAATAACAAACGGGACTACCTGCCACCAGTGGGCTACGATAGTACAAAAAAGAGCTGTGGATGCTCCGGTCACTCCCGGGAAATCATTGATCCCAATTCCGAAAAAGCCAAGCAGCCAGTACATAATCCCCTTCACATCGTAGATATATCGCCAAATCAATCCTACGATAATGGGGGATACCAACAGGGGAATCGTCAGTATCGGCCTTAAGATCTTGCCTGTCAGTTCCTTCACCTTAAGCAAAAGGACAGCGCCTAATGTACCGAAAAACAAATCCCCCGCGGTAGCTCCCGCAGAAAACAGCAGGGTATTTACTACAGCCTTCTTAGCTGTGGCGTCCTTAAAAAATTTCAGGTAATTTGCCGTTCCCACAAAATGTTCCTTAAAATCCACACTTCCAAATCCCACCTCACAAAAACTGAGAACAGCTCCATAAGCCAACGGAATTACCATAATGCAAAAGATCATAAGCACGGCAGGAAGCATAAGCAGAGTTGGCAGCAGATCTCCTTTTTCCAGAGACAATTTGAAATTCCTTCTCATAAAATCCCCCACTATTTCAAAAAATTACTACACGTCCGTTCCATTCTTGATCGTATGTATCTTTCTACTCACTGAAATCAACGTCCTTCATCTTCTCCTGAAGAGCTGCCAGAACATCGGCCGGCGCCGCATCGGTAGACGCAATCTCAGATAAGGACACGATCAGTTCTTCTTTTAAGGTATCCCAGTTTGCCAGAACAGGATCAATCTTGCCATTTGCCAGCTGTTCCATCACAACAGGAAGGTAAGGCGTCTTTTCAAGTACCTCGGCATCCTCAGACAGGCTGTCAATCGCGCTGATCTGCTGATCTGCCAGTGTCTGTATCTTCTCCGTATCATAACTTGCCATCCAGGAGCAGAGATCAAAGGCCTCGGCCGGGTTTTCCGAATTCTTGGCAACTGCCCATACCCAGAAGGTATTGCTGGCTGCCGCGACTCCATCGCTTCCTGCCAAAGGAGCATACTTTACAGTGTCAACAATCAGGGATTTTTCCGGATCCGAGTTTTGGTTCGCCAGGCCGCTCATGACAATACCGATAGGTGCCTGTTTCGTACGAACCGCTTCCGCCACCTCGTCATGATGCCAAGCCAGGCAGCCGTCAACGGAGTTCTGAGCCAGACGGTCATAGATATCCGCCGCATAGACGCATTTTTCATTCGTAAGATCCAGGTTTCCGTTCTCATCAAAATACGCGCCTCCCTCTGAATAAAGCAGCTGGGAAAACAGTGTGGTGGAGGCAGAGCCCTGTTTCGCGGGAATCGCGATGCCGCTGCCCTGAGCCTTAAAGTGTTCGGCAACGGAAATCAGTTCCTCAATGTTTTTGGGAGCCTCAAGTCCTTCCTGCTCAAACGCCTCAGAATCATATGCCAGGATCATCGTCTGGGCATAGGTTGGAAAACCATAGGTTTTGCCGTCAAACTGGCAGCCCTCTAAAAGTCCCTTCGCGTATATTCCCATATCGATACCGCTGTCCTCAATATACTCGTCCAGAGGAATGATATATCCGTTATCCACATACTCCTTCATCCAAAGGCTGTTAACCCACACCACATCATAGTTTCCTGTTCCAGAAGCCGCCTGGAAAGAAGCCAGTTGTTTCTGTTTCAAATTACCATAATCCACATCATCTACCGTAACTTCATTTGCCGTGTAGTTATCGCGTATCACCTGCTTTTGAAGGTCCGCGTGAGGTCCTGCCCACACAGATACCAGAAGATCCTTTCCTCCCTGTGCCTCCGTCTCTGCAGCCGCCTCAGAGGATGCCGCTTCGGTCTCTGCTGCTGTCTCTGCCTGACTGGCCGCAGTTGTTGTGCTTGTGCCGCCTCCTCCTGAACATGCTGTACATACCATAGCCATTGCCATTACCACTGCTGCCATTGCGTTTCTTTTTTTCATGTTTAGATTCCTCCTTTTAAAAAATTGTTAAAAAATTATCCTAATTTTATGTGCTTCAGTCCATAATTCTTAAGACGTTTCAGCCATTCTTCCTTCTGCTCTTTTGTTGCGCTCGGGCCGCTGTACCGTTGGATTTTCGCCTGTTCGGAAATCCCGACGTGTTCTGCCTTCGCTACTCCCATATTATGGTAGGCCATCACCTCGCCTCTGCGGATATTCGGATGTTTCCGTATCAATTCTGCAATCGCTTTCAAATGTCCTTCATCATCATTGATCCCCGGAACAAGAGGAAGCCGCAGAATCATGTCTGCCTTATTTTCACATAAAAAGCTGAGATTATCGAGTATCCGTCTGTTATCCACCCCGCACAGCCTTTTGTGGGTGTCAGGATCCGTCGCTTTATAATCAAAAAGGAATAAATCCACTCTTCCCAGAAGACGCTCATACTGCCACGTCGACCCGTAACCGCTTGTCTCCATGCACACATGGATTCCCGGAAGTTCGTCCAAAAGCCTGTCCACAAATTCAAACTGGCTCATAGGTTCCCCTCCTGTGAGGGTGATCCCTCCTGTCTGCCCTTCCTCGTCCTTGATCTTATAATACTCCAAATCCGTGTAAATCTGCTCCTTTACCTCTTCCACCGTATATTCTTTCCCGACGATAGAGCGGGCGTCGTAGCAGCACACATCCAGGCATCTGCCACAGGCAGAACATTTCTCATACTCCACCGCCAGAAATTCCTTTCCATCCAGTTTTACAGGCGTATTCACCCCTCGGGGGCAGACCTGGACGCAGGCCATGCAGCCTGTGCAGGACGATGGATTGAAGGACAACTGCTTTTGAAACAGATAGGATTCCGGATTGTGGCACCAGATACACCGCAAAGGACAGCCCTTAAAAAACAGATTTGTTCGGATGCCCGGACCGTCATTGACGGAAAAACGCTGGATATCAAACAGTACCGCCTTCTGACCCTTTTTTTGATCAATAAGTTGTTCT
Organism: uncultured Lachnospiraceae bacterium; assembly: GCA_947588855.1. Classification (GTDB taxonomy): domain Bacteria; phylum Bacillota; class Clostridia; order Lachnospirales; family Lachnospiraceae; genus UBA3402. The sequence continues at coordinate 17,125 of CANQBN010000019.1, forward strand.
GTCATAGATTTCCTGCTGCACATCCTTATTCAGCTGTACAAATCTGGCACTTAAACCGCCTACGCGGACGATAAGATCCTGGTAATCCTCAGGCCGTTCCATGGCGTTTTTCAGATCTTCCCTGCCCACAACTGTAATCATCAGATGCGCTCCGCCCCTTTCAAAATAATTTTTGATCAGTCCCTCTGTCTTTTCATAATTCGAGGTAAATGTTTCCCTTGAAAGCCGCAGGTTCTGAACCATGCCCGCATGATTATCATGGTGAGGTTTCAAGATAGAGTTCAGCATGGCGGTAATTCCGTTTGTATCCGATCCTGATGACGGGTTGTTGGCATTTGCCATAGGCATTCCTGCCTTTCTTCCATCGGGTGTAGCTCCCACCCACCGGCCAAGAGTCGTATTCTGTTTATTGTTGATATTGACTGCCAGGTAACTGGAAAGCCCTACCTTCTTTGCCTGGCTGCTGATCGTCTCACAGATCCAGTCCTGAAGCTCCACAAAGATCTGATCCACATAATCGTTGTCATTTCCATACTTGGGAACATCCAAAAGCTGCTTCCTTAAACTGTCCCAGCCATAGAAATTGTCATCCATAGCTTTTCTCAAATCGCTGGCGGAAACCTTCTTTTCCTCAAATATCAGTTTCCTGATGGCTGCCAGGCTGTTGACCACATTTACCACTCCATACAGTTCCAGCGTTCCCGCCAAATACCGGCATCCGCCGTCAAAAATGCTCCTTCCGCTGTCCATCACGCCGTCATACAGCATGGAAACGTACATGAAACTGTGCATCTTCCCTGTTATCTCGTACTCATACTTTTCATAGATAGCCTGAGCCTCAATGTAATAGCGAAGGTTTGCCTTATAGATATCCAGGAACTGCTCAAAGCTCTCGCATTCCTCAAGAGGTTTCAGTTTGCTGCCGATCTTCCAGTCCATGATAGGCTCATAACCGCCCCGGATGGCCAGTTCCAGAATCTTTAAGGTATTCAGGGAACCGCTTGGCGTACCGAAACTGTAATGATCGAATTCGAACTCGCCGCATCCCAAAGGCATATAGGTCTCCGCCAGTTTCCGATCCACGTGAAAGGCTTTCATCACGCAGGGAACCAGCACATCATCATTGTAGAGCAGCGGGAATGTCCTTCCCTCTACGATACATTTCATGCAGGCGTCCCATACAGCCTTAGGTGTCTCCTTATTAAAACGCAGAGTAAACTGAGGCAGGATCTCCCGCACAGTCCGGCAGGCCTCGGCTGCCACAAGGCAGAGCCTGTCCGCGTTTTCCGGATTTCTCCTTCCATAGCCTCCTACAATGACGCGGCAGTCTGTCTCACTGTCCAGGCTGTCAATCTGACGAAAATAGCTCTGGATCATTTCCAGCGCCTCTTCTTCTGTGATAATCCCATTGTCAATGTCGTGGACATACCAGTCCCCCAGATACTCATCCATACGCCCAAACTGAAGAAGAGGAGCCATAATGCCGTAAATCCACACCAACTGCAGAGCCTCCAGCATGGAGGCCGGGGCCTTGCAGGAGATATTGGAAAGTGCTGCAGCCATCTTTTCAAGCTGTGTTCTGCGCTTTGGAGTCGGCGCCGTCCCAGCCAGCTCCTCTGCCTGTTTCTGATACCAGACACACACTTCGCTCATCAACTCCAGGGCACCCTTCATGCATTCATAGAGTATGTAGTCCCCTCCGTTCTCCTTTGCCCTGTCCGCATACTCCTGAGCTTCCTTTATCATTCCCGGCAGTCCCAGACAGATCAGCTTGTCAAAATCCAGATACGCTCCCGCCATGCGGATGATGGGCGATGCCGGAAGCGGCGTCTCCTTCCAGTTGTCGGAAAAAAGGATATCCTTCACGGAATCAGGCGCGTTGCGCAGCACCTTGTTATAACTGCTGTTTGTTTTCCAGAATATAAGCAGGTCATGGATATCCTCCCTATACCTGGCGTTGCCTGACGCCTGTTCCAGCGCCTCTGTCACTCTCGGCTCGTCAATATAATACCCATACCCTCCTGTCTGTCCCTGTATGCCAAGCCCTACCAGTCCTGCCTGAACTCGGCCCGCAATCACGTCCTCATCCTGAATCGGATGAAGGATGGCCGGATACTGGGCCCTCAGACAGGCCAGTTCAATCTGCGCCGGATGGGTATATTTCTTCACCGCGTCCCGATATGCCTTTGTAAAAGCAATCTCAAAGGATAAATCCGTCCGTGGATGTTCAACTTTAAAGTTGTTCATAGTTCACCTCTCCTTGCTGTTTTATTATGATTTGCATTTCTTCTTTTTTTGCTATTACCCATGTATTTGTTGTCATTTTGTCTAAAACCATTTCTTTTGCATGATTAAATATTATCATATTTATTTATAACATTCTTGTCTTGAAATGATTTTTAATTTGTTGTATATTGATATTGTCCTTCTCAAAGAAAAGTTCCATTATCTTTAATATAGAGAGGAAAGAAACTATGAGACCTGTTCCGCGCCTTGTGGCCGATAAAATACTGAGCCTGCCCAATCACGGCTATGCCAGCATTATCACCGATCCAAAACAGCTGGTCAAAATACACTGTCACTCCTACTATGAACTGTTCCTGGTCACCGGAGGGAGCGGCATTCATGTCGTCAACTTAAAGAAACTGCTCGTTGCCTGCGGCGACCTATACTTTATGCGTCCGGATGATGTACACTGCTACACCAACACCACTTCTGATTTTAAGCTTGTCAACATTCTCCTTCCCACAGAGATTTTTGACCATCTGTCCGCCTATCTGGGAGACTCCTTCAGAGAAGAGCTTCTGAGTCCAAAGCTGCCGCCTCATACCAACCTTACGTCTCAGGAATTAAAAGCCATCACCCAACAGCTGGAGCAGCTGGTGCTTGCCAAGAAAATCCTTCATCAAAAATCGGATACTCTTTTCCGCATTACCATTTTTAATCTGCTGACGCAGCATCTTATGGTGATGCCGCAGGCAGAACGGAACAACACGCCTGAATGGCTGCGCTGGCTCAGCCTGGAGATGCTCAAAAAGGATAATTTTACAGAAGGACTCCCAGCTCTTTACCGGCTTTCCGGCAAAAGCATTGAACATTTGTCAAGAGCCTGCAGGAAATATCTCCAGAAATCCCCCACAGAACTGATCAATTCCATCCGGCTGGAGTATGCCTGCGATCTGATTCAAAACAGCGACATGAAAATCGTTGAAATCAGCGCTGATGCCGGGTTTGACAGTTTGAGCCATTTTTATCATCTATTCAAACAGCGTTACTCCATGTCGCCCAACCAACTGCGCAAAGCATGTCAGGAACAGGACAATCTAATCATTAACCATGACCAATTTCAATATGATGCCGGCATCCCCAGCGCCTTGCCTTTTGAACTGGGACTTGGGGATGCTGAAAACTAATTTTCATTATTCCCTTTTAAAACTCGCCATTGACTTTCACTCCAATCTGCCCTATGATGAGTCCATTAAACCAAAGGAGATTTCTCATGATAATTGATTTCCATACCCATACGTTTCCCGCCAAAGTGTCCCGGTCGGTTCTGGATAAGCTGGCCGGCGCCTCTCACACCGCCTATTTCACCGATGGTTCCGCAGACGGCCTTTGGGCCTCCATGGACCGGGCCCATGTGGACTATTCCGTGAATCTGCCGGTCATGACTTACGCCGGACAGGTGGAGAAGGTGAACGGCTCCCTCATGCGGAATCGGGAATCGCTCCTATCGGAGGGAATCATCACATTCGGCGGCATGCACCCGGATTACGAAGATTACAAGAATGAACTTAAAAAACTGAAAGAAGCCGGGATCCTGGGGATCAAGCTGCATCCGGCCTACCAGGGAATCGATTTTGACGATATCCGAAACCTGCGGATCATGGACTGCGCCTCGGCACTGGGGCTTATCATCATCACCCACGCAGGCATCGATATCGGTATTTACGACCGCAATTACTGTTCCGTAAAAATGGTTCTGAACGTTCTAAAGCAGGTTCACCCAACCAAACTGGTTCTGGCTCACATGGGCGGCTGGGGCTGCTGGGATGAGGTGGAACGGGACCTGACCGGCGCACCGGTATGGCTGGACACCGCATTTTCCATCGGACCCATCACTCCCAATCCGACCCAGACGGAAAAGCCTCTTCTGCCCTCCAATCTTTCCGATGAAGATTTCCTGCGGCTGGTGAGAAAACACGGCGCGGACAAAGTGCTGTTCGCCACCGATTCTCCCTGGGAAGATCAGGCGGACTATATCGGGCGGATAGAGCGGATGCCGCTGACCGCCGATGAAAAACAGGCCGTCTTCGCAGGGAACGCGGCGGCGCTTCTGGGGCTGGCGTGACAGGTATCCGCCTGTCCCGCCCGCTTCCCATTTCCCTATTCAAATCTTCTGTCTTTTTCCATATCTGCCCATTGGATATCTGCCCACTCGGTACCTACCCATCTAATACCTGCCCATTCCGGACTGTTCTGTCATTTTACCGAATACCGTGAACCAAATTCTTTTTCTGTTACAATATAGTTATGAAGGGCAGTCATCCTGTCCCCGGACGTCCAATGCGGAAAACGCGCCGCCAGCGCTCTTTTCCGCAGAAAGTACAAGATGAAGGAGCCTTGCTTATGCACATGAGCGACCTGGAAAACTGCATAGAACTGTACGGCAGAGACATCTATTCCTTCTGCTGCTTTCTGACCTGCCGCCGTCAGGAGGCCGACGACTTATATCAGGACACTTTTCTCACCGCCGCAGAAATCATCGGACGGCTGGATGCAGGCGGCAATCCCAAAAGCGCTCTTCTATCCATCGCCGTGAATCTCTGGCGGAATCGGTGCCGGAAGCTGTCTCTGCGGCAGCGGATCACCGGGCCGGTCGCGTCGCTGGAACTTCTGCGGGAGACCGGCGGGGTTCATGCCGCTGCGGGAACATGGTGTGCCGGCGGATTTCATGCAGCTACAAGAGCAAAGAAGACCGGCGGATTTCACACAGCCACAGGAACATGGGAAGCCGGCGGCGAGCCGGATGTCGGAAGCACATTTCCGACTGCAGGTTCATCTTCCAAAGGCGAACCTGTCTCCAGCACGCCTTCTCCCCTCGAGGCAATCATCGCCCGGGAGGAAGCCCAGACTGTCCGTCAGGCTGTAGCCGCTCTTCCGGATCGGTACCGCCTTCCGGTTCTCCTGTTCTACATGGAAGACCTGAAGATCCCGGAAATCGCCGCGGTTCTGCAGATTCCTCAGGGAACGGTCAAAAGCAGGCTCCACAAAGCCAGAAAACGATTAGCGCAGGATCTCAAGGAGGTTTTAGATGAAACGTGATATAGACGACCTTTTAAACCAGGCCCTTTCTCCTGACATGACTCCGGATCCCCGGCTCAATCAGCGCATTCTCAACCAGAAAAAGGAGAATCGGAATATGAATACAACCACAGATACTAATTACGAACGCAGACCGCGCATGCGGGTCCGGACCGCCATGGCTGTAGCCATCTGCTGTGTCCTGGCCGTCGGCTCCGTCACCACCTACGCCGCCTGGAAGCTGCTGAGTGCCAAAGACGTAGCCGCAGAATCCGGAGACCAAAGGCTGGCAAAGTCTCTTACCGGCAAAGACGCGATTCTGGTCAATGAGTCTCAGACCTGCGGAAATTACCGGATCACGCTGCTAGGCGCCGCAGCCGGTGAGAATATCAGCGACTATCTGGGCCAGGATACCATGAACGGAAGCGGAACCGTCTATGTATCCGGCAGCGGGAATCCGTTCTTCGAGAGCAGCCGCCTCTGCACGATCGTGGCCATCGAACACGCGGACGGCACACCCATGCCGGATACCTCCGATGAGACCTACGGCGACGAAACCTTCCTGGTCTCTCCCTATATCAAAGGCCTTCCTCCCCAGAAATACAACGCCTTCACCTTGAACGGCTCCTACGCGGATTTGGTGATCGATGGCGTGCTGTACCGTATTCTGGAAACCACCAATGCGGCTTTATTTGCGGACCACGGTGTCTGCATCGGCGTCAGCGACGGAACCTTCTATAATCAGGAGGCATTTCTCTACGACGATTCCACTGGAGAAATCACGCGCAATGAAAGCTATACTGGCGTAAACGCCCTTTTCACTCTCCCGCTGGATTCGGCCTGCGCCGACCCGGAGGCAGCGCAGGCGCTGCTCGACACAATCGACCACGGAGCGCCAAACGACGGCGGTTCCACTGACAGCAACTCTCCCAACGGCAGTTTCCCCGGCAGCGGGTCTTCCGGCGGTTCCACCGTCAGCAGTTCTCCGGACACTGCCAGCGTCGCTCCGGGCAGCAGCGCCGTCCAGGAGACTGCTGTCTATCTTCCGGCAAAAGTCCCGGAATCTGACGCCGCTCCTCGCGAATGAGTAAGCCGGACGCCCTCGCATAACAACCAGTTTTTCTATCATTCTCTCCAAAAAGGGAGCCCCGCGTTTCCGAAATGTCCCCCATAAGGCGGCCATTCCGCTGCGCGGCGCTCCTTTTGCATTACGTCAGCATACAAAAAACGCGCCAGTGACACGTTTTTTGTATGCTGTTTTTCACCTTGTATTCCGTTTTACCAGGTCCCGGAAATCCTTACACAGTCGCGCGTATCTTTCCGTTTTCACTCTCCACGGCCCAGCTCAAAGGCTTTCAGGTTCAGTTTCACGAACCTAGGCGGAACGCACTCCTGGATGGCCTGCTGCCACTTCTCTATCGGAATATCAAAATATTTCGACAGACGGCCCATAAGCACGATGTTCACCGCCTTGGAGGAACCGGCCTGCTCCGCCAGGGTCAGACAGTCCATAGCGTCCACTGTGGCCCCCGCCGTCTCCATCTTCTCAATCAGATTCTCCGGATAGACAGCAGCTCCGGTGATCACCGGCATGGGATCGATCTCCTGGGTGTTGACCACGATACGGCCGCCTTTCTTCAGATACTCCATATACCGGGCAGCCTCCAGCTTCTCAAAGGAGACGATGAAATCCGCCTGCCCCTTATCGATCACCGGGGAATAGACCTTCTCGCCGAAACGGACGTAAGTCACCACGCTGCCGCCTCGCTGGCTCATGCCGTGAACCTCGGAAACCTTCACGTCATACCCTTCCGTCAGAAGCAGATGGCCCAGCAGCTTGCTGGCCAGCAGAGAGCCCTGGCCCCCTACTCCCACGATCATAATATTCTTCGTCATTCTATGTATTCTCCTCTCACGGGAAATCGGCGCGCCCAAACAGGCTGCAGCCATTATTCCCTTCCTTTTCTCGAAATCAAAGAGCTCCGAATTTACACAGCTGCTCACAGACGCCGCAGCCCACGCATTGGGTACTGTCAATGACCGCCTTTTTGTTCTTCACGCTGATGGCTGGGCAGCCCAGGCGCATACAGGATTTACAGCCCACACATTTATCCGAATCCACATGAAGCGGCGGATTGTGCTTCACATATTTCAGCAGGGCGCAGGGACGGCGGCTGATGATCACCGACGGCTCCGGAGCCGCAAGCTCTTCCTTCACCGTCTTGTCGCAGGCGGCCAGATCATAGGGGTCCACCACCACAACCCGGTTGAAGCCCATAGCCCGGCACAGGCTTTCCAGATCGATCTTGCCTGCAGGATCGCCTTTGATATTGTAGCCGGTAGTAGGATTCTGCTGGTGGCCGGTCATACCG